>NZ_JBXWNC010000045.1:0-1128 GCF_059610165.1 Ruegeria sp. YTSA135 | reverse complement strand
GTCCGCAAGTGAGACATACATGACTGGCGCCGTGAAAGTCCGGTTTCGGAGTTTTCTGCTGCACACGCACAACATCGTAACTCAGCATTATTCCCCAGCGAAAACAATAAGCTTTCATACCAATAGGAAGTTTCGCTTTAACGTCATGGAATTCCTCTGATGCCTGTACGGGCCTCAACAAAGAGCCAATGGTCAGGAGGAAAGAACGTGAAAAGGCTGTAAGCAATCAGTTGGAGCGCCAGAAGAAGAGTTCCCAAAACAAAAACGAATCTGGTCTGACTGATCCCACTTGTGAGCAATAAGGCCGAAATTAACTGACCAACACAAATGGCAAAGACGAATGTGCCGATGTCCAGAAACAGCAAGTTACGGCCCAAGATGGCCGTGTAAGTTGTAAAGATTGTGACAATCAGCATTGCCGTAATTGCCAAGCTCACGCCTTTCGAACTCATCACATACCAACGACTTAAATTCGGCGGCAGCGGCATGAGGCAGGCCCAAAGCAGTCCGGGCCAAAAAGCCAACTTCAAGTGTTCCCATATTGCCTCATTGACGGCTGCCACGAGGGCCAAAGGTGTCCAGTTGCCGAGCCAGGCAAACGCAAAGTGCATAGCAGACCCGAGTAGGATCATGCAGAGCGCACCAATCGACTCAATTTGAAAAAGACGTGTCAAACTTTGCTCTATGGTTGGGCCTCCTTATTCCCCGGGTAGTTGGTCCCCGTATTTACTCCACACAAACATCAATGGCACCTGCTCGTATTTGACAGTCGAATTGAAGGGGCCGATACTCAGGCTCGTTGTGTTTATTTCAAAACTTAACGCGACCGTAGGGCGATGATAATGCCTGCTGAAGCAATAAAAATGATGCCAAGCACTTGCCAGCCACCGACCGGCTGGCCGAAAGCGAGCCACGCAAAGAGTGGACCAAAGATCATCACCGAATACTCGAAGACCGAGACATAAGATGGCTCACCTAGCTGATAGGCCTTGATGATCATGAACACCCCACAAACTGAACCGATGGCCTGCAGTAGGATTAGCGGCAAAGCATCCCACATCGGCCAAACCCATGGCCGGGTGAAGAACTGTACCTCGTCGCCCGGCTGCCACATTGGGAAGATCATCA
>NZ_JBXWNC010000044.1:0-1167 GCF_059610165.1 Ruegeria sp. YTSA135 | reverse complement strand
ATGGCAAAGGAAAAGTTTGAGCGTACAAAACCGCACGTCAACATCGGCACGATTGGCCACGTTGACCACGGCAAGACGACGCTGACCGCAGCAATCACCAAGTATTTCGGCGACTTCAAAGCGTATGACCAGATTGACGGTGCGCCGGAAGAAAAGGCGCGCGGCATCACCATCTCGACCGCCCACGTGGAATACGAGACCGACAACCGCCACTATGCGCACGTTGACTGCCCCGGCCACGCTGACTACGTCAAGAACATGATCACCGGTGCCGCGCAGATGGACGGCGCGATCCTGGTTGTGAACGCCGCTGACGGCCCGATGCCGCAGACCCGCGAGCACATCCTGCTGGGCCGCCAGGTTGGCATTCCGAAGATGGTCGTGTTCCTGAACAAAGTTGACCAGGTTGACGACGAAGAGCTGCTGGAACTGGTTGAGATGGAAGTTCGCGAACTGCTGTCCAGCTACGACTACCCCGGCGACGATATTCCGATCATCGCAGGATCGGCTCTGGCCGCGATGGAAGGCAACAACCCGGAAATCGGCGAAGAGAAGATCAAGGAGCTGATGGCGGCTGTTGATGAGTATATCGACACCCCCGAGCGTGCTGTTGACCAGCCGTTCCTGATGCCGATCGAAGACGTGTTCTCGATCTCGGGCCGCGGTACCGTTGTGACGGGTCGTGTTGAGCGTGGCGTGATCAACGTTGGTGACGAGATTGAAATCGTCGGCATCCGCGACACCACCAAGACCACCTGCACCGGTGTTGAGATGTTCCGCAAGCTGCTGGACCGCGGTGAAGCCGGCGACAACATCGGCGCCCTGCTGCGTGGTGTTGACCGTGACGGTGTTGAGCGTGGCCAGGTTCTGTGTAAGCCCGGCTCGGTGACTCCGCACACCAAGTTCGAAGCCGAAGCCTATATCCTGACCAAGGAAGAAGGCGGTCGTCACACCCCGTTCTTCGCGAACTACCGTCCGCAGTTCTACTTCCGTACCACGGACGTGACCGGCACCGTGACCCTGGCCGAAGGCACCGAGATGGTCATGCCCGGCGACAACGTGTCGTTCGGCGTTGAACTGATCGCACCGATCGCGATGGAGCAGGGCCTCCGCTTCGCCATCCGCGAAGGCGGCCGCACCGTCGGCGCCGGCGTCGTGTCGAAGATT
>NZ_JBXWNC010000043.1:0-1434 GCF_059610165.1 Ruegeria sp. YTSA135 | reverse complement strand
GATCGCCGCCCCAATCGGGGGCGGAGTCCACTTCTACCTCGTGGCTGTTTTTGAACTGAACCCTGTGCGCGTTGGAGTATTTTCCGGTTTGCAGGACGGGTTCGGCGCGGTGCCAGTGCAGTTGGATCGAAAGATCGGACATGGTTCAGTACTCTTCTTTCCGGACGCGCTCAGGCGGCGGCGATTTTCTTTTTCGGGTCGTAGAAGGGGAATTCGACCATGGTGGCGCGGGTCGGGCCCGACTTGGTCACCACTTCCACATCCGAGCCGAGAACGGCGTGATCCACAGACACCATGGCCAGCGCGATGTTCTGTTTCAGGCGCGGCGAATAGATGGCGGACGTCACCTTGCCGATGGTCTCGTCACCCTTGTTGATCGCCCAGAACGCTGTGTTCGGCCCCTCCAGCGGATTGCAGTCGATGATCAGGCCAACCTGTCTGCGGCTTACGCCTTCCTCTTTGATACGGCGCAGCGCGGCTTTGCCGATGAAATCGGCCTCGGTGTCGAGATTGACCAGCCGGTCAAGGCCCAGTTCGAACGGGTTGGTGTGGATGTCGGCATCGGCGTGATAGGACAACATTCCGCCTTCGATCCGGCGGATCGAAGAGGTGTGGCCGGGCTTGAGGCCGAATTCCATGCCGGCGGCCATGATCCGCTCCCACAGCGCGTCGCCATGGGCGCTGTCGCGCAGGTAAAGCTCGTAACCCAGTTCGCTTGACCAACCTGTGCGGGACACGACAAGCGGAATGCCGTCAAGATCGACCTCGCGCAGCCAGTAATACTTTAGATCCATTATGTCGTCGCCAAAAAGCACACGCATGATTTCGCCCGACTTCGGCCCCTGCAACTGCAGCGGCGAGACATCGGGTTCGACGATGGTAACATCCATGCCGGAATGCACTGCGACGCCCTGAGCCCAAAGCAGGATGTCGCTGTCTGCCAGTGAGATCCAGAAATGATTTTCCGCAAGGCGCAGCAGGATCGGATCGTTCAGGATGCCGCCTTCGGCATTGGTGATCAGGATGTATTTGCACTGGCCAATCGCCATCTTCGACAGGTCGCGCGGGGTCAGCATCTGCACGAATTTTGCCGCATCCGGGCCGGTGATCTCCACCTGGCGCTCGACCGCTACGTCGCACAGGATCGCGTCATTCACGAGGTTCCAGAAGTTCTGCTCTGGATCGCCGAAATCGCGCGGGATGTACATGTGGTTGTAAACCGAAAACCCCTTGGCGCCCCAGCGGACGGTCGCGTCAAAATAAGGGGATTTGCGGATCTGTGTACCAAAACCGAAATCGTCTGATTGCATCATGTCATTCACCCTTTGCACCGATGGCCCCATCAGCGGCAGACCACTTTAACTGGGTGCAGGATTACCCGTACACGCAGACTGAAAGCAGACTGATAAAAAGCCTCGGACAGACCGAACGGAC
>NZ_JBXWNC010000042.1:0-1683 GCF_059610165.1 Ruegeria sp. YTSA135 | reverse complement strand
AGTGGTCATTCGTTGCTTCTTGGTAATTTCGGCACCCGTCCAACGCAGCATGGTGCAGCGCTCTTTAGCGCACTCAACTGCGGATCAGAACTTCACAGAACATAACGTTCCGGCTTCGGAGACTGAATACTCTCCAAATACACAGCAATTTCGATAAGTCTTGAAGGAATACGCGTAACCAAACCATTCCCCGTATCGAATTCGACAGTAGGGCCGTCGTTCAACTCGGTGATCATAGGCATGTCATCGCGAGGTTCTTGAACTTTCAAATAACCGTCCAAGATCGACATGACCTCGAGCATCGGCCACACGCCTCCCCTACGGTCGGAAATCTTTGTTAAATCAGCAGGATCAGTTTTCAAATCAGCTGCGTCAGGTCCTTTTCCAGATGCATCGATTCCGTGACATCTGGCGCAATGCTCAACAAAGAGGTCTTTGCCAAGGTCCGAATACTCGTCGGCCGCAGATATCGTTGCAACCGAAGAAATGCCCATGCTTGCAACGATCATGAAGTACCTCATAAGCCGGAGGTCCTTTGCTAAACGAGAGTTTACTACAACAAAAATGGACCGACATCTTCCCCCGGTCAACGTCGGTCCTTTACCATATAACATTTTCTATCCCGTGGCCCAAAACCGATTGATGGGGACAGGCAGCAGTGAGCCCAGAACAGCTGCACCATTTAACATTTGAAATTTAGCATTTGAACGCGTTCAACTCTTTGGCATAAATCATTATGTCAACTCGTATTTAGCCAGAACTGGGCTCGACTTGCCAATTCGGTCAAAAGATTTTGAGTAACTGCTTACGCATAGCAAACCACGGCGCTTCACAACGTTGGGTCTGCAATCGTCACAGGGTCAAAAAAGGTGCAAGTCCAGAACACCGGTAAACTGTCAATAGCTGATCTAACGCCAAGATCACTAGTCTACTGTTGGATGCTTTCTAAGAAGAACAATAAACCTGCTAATTCCCGCGGAGTGGGCGTCAAGACACCCTCGATTTCAACCGGAACCAGATCTTCTGCCATTTCCCCGCCAAACTCCGGCATAACCCGAGCAAGATGGCTGTTTTCTGGGTCGCCATAGATGTAGCTTAGTGCGCGTGCTTGAGGAAAATTGCCTCCGTTCTTCGCGCTCAATGTTGTCAAATCTGTTGGCGCAACGGAAAGACCGCTGCTTGCCGGGCCACCGCCTCTACCATCCACACCATGACAAGCAGCACAGTTTTCTGAGAAAAAGGCCGCCCCATCAGCGCGAGTGGGCATGACATCGGCGTCAGGATACAGATCCGTACACGACGCTGTGGCCAGAACAACAAATCCAGCCGATAGTATAACCCATCTTGTAGCGTGCATGCTCTACCCCGGTTTTTAATCCAGCCTACGGTCTATTGTAGCACATGGCAATGACAGCGACTGCCGTTAAAAATCAGGAAGGGTCAACTTTACAAAACTTTTACAAGGACTTGGACATTGCCGCTCACTATGGGCGGTGAAAGCTATTTCTAGACCTTCTATGTCTGTGGGCATTTCACTTTTGAGAATCTAAGCAAAGTATACGACAATCTGGATTGGGAGATCCAAACATGCTGGAAACCTCGTCCCGAATAGTTTGGCTCGAAGCGATTGGGGCGATCCTGATGATCCTACTGAGATCCAGGCTGCACTTTGCATTTGCTTTG
>NZ_JBXWNC010000041.1:0-1854 GCF_059610165.1 Ruegeria sp. YTSA135 | reverse complement strand
TGTGAGGGTGCCCACTGCTCCCAGAAAACCCAAAGTGACCCACATCCCCGCAAGCAGGGCTACAGTACTTTCACCGACGCATAGTCTGCGTGTGGCGATTGCGCCCAACGCATAAAAGAATCCGGCGCACACAGGGATCAAAACGGTCAGATCGAAATCAGAAGGATTCGGTTGCAGCACAAGAGTGATCCCGATGAACCCAACGGCAACCGCGCTGATCCGCCAGATACCCACTCGCTGCCCCATCACGCCTGCCGAGATCAAAAGGATAAAGATTGGTGAGGTAAAAAGCCCGGCCAGTGCTTGGGCAATCGGCATCATCGCCAGAGCCGAGAAGTAGAACAACATCGAGATGCCCACTAGTAAGCTGCGCAGCGCCACCGCCCAAAACCGAACGGGCATCAACCCGCCAAGTCCAAGTAGCGGAAGAACCGCCACAAGCGGCCACGCGATCGTGGCCCGCATCAGATGGAACTGCCAGAGCCCAATGTGGCGCGACAACGGCGCAATGAAGTTGTCGATCACGCCAATGACCGCCATTGCACAAATCATGAAGGCCGCTGCATGAAGCTGTCGATCAGGTGGAGCTACAGACATGCTCCCTCCATTGGCGCAGGCGCGGCCTGGTTTCTGTCTTCATTGCGACACTGACGCCGATACCAGTGGGAAAATTATCGCGCTGGATGCGGGGCCTGAGGTGATCGCCTAAATCGCGCTAGCTGAAAGTTGGTGTCCTCTATATCCCTGCAGCAGTCGATACGTTTTATACTGGGGCCGTCAATTTCCATCATGTTGTGTAGTGCCAACGATATTGCGCAAAAATGCATACCGCGTCCCTTGTAAGGTTCGCACAATTCACCGTGGCGTTGTCGCAAATGATGCAGAAAACAGTCGGATGCCTGAATACGCTCTCGGGTAACCTGGAGTTTTTGCGATTACGACAACCGCCAACATATTGAGCTCTTCTGACGGCCACAAACACGGTGTGCTTTTTGTTTTTGCGGCTGGCGTTCTGTGGTCGACGGTCGGTCTTGGCATCCGCTTGATAGAAGAGGCCGGTGTCTGGCAAATTCTGCTATACCGCTCAATGGCGATGTCGCTATTCCTCTATGTCGTTATTCGGCTGCGGTCCGGTGAAAACCCATTCGTCCAGCTTCGCCGAACCGGCTTCCCCGCCGTCGTCGCCGCGCTGTCGTTGTTAGCTGCGTACTCCGGTGCGATTTACGCAATACAGAATACATCAGTTGCCAATGCGATGCTGCTCTTCGCCACCGCACCGTTCTTAACGGCTATTTTGGCATGGATGGTCCTGCGAGAACCGGTGCGCAGAGCGACATGGATTGCAATCGTTGTCGCGCTTGGCGGCATTGCGATCATGGTTGCCGATAAATCAGGAAGCGTTGTTCTGAAAGGCAGTCTTGCGGCGCTCGGGTCGGCGCTCGGCTTCGCGGTATTCACCGTTGCGCTGCGGTGGGGCCGAACGTCAGAGATGTTGCCGTCCGTGTTTCTGTCTGGGCTCTTTGGAGTCGTCATCACCTTTGCGATCTGCCAGGTTCAGGGTCTTTCGCTAGCCATAAGCCTGAATGACGGTAGCGTGGCCTTCGCAATGGGGATCTTTCAAGTGGGCGCCGGTTTGATCCTCTACACCATTGGATCGAGAAGTCTGCCAGCAGCAGAACTCACACTACTTTCACTGGCTGAAGTCTTACTCGGCCCGCTTTGGGTTTGGCTTTTCTTGGGAGAAACTGCTACCGCCAACACACTGATTGGAGGCGCGGTCCTACTTGCTGCGATTGCTGGAAATGCCCTGTCAGGACAACGCCGGAGACCACCTCCGATCACGGGCCCATAGCT
>NZ_JBXWNC010000040.1:0-2183 GCF_059610165.1 Ruegeria sp. YTSA135 | reverse complement strand
ATGACAAATCGGTCCCCTTTTCTTTTACCAAGAATGGTATCTACTATTTCGAAAGGCGGGTCCCGAGCGATCTTTTGAAACACTACAACACGAAGAAGATCGCTTACTCCCTGCGTACAAGGTCGGTGAAGATCGCAGCAGCACAGGCGAGGCGGGCTGCGGATCAGCTGGATGATCACTGGTACTACCTGCGGTGCAAGGATGCGGAGTTGCCCGGGAAGCACCGACTTCGCGTGGCTGCGGACACAATAAGCGACGCGCTAGATGCCCCGATGTTCGAAGCGATAACGCTCTCTGAGGCTGTTGCGGTTTATCTCAAGCTCAAGGGCAACGGTCGTCCGGCCACCTTTCACCGCGCTGCGGAGCGGAGTTGTGGCTACGTGATCGACGTCGCTGGCGATAAGGACCTTCGAGCCTATACCAAGGGTGATGCAAACAAATTTCGGGACGCGCTTATTGCCCGTGGCCTGTCTGGCAGCAGCATCACTCGCATCTTCGGAACAGTTCGCTCAGTAACGAACTTCGCTGCCAGCGAGCTGGACATCTCGATGACGAACCCCTTTGGCGGCGTCTACTTCGACCGCCAAGCCGGAGTGAAAGAACGCGAGCCTTTACCAAGCAATGTGGTACGTGCCGTGCAAGGTGAATGCTTAAGGCTTGATGATGAACTTCGTTGGCTCGTGGCGTTGGTTTCTGACACAGGGATGAGACTTGCTGAGGCTGCAGGTCTTATGCTGGACGACCTCGTGATAGATGGAAAGTATCCTAAAGTAATCATTCAAGAACACCCTTGGCGACGGCTCAAGAATTCCAACAGCGCCCGTGAGATTCCATTGGTCGGCAAGGCTTTCTGGGCCGCGGGCCGCATTCTCAGCAATGCGAACGACGGCGTTCATGCCTTTCCCCGATACAACGGTAGCGGCCAAACAAACGCGAACTCAGCAAGTGCGGCTCTAAACAAGTGGCTCAAGCCGATGGTCCCGGAACGATGTACGATGCATAGCTTCCGTCATTCTATGCGTGACCGCCTGAGGGCCGTTGAATGTCCATCGGACGTGGTCGATCAAATTGGCGGTTGGCAATCTGAAGGCGTTGGTCAATCTTATGGAAGCGGGTATCCCCTAGCTGTCTTGGCGAAATGGATGGAAAGGATGACGCTGCTGCCCAAATGACCGAAAGAATTTGGATTGAGACGCTTTGAGTGATTCAGACATTGGAATAATCCTAGACAAACCGTCCGCTGCAATTAGACGCTCTGGTCAATTGACCAAAGAGGAGGTTGCCAGTGCCCTTGTCGCATACACCAAGAACGGCAATGACCTCCTAGAGGATGCGCGGTTCTTAATTTCAGGTAATCGCATGACACGCGCTGCCGCGCTCGTCGTCTTGGCGTTGGAAGAGCTTGCAAAGGTGCCATTGTTGGCGGACACCTTTCTGAAGTTCGAGCACGATGTAGATGACGAAGCTTGGAAAAAGTACTGGAAGAAGGGTGGTCATCATAAGGCGAAACAGGAAGCTCTTCTTGCCTATGGCAGCAAAATCCGAGCTGCCATGGAACAAGATCCGGTCTTCAGCCGAAGACTTTTTAGTCTCTACGCTCCAGACAATATCTTAGAGAATCTCGATTGGTTCAAACAGTCCAACTTCTATGTAGACCTTAGAGAGGATGGGGTTCACGAGCCAACTGCCACTGACGAATTCTCTGATGTTTTGGACTACTTGTTGACCTTCACTCAAGAACGCGCGGATAGCTATGCATCTTGGCACGTTTCTTACCGACGTGCAGGTGACTGGCTCGCGTTAGCACTGGGAGAAACCCCGCATACCAGACACTGGACAAAGAGCCTCAAGTTGCAGGAGGTAGAAGCCGATTTTCTGTATCAACTTGGGGCCATGAGCGCGTCAATGGTGCCCGACTATTCCTCGTTTCATGATTACCTCGCGAGCTATCTTGCAGAGCAAGTGTCGAAGCAGCGGATCGGCAAGGCGCTGATTTCGGTAGCCCACCAGATGTCCTCAAGATTGGGACTGTCCGACTCACTCCCCTTGTACCGGCAGAGATACTACGGTGCGGTTAAGTTGTTGCTCTCCATATCGGATCGCACCGCAGAACTAGGTTTGGGGGCGACCTTTGGAAAGCAGTTGAAAGAAGCAGCAATGCCCAAACCATAGGCTTTGGGGCA
>NZ_JBXWNC010000039.1:0-3146 GCF_059610165.1 Ruegeria sp. YTSA135 | reverse complement strand
CATTTCAGAAAGTCCTGCCACAGACTGTAAAACGAAATGTCCCGTGCCCATGATGACCCATGGAGCGCGGGTTTCGTTTATGCGGCTGCCGCTTTCCGGCTTTCCAGAAAAGCGCTCAGGTCGCTTTCTTTCCATGCCACGATGTTTGCTGACATTTTGACCGGGCGCGGAAACTCGCCCTGATCCATGAGGCGGTAAATTTGACGGCCAGACAGGCCGGTTACTTCCTCGACTTCCTTGCGGCGATAATGCTTTTCTATCATCGCTTTTCCCATTTTCTGCGGCTGGCAACCTGCGTCCAGCGGCTTCAATGGTTTGCTATGATAGGCACATGTAAGTTATTGAAAATACTATCAATAAAGCCAAAATCCGCATTTGGAATTGGCTGTATGTTTGGCATTTTTGGCTGTATGTTTGGCGGTATTTGGCGGTATTTGGCGGTGTTGACATAGCGTTTGCCTGCATCCGCATCAATTCAACAGGTTACCTTTGACTCGCTTTTCGTACAGGGCCTTACCCCGGCTCCACGTTCCGTCCGTGATTGCGTCGATACCAGTCTTACATTCAACCTGTCGCCTTAATTCGGCAATACCACCATAAGCCTTCTCCGGAATGCCAGTCGGGTACATTTCGACCAATGCGTCAGCAATCCGCTCTGGTTTAGTTGGCTTGGATGCACGTTCCGTGTTGTTGGTGGGGAAACTCTCTTTGGAAGCCCCATAGAGCGGGAACCGCCTTTCGAGTTCTTCACTATTAAAAAACAATTCCAGTCGGGCTGAGCCTATTCCAAACGTTTCGGTCTCGTCTCTTATTGCGCCCCGTTCTAAGGCTCTTGTAGCGATGAAGTCATGCAACCAGATGTTTCTATCCGCGATGGTATGAATGCCCTCGTTGCGCTTTACGTATGCGGTGATATCTCCGCGATACAGGGCGTCTCTCGTCGTGTTCATAAACGCGTTTAGACGGCTGTTGCGGAGTTGTATCAACTCAATCGGAACCGAAGGGCTGACTAGCGTGCCCCTCCGGTCATCCCACCTCGGGAAAAAGCGCGCAACTGGATCAAATTCACCTTTCTCCAACGCCTCGGAAGCGGCGATAAGGTCATGCGCGTGACCCGCGTCATCAAAGATTTTCCGCGCACCCGGCGGTAACTTGCGAGAGTCGCCAACGCGATGCGCTGTTCCCCAATGCCAGTTTCTCCGGGCATCCGGATCAACGCCCAAATCTGTAAGGTGGCTACGCAGTGTCGCGACCTTATTTGTCGCTCTCTCCATATCTTCCATTAGGGCAGTTTTCAGTTCGCTATCATCATGCGCGGCAGGGTAGAGGTGATAATAAAGCTTCTGCCGCATTACAGGGAAAATACAAAACGGTGCGGGAATATATCTGTGCGTCATGACCGGCCCGCCATCTCGATTACCTCACCACTCTGTGCTGATAAATAAGAGGCCCAGGTATCCATTAGCTTCCGCCGTTTGGCGAACAGGTCCGACCTTGCATAGGCCGCTTCTGTATCGTCGCCAACCTTGTGCGCCAGCGCCATTTCGCAGACTTCACGCGGGAAGTTTGTTTGCTCCTGCGCCCAAGTTCGGAAACTGGCCCGAAATCCATGAACATCACAGTCATAACCTTGCTCACGAACCAACTTGAGCAATGTCACGTCACTGAGGGGCTTTTTTTGCTTTCTGCCGGGGAAAACTAAATCACCTTGATGAAGCTTGCGGGCTTCGTTCAGCACCTCGATAGCACGCTCTGTCAGAGGCACCTGATGGGGTTCCGCCATTTTCATTCGGACTGCTGGGATAATCCAAACCCGGCCTTGAAGGTCAATCTCGCTCCAAACGGCTTCTCTCACCTCTTTAGAGCGACAAGCAGTATGCACCAAAAACTCAACTGCCAGCTTGGTTGAAGGGTCAGCATCGGACTGTTGGACGCAGGCAATACAACTTGATACGTCCCCGTACGGCAGAGCCTTGCGGTTCTTTCTTTTGGTCTTGTCCTGTTTAGGTAAAACGGCCTTTACGGCTTCTGCCGGATTGTCAGTGCGCCAGCCATTTGCAATCGCCCACTTCATAACTGTCCCGATCCGCTGCCGCACCCGCCGCGCTGTGTCGTCTTTCGTAGTCCAAATGGGCAGTAGAGCGGTCAGGACATGTGAGCCATCAACATCAGCAACATTGACCTTGCCAAAATGTGGAAAGGCATAGGACTCCAATGACCTGATGTACTTTTTTGCATGGTCGGCATTGCGCCATGATGATTTGTTGGCTTTGTGAACTTCCCGCGCGGCTTCCTCAAATGTCGGCACCGCTTCTCGCAGTTTCTTGTCGGCTCTGGGGTCCCCACCCTCTCGGGCTATCTTGCGATTATCATGCGCGGCTACGCGGGCACTGGATAGTGAGACAAGTTTGGTTGAGCCTATAGCAATTTCACATCTTTTACCCCGAATTACGATCCGCTGAATCCAGCGACTTGCGCCGCTTTCATCAACCTTTAGGTACAGTCCGCTTCCATCCGCATAAAGCGCAGGACCCTTGGCCGACTTAACGAATGCCGGAGCTAATGCGTTATGAGGGTGTTTACCTTTTCTTTTGCCAACCATTTTACCCAACATTTTTTTGTCAATGTACGGCAACGCGTGGCATTGGGCAACACAAAGGCATCTGTATTTTAACGGATTTTTTCAATTCATGGCTACGCCTGACAATCAAGGTATGTAGCCTCCTCCGCTACCATTTACTTCATTCAAAAATTTTACCACCTTGCCGCAGTAATCTTTCTCGGTTCGGGTTATAGTTGGGAACTCTTACCCTGCCCCCAAAGCACCGCGGTAGTTTTCGGACAATTTGGTTCGATTTTCCGCATTTTTATCAGCGCTGGTCGTTTTATGAGTACTGCACCAATTTAAGCGATACGGCGTCTAACAGCCTAGCGGTCTCACGCGCCAAAAGCGCCCTACACCGAATGCCAAGTAAACAAATCTAGATCAAAAGAAATCCATTTTTCTTGGCGTGATATGCCTCAGAGAGATAAGCGCACGCGCAAGTATCTGATTTTATTTATGAAAAATGGTGCCCGGGGGCGGTGTTCTATTCCCGTTACAGGCACCGTCACCGATGATCACCTCAGTAAAACAGGGCGTATCA
>NZ_JBXWNC010000038.1:0-4979 GCF_059610165.1 Ruegeria sp. YTSA135 | reverse complement strand
TCCTTGGTGTTTACAATTAGCCAGAGACCCTCTCTTATCAAATCAACCTAAACTGTCCCATTGGCGCTGACGTTAGACACGCTTCTCGTAACTTTGACAGAAATTCATCGCATGCCTGTGCGCTGCCGGCGATCTCATCTGTTGGTTCAATACCTTGTAGCGATGCCATCTCGGAGTTTACGCGATTGAGGATCTGATCCGCTTGCTCGGCGGTGATCAGGTTCTCGGCCTGTGCTCCTTTCAATGTGGAGCAGACACCGGCGGACAAGCCAGTCGCTACGCCAACACCCATCGCAGCACCGCCACCCAAGGTCATCGCCCCAATGACGCCGAGGACGAGCCCTATCACAACGCCCAAGATCACTCTTCCCATGTTTTATTCCCTTTTGGTGAGAATGAGTTTGGTCTTCACTATTGGCGCAAACCGTGTGCCCATCTGCAAATCAAGACCAGCGCCAACAGGTTGAGCGCCGGTGCAATCGCCGCGAGCCACGGTTTGGCCGTATCTGGAATCAGGTCCGCTAAAAGTATCCAAGGCAGTCCCATTGGCAAAAGGAACACACCGGACAAAGGGTCTCTTTCTTGTCCCAACCAGCCAAGTGTACCCGTCAGAAACGCAAACAACGCCAACAGGTAAAGGGTCGCAAACGCGATGATGGTGGTTCTACAAACCAAGTCGAGCCTCAGCAGATCAAGCCAGTGCTGCGCAACCGATTTCGGCTACGCAGCAGACTGCTCACAATGCGCCTTCGTCGCCCAAGAACTCGATGCCAGCTGTCGCGCCATCACTGTAGGCAATGCAATTCCAAGGAGCACGATCCTCGCCAACGCCAACCGTGACTTGTGTTCCAGCTTCGCTAAACGCAGACGACAGCACAACGACTTGCGAATTGTTCGTTGTGTTAGCTACATCTCGCAAACACGCTTGCTGAGCGGGCGTGAGCTCGGCGGACGCGCTTGATGTACTCGTATCGTCGCAGGCCGCAAGCAGTGCGAAACATGTCGCGCCTGCAATCATCACCATCTTGTTAGACATTTTCTTCTCCCTCTGGTTCCCTTGAAATTAGTGAAATTGGATGCGCTTGTTTGAAGCTCTCGCGTCTGTGCAGCCAATAGAACATACCTTGATCCTGTGACTACCTTTCCCAGAACTTGCCGCGGGGGGCTTGGTCGGCGGGACGATATTTCGTTGACTAACGGGGCCGACAATAACGTGTGAAGGCCGAATGACGTCACTAGCAAATGCTAGAGCAAACTCTGGAAAGAAGGCGAGTACGTTAAGTCTGAGCATCGCGTCCTCCCAACGCTCAATCATTGTAAAGTGCCTTCCGACCGCCAGCACTCACTCCAGCAGTCGGAAGGGCCCGACAAATCGGGCGACAGCGACAACAACGGAGGTAAAATAAAGTTGTGTCGAATTCGCATGTTTGAATCTTATTTTTAATAAATCAATATTTTTTCCGCGCGTAAATTTCTCTACGCTCTCGTACGATAGGCCTCTGCGTCAAACAAAAAAGTAAGTGGGAGCTGCGAGTGTGTTCCCCTGAGCGGCGAAGCGATTTGAGGCCGCAAAGAAAGAATGGAGTGAAATATGGGATTTGGTGAAGCAGTAAAAACGTGTTTCTCAAAATACTTCCAGTTCTCCGGTCGGGCTTTACGCTCAGAATACTGGTGGTTCTTCTTGTTTGTGGTTCTCGTGAGTGCTGCTTTAGCTGTGCTGGATACGATCATATTCGGGACCAACCCTGAAACAGGGCAAGGATCTCGGGTTCTGTCCTCTGTTTTCCAACTGGCTGTTCTCATACCTATGCTGGCCGCCGGTTGGCGAAGGCTGCATGATACAGGACGACCTGGCTGGTATTTGCTGCTGCCGATGGCGCTCAGCATTACAACGCTTTTTGTTATGCTGGGTGGGGTGGCGTTCTTTTCGGTATTGGAGCAAGGGGCCGAAAACCCCGATGCATTGCGAGGACCAGCGGCAGTCCTGGGTGTGACCGGTATTGTTGTTGTCTCAATTCTTCAATTGGTTCTGTCCATCCTGATGATCTGGTGGCTGACGCGACCTTCCCAAGAAGGCGCAAACGAATACGGCGCAACTGCTTCCTAACCTTGTTGCCCAGGTAATGGGCCGGAATCTCTGGCTGAATGACAGTGCGAACTACAACACCATGGAGAGAGAAAATGAGTTTCAAAACGATTTCCATTGGAGCGTTGGTGATGGCAATGGCGACCACCGCATCGGCGGAGTGGTCGTTCAACTCTGGGCCTAATCCCAATGCATTTATTCAGACCGTAAACATGACGCTGGAACTTCAGTGTGACCGTATCCGCTTTGCTCCGGCTGGATACGAGGACAGCCAGGACATTGTACAGAAGCAAGGGCTTTCCATTCGTTTCTTGAAGAATGGCACCACCGAAGTTGGCGCATTTCAGGTTGGCGCAGAAAACGCTGACGTGCAGATCGTCGACAATTATCCTGTCGAGGTCAGTTTCAATAGTCAGCAGGATTATGGTTTTGTACTGGACCAGCTCGCGGTCAATGCATCCGTTAACCTGTCCATGATTGATCAAGATGTCAGCTACGGAATCTTTGACTTGAAAGGTTCCAGCGCGGCAATTCGGTCCCTTCGTTCCGCCTGCGATTCAGATATTAACCAAGGGGCCTCCTACGAACCCCCCGAAGGCATCGTCTATTGTGGTGGCGGAGCGATAAAACGCGTGATCGAACCCGTAATATTGGACAATCCGGAGGGGGAGTGGGACGCGCGCGTAACGGTCAACGGCGAGTCGATCAGAGCTATGACGGCCTACAGCTACTTCGGAAACTCTGAGCCGCCAGCCGGGTTTGTCGTCGCCCTGCTTGGGGAAGACAGGTCCGAGTTTCTGATTTTTAGCGAAGGCTCGGCAAACTGGTTGGAGTACGGGGACTACAGGTATGATCAGTGCAATTAATACCTCCTTCCAACCAGCCTCCCAAATAGCGCGTCAGATGAAATATTTGGTCGCCGGGGTTGTGCTTGCTTCGGGCCTTGTTTGGACCTCACCAGCTGTCGCGGCCGATGTATCGCAACTTCCGCCCGGTTTGCAGGCGAAGGTTGATCTGGCGGCACGAGCCTGTGCGGAGTTCAACGACGGTCAGTTTGACATAGCCTGGGGCGCGGTTGAAAGGGTCGATCTCGACGGAGATCTACAACGCGACTGGGTTTTGAATGAGTCTGGTTTCGCGTGTTCGAGTGCTGCATCACTTTACTGCGGAACTGGCGGATGCATGTCGCACTTCTTGATTGAAGAGCAGGTTCACTCCTTGCTCAATCGAGGCTGGACGGTCGTTGATTTCGGGCGTCAACGCATTGTCCTTGCGGATGTCCACGGAACCAATTGTGACGGAATAAACCCGACGCCTTGCGTCACCGCCAGTGTTTGGGATGCGGAAGCTAAGACGTGGCGCTCGTCAGCTGGCGATTGGGAATAAGCTGCGTTTGAGCATTGCAGATAAGCTATAGGAACTGGTTTGTTCGATGGGTTCTCAGTAGCACGCAAACTTATGGGCAAATCGTGCAAAGTTATGCGCAAATACCGCGCAGAGTTATGGGCAATCTTCCAAGATTTTCTTCAATGAAATCAATGTTAAAGATGCAGCGTTATGAGCGCTCCTACAACTGTGTAGGGGCGCGCACAAACTTTTGCAGACTTGTTGTCATCAGAAACTGACTATTCGCTCAATTTGAGCATTCTCTGGGTATCGAATGCCGCGACATAATCTGTCTCCGTGAATGGAGAATACTGCTTTTTCGTGCCTGTCCGTAGTGCAAACTGTTCAGCGAAATCTTCCAGCTCGAGTTCGCTTTTGCCCTCTAGTTTTGCATTGGTGAGGGCGTCAATTAACAGTTCGATGACAAGGCCCCATCAATGTGCACAAGCGAAGTCCAGTCGACTTAGAAAGTCCTTCGTAATCAGCGGCAAACTATCAATCTCCACTTCTTCCGCGTAGGCAAACAACAACTCGTGAAGTTCTTCTTCATCACGCTTTAGATTGATCTCATCGAAATGAACGGGATCCACGAGCGCATCAAGTTGTTCGTAAGAGCGCACGTAATTGGACAATGTGGGCACACCAGAAAGGATCAACATCAAGGGCCAGCGGGGCTCTCCGAGTGGCGATTGGGCCGAGACGCGGGCACGGTTGGCGATTAGCCAAGCTTCGAAGATTGTGATAATCGGCTTTGATCGTTCCTGTCGGACTTCCCACCGTGCCTTGTGGCTTTGGCCGCGGATATCCTTCTCGATCCGGTAAAGGGCCGTGATCTGCTTCAGCGCCTCATCGGCAATCGGTGTGGTGCCGGATATCATACCGACGAGCCACCTCGTTCACCGTCGCGCCTTCAACCAGCGTCTCGGCAACAATCCGGGCCTTTACCGCATCCGGCCATCGCCGATTACCACGAGGGCCGACAATCTCATCAATGTCCGTGAGAAACTCCGTTGAGTGCTCCATGGAGAAAATCCCTGCATAATTCCAATACGCACGGACTCGCAGATCAAACGCCCATAAGGAAGGTGGGGTCAGAACTACGGTTACAAAATGTCGGTGCTGATTGAAGGTGAGAGTGCCTTTTTTGTTAGGTTGTTTTCGATTTCTGCGATGCAGGAAAGGTCTTCGCCAGTTTATGGAGGTATTGGGCGGTGGCGGCGAGGAGGAATTTGCCATTTACGCCGCATGGGCCACGTAATCGGAGGCCAAGGATGCCTTTGCGGTGTGCAAACAGCATCTCGACCTTCTTCCTAAACCTCATTGACATTTCGTATTCGCGGGTCTTAGCGATATTTCGGGTGACCTATCGCCCTCGCGCACCCAATCCGGTGAGCGTGATCTGTCCGGTGGCATTACCAAGGCAGGGGGTATCAATCTGAGGCGGGCGCTGCGTCAGGCTGCGACTGTCATGATGAACCGGGGACGCTCGACATGGTTGCGAACATGG
>NZ_JBXWNC010000037.1:2500-6506 GCF_059610165.1 Ruegeria sp. YTSA135 | reverse complement strand
TGGTTGCGGGAGTAGGATTTGAACCTACGACCTTCAGGTTATGAGCCTGACGAGCTACCGGGCTGCTCCATCCCGCGATATTTTTGTGGCCTACTGCTTACGCTACTTGAGGCCCTGCGTTGGTCTATCGCCTATTTGGCTGCTTGAGACCGGGTAGTGTTCTTTTCATCGTTAGAGAGAAGTGGGCTTTTTCTAGGTTTGGCGGTGACCTACTCTCCCGGGGCTTGAGCCCAAGTACCATTGGCGCGGCAGTGCTTAACTTCCGGGTTCGGGATGGGACCGGGTGTTTCACTTGCGCTATGACCACCAAACCGAGGAAAAGCCCATGTCGACTTTCTTGCTGTGTAAGAAAGCGACAGGTGGCAGGCAGCGTCTTTGCTTGCAAAGGCGCGTTGCCACTCGGTTATATAATCAATCAACATTGCGGCTAGGTGCTGCGACGCTATCCATTGTCAAGGTTGGTGTATGTTTTTGATTTGTCTTTCTGTTACTGGATCAAATCAAGCCTGTCGGGCGATTAGTACCGGTCAACTGAACGCATTACTGCGCGTACATCTCCGGCCTATTGACGTGGTGGTCTTCCACGGCCCTCAGGGAGACCTTGTTTTGAGGGGGGCTTCCCGCTTAGATGCCTTCAGCGGTTATCCTGTCCGATCATAGCTACCCAGCACTGCCGTTGGCACGACAACTGGTCCACCAGTGGATCGTTCACCCCGGTCCTCTCGTACTAGGGGCAACTCCTCTCAAGTCTCCTACACCCACGGCAGATAGGGACCGAACTGTCTCACGACGTTCTAAACCCAGCTCACGTACCTCTTTAAACGGCGAACAGCCGTACCCTTGGGACCTGCTCCAGCCCCAGGATGAGATGAGCCGACATCGAGGTGCCAAACACTGCCGTCGATATGGACTCTTGGGCAGTATCAGCCTGTTATCCCCGGCGTACCTTTTATCCGTTGAGCGATGGCCCTTCCACTCGGGACCACCGGATCACTATGGCCGTCTTTCGACTCTGCTCGACTTGTCAGTCTTGCAGTCAGGCTGGCTTCTGCCATTGCACTCAACGAGCGATTTCCGACCGCTCTGAGCCAACCTTCGCGCGCCTCCGTTACGCTTTAGGAGGCGACCGCCCCAGTCAAACTACCCGCCACGCAGGGTCCCGGATCCGGGTAACGGACCGCGGTTAGACATCAAGAGTGCGAAGGGTGGTATCTCAAGGGAGGCTCCACCGCGACTGGCGTCACGGTTTCGAAGCCTACCACCTATCCTGCACATCACAATCCTGATGCCAGTGCGAAGCTGTAGTAAAGGTGCACGGGGTCTTTCCGTCTAACCGCGGGAAGCCTGCATCTTGACAGGCAATTCAATTTCGCTGAGTCGATGTTGGAGACAGCGGGGAAGTCGTTACGCCATTCGTGCAGGTCGGAACTTACCCGACAAGGAATTTCGCTACCTTAGGACCGTTATAGTTACGGCCGCCGTTTACCTGGGCTTCAATTCAAGGCTCTCACCTCTCCTTTTAACCTTCAGGCACCGGGCAGGCGTCAGACCCTATACGTCGTCTTGCGACTTCGCAGAGCCCTGTGTTTTTAATAAACAGTCGCCACCCCCTGGTTTGTGCCCCCAGCCCCTAGTTGCCTAGGAACCGGGCCTCCTTCTCGCGAACTTACGGAGGTATTTTGCCGAGTTCCTTCAACATCGTTCTCTCAAGCGCCTTGGTATGCTCTACCAGTCCACCTGTGTCGGTTTAGGGTACGGTCTGATGGAGGGCTATTTCCAGGAACTGCTCAGCAGCCCAACCAATCCGATAAGGCTGAACTACATCTGCAATCCGTCACATCCTCCTGGCCTAGGAATATTAACCTAGTTCCCATCGCCTACGCCTTTCGGCCTCGGCTTAGGGGCCGGCTTACCCTGCTCAGATTAGCTTTAAGCAGGAACCCTTGGACTTTCGGCGAGAGTGTCTCTCACACTCTTTGTCGCTACTCATGTCATCATTCTCACTAGTGATCTCTCCACCGGATGGCTCACGCCCCGGCTTCATCGAAAGCTCCTTGCGTCCAATACCCCCGAAGGAGTTAAGGACGCATGGAACTATGTCACACTACGCTCTGCTACCGATGCTTACGCATCCCTAGACTTCGGCTCATGGCTTGAGCCCCGTTACATCTTCGCCGCAGGACAACTTATTTAGACCAGTGAGCTGTTACGCTATCTTTAAAGGATGGCTGCTTCTAAGCCAACCTCCTGGTTGTTTTGGTCGTCCCACCTGCTTTCCCACTTAGCCATGAATTGGGGGCCTTAGTCGTAGGTCAGGGTTGTTTCCCTCTCCACTACGGACGTTAGCATCCGCAGTGTGTCTGCCATCTAGTACTCCCGGGTATTCGGAGTTTGGTTAGGATCAGTAAGCCTGTGGGGCCCCATTACCCATCCAGTGCTCTACCCCCCGGGGTATTCGGATGACGCTCTACCTAAATAGATTTCGCAGAGAACCAGCTATCTCCGAGTTTGATTGGCCTTTCACCCCTAGGCACAGCTCATCCCGATCCTTTTCAACGGATGTGGGTTCGGTCCTCCAGTAAGTGTTACCTTACCTTCAACCTGGCCATGCCTAGATCACTCGGTTTCGGGTCTGATCCCACGAACTCGACGCCCTATTAAGACTCGCTTTCGCTACGCCTACACCTAACGGCTTAAGCTTGCTCGTGAGACCAAGTCGATGACCCATTATACAAAAGGTACGCCGTCAGCTCGCAAGGAGCCTCCGACTGATTGTAGGCGTTCGGTTTCAGGTACTGTTTCACTCCCCTCGTCGGGGTGCTTTTCACCTTTCCCTCACGGTACTGGTTCGCTATCGGTCAGCAAGGAGTACTTAGCCTTCGAAGGTGGTCCTCCGATCTTCAGACAGAATTTCACGTGTTCCGCCCTACTTAATACGTCCGTCAAAGCTTCGAATACGGGGCTGTCACCCGCTATGGCCATGCTTCCCAACATGTTCTTCTCACTTATCCGGCTCGGCTGGTCCCCGTTCGCTCGCCGCTACTAGGGGAGTATCAATTGATTTCCTTTCCTCCGGGTACTTAGATGTTTCAGTTCCCCGGGTTTGCTCTTAAAACCCTATGTATTCAGGTCTTAAGTACCTGTTCATGCTCATTATTGATTAGCAAAACTAACAATAACAAACATTCAGGTGGGTTGCCCCATTCAGAGATCCATGGATCAAAGCTTATTCTCAGCTCCCCATGGCTTATCGCAGAGTATCACGTCTTTCATCGCCTCTTGCTGCCAAGGCATTCACCAAACGCCCTTCTCGCGCTTGATTTGATCCAGAAAAAGAAAGACATGATATTGGCACTACCGCCTATTCGGCTACTTGAGTGCGTTTGACCGCACACAACCGAAGCTGCGCTAGTAATCAAATCAATCGAGACCGCCCAGCTGGTAACTAAAGGCAGTCATTCTTCTGAACCAAAAACATACATTTCCCGCACTCTTTCGTGTCCTACCGCCTATTCGGCTACTTGAGGACAATCAGAGTACAAATGAGCAACCCCATATGGTCTCACAGCCGTGCAGCTGATCAACGCAGGTCGCTCGGGTTAGTATATTTGACTTGGACAACTCTGTTCGTTTCAGTCGCGATACGCATTCCAGGCCGGCTAGACCCAAACTGCGCCGCTTATCCCCTATTTGTCCTACCGCCTATTCGGCTACTTGAGGACGAAGATAAGAACGACCGAGATCAGTGCCACACTCGGCACGATCAAACAGTGTTGATTGATTTCTCTCTATACGATGTCAATTGTCGTCCAATCGGACGGTTAAGAACCCAAAGGTGCTTAACGATCTGATCGAAGTGATATGGTGGATCAAGGCCCGTGATCCAGAGAACCGCTCTCATTGCTTTTGCTTCACAAAAGCAACTGCCGCTCTGCGCTGCGTAGAACCGTTGTTCGTCTCATTTTGCTCCGCAAAATAAGACGGTGGTGGGTCGAGGAGGACTTGA
>NZ_JBXWNC010000036.1:0-8871 GCF_059610165.1 Ruegeria sp. YTSA135 | reverse complement strand
CAATCGCAAGTAACTGCATTCTGTGAACTCCTTCTGCTTGCTACGTCTGCCGAAAACTATCGGCGTCGGTGCAAGGGACGTCCATTCCATAAGATGAGACAGAAACCCGGAACACGCAAATGGCCTGCCGGGAAGGTCGAGAAAGATGTTCGTCGGCGCACCAGCAAGCAGCATTCAACCGATCAGAAGTTCTGGATCGCTGGCGGGATTACGCGACCAGCATAGCGTAGTCGAACTGTACCGCCGCGAGGTGATCGCGACGAGCCCCCACTACAGGTGGTCGAAAGAGTTTCTTGAGGCCGGCAAGACGCGACCCACGGGCGACACCGCGCGCGCCGCGACATCGACCGAGGTCAAATATCTGCGCCGCGAGGCACGCGATCTGAAGGAAGTAGTTGCCGAACAGGCTCTTGAACTGCGGTTGCTCAAAAAAAGCATGATTGCGGATGGGGGCGACGACGAATGAGGTATCCCGCATCCGAAAAGCTGGAGATCATCCGCCTCGTCGAAGGTTCGCATCTCCCGACCAAGCGCACTTTGGAAAAGCTGGGCATCCCGAAGACCACCTTCTATCGCTGGTATGACCGTTATCTGTCGGGTGGCCCTGAGGCGCTTGAGGATCGCAGTCCCAAGCCATCACGGGTCTGGAACCGTATTCCGCAGCCAATGCGTGACAAGATCAAGGGCCTGGCTCTGAAGGAAAGCGAACTGTCGCTGCGTGAATTGGATGTGCAGTTCACCGACACGGAAAAGTATTTTGTGTCAGAGGCTTCGGTCTATCGCATCCTCAAGTCCTACGACCTGATCACCAGCCCGGCCTATGTGGTTCTATCGGCGGCCGATGAGTTCCGGGACAAAACGACTCAGCCGAAACAACTCTGGCAGACCGATTTTACCTATCTGAAGGTGCTCGGCTGGGGATGGTTCTATCTCAGCACAATCCTGGACGATTACAGCCGATACATCATCGCTTGGAAGCTTTGTACGACGATGAAGACCGAGGATGTGACCGATACGCTGGACCTCGCCTTACAAGCCTCGGGCTGTGATCGGGCCACTGTTCTGCACAAGCCGCGTCTGCTCAGCGACAACGGGTCCAGTTACATCTCTGGTGAGCTTGCCGAATGGCTGGCACAGCAGAAAATGGAGCACGTGCGTGGCGCGCCTTATCATCCGCAAACCCAAGGCAAGATCAAGCGCTGGCATCAGACCCTCAAGAATCGCATCCTGTTGGAAAACTACTATCTGCCTGGCGATCTCACGCAGCAGATTGACGCCTTCGTTGAGTATTACAATCACTGTCGCTACCACGAAAGCCTGCAAAACCTCACGCCCGCTGACGTATACTTCGGACGGGGCGAAACCATTCTGAAACAACGAGGAAGGATCAAACGAAAGACCATCGAAACGCGCCGCTTGCTTCACCGAAATGCTGCCGCATAATCAATCCAACCAAATGAGCCACACTCTATCTTAGATCAGAGCGCCATCTGTCCCAAAATCCCTGACGACGGACACCTGTGAGATACGAGAAGTTAGATCGGCTGTTTCAGAAATTGCATCCAAAGCATTTAATTCATCCCCAGCACGCAGCCCCCTTCCATCATCAATGCGCCCTCCGTAACCCACTACTCTAGCACTCCCTGCAGACTGTGCGGCTAACCCGGAACCGCCAGCAGGATCACCAGGCAATTCAGATGTCCAAGAATACATAGCATGGGCATCGACACGGAGTTGTAGTCCAGCCGAAGCAATACCTTTTGGGTCTGAACCCGTTAGAGCTATGTCTGTACCGACTAGCGCACCACCACCGAATGAAACGGAAGCACCTTTCAGTTCGTCAATAGTCTGGTAATCATGGGCATACGTATGGGTAACTTCTACTGGAATGTCCGCCCCAATGGTAAACCCGATTGAATTCACGCGATGGAGTGAACCATTGTAGCTTACGATGCCACTTTGAAAAGAAATGGGCCCCAAATCTACAGTGGTTATAAGCCCTTTGACATTCGAATTCCCGGGATATTCATCAATGTGAGACATATCACTCTCCTAAAATCATAACGAATGCAAAAGCAGCGAAAAAAAGCAAAGAAATTACGAGAAAAACGGGGTGCCGAGTCCAGAATCTAATGCCAAAAGGGTCTTTTAGAGCGAGCCAGTTAGAAAAATCATTCCGAAATTTCTCACCAAACATAAATCCAATAAACACTAAGAAATAGATAATGATCACATAAATTGGTAAGTTTGAACTTAGGTTACTCATTTCCAGCTCTCTTTTGTAATTAGTTTTACAGTTGCGTATTCAATCAACTACTATCGTTTTTGGTAGCACTCTTGAAAAAAGGACGTGACAGGGCGCTACTGATTGGACAATCGGCTTCCATAGTTTCCTCCAATCGTTTTCATCCCGAGTTTCCTAAAGAGCCGATCCGTTTTCGAAAGATTTTGTCCAGACGTACCGTGAAACAAAACCACATCAGCATCATTGGCTTTCGATCATGATGCCCATTTCAGTGTTGAGATGCGCAGACCTTGGATCGAGGTTATATGAGCCAATGAAGATCCGCTCACCATCTGAGCCAAAGGTTTTTGCATGCAGCCCTGATGCCGATCCAGCCAGGATCTCTGGCAGGCTTCTGTCGCGACGTTCCCGCCGCAAGGTTCGCAGCTCCAGCAGTTCTACTCCGCTGTTCAACAAATCATATCTATAACGCATATACGCAGCTTGAACCGGCATCACGTCTGTCGCGTCCAAAGAATTGGTCAAGATACGGACCCTAACACCTGACTTGGCCAACTCCTCCAAGACCTTTGAACCTCTTTCGCCAGGAATAAAATATGCCGAAACAAGGTCCAGTGAGGTCTGTGAAATTTTAGCGAATTCGATCAGTTGTTCGACCATCAGGTCTTCACTTATAACTTCGCCCAATCCCTTCGCCGGATCGTCGACAAAAAGGGTGACCTCGCTCCAATCAAACTTCAGACTATGTGCCGCGATGTGGTCGGCCAGTTCACTTTCCTGAATCGCCTTTTGGTAACCTGCGCCAACGGCGGTTTGCCGTGCTGCATCCGCCTTGGATTGCAGGCTGTCTACCGCTGGAGGATCTAAGAATAGTCCAGCATCGTAAGACGAGGCACTGTTCCAGTAGGCGTCGAACGATTGCGAAACCTCGTCCACAATTGGGCCGATGGCTATCGCGTCTAAATTTAGGTAGTGCGTTCCAGCCCCATAGTCGAAATAGATGTCGCCAATGTTACGCCCCCCAACGATCGTTGCGACCCCGTCTACAGTCATTGACTTGTTGTGCATCCGCCGGTTCAGTCGGCTGAAGTCAAATGCATAAGACAGGAGCTTGGGTTTTCTCAGCGTAAACGGATTGAAAATACGCACATTCGCGTTGGTGAGAGCGTTTAGCTCTGAAAGCAGTTCGTCCAACCCGGAGATACCGTTGTCGTTGACCAGTAGTCTGACGCGAACACCGTGTTCTGCTGCCGCCCTAAGCTCGTCGAGAAGCATCAGGCCTGCTACGTCATCTTGCCAGATATAGTATTGCGCATCGATTGAGGAAGTCGCCTCTCTCGCAAGGATAGCCATGGCCGCAAATGCGGCACGTCCATCGCCCAAAGTCCGCACCCCATCGAGACCGCGGTTGCGTTCAACTGCGTTTTTTATGGTTTCGCCCAAGGGGCCGGCCCAATCGGCGTCTTGTTTAAGCATTTGCTGCGAAAAATTCTACTCAGGCAGCGGAAAAGCCAACCTTAACCCAACAACGGCTAGTGCAATCACCGCTATCAAAATCAAACAAATTCTGATCAGCCGCATTCAGTTTCCTGTAATTGGTGCATCGGATTGCCCCGTTTGTTGAACTTGAGCTCAAATGTAGTTGAGTTTCTTATTGATCCAAAACAGGATTTCCGCCAGCACTGAGATTGCGCCGGCCTCTTCCGTGATTACCAATGCAGTTCCTGATGTACCAAGCTGTGCAAGATCAGAAGGAAGACCTTCTGGGATATCAATAGTGACGATGTAGCTCGACGCGCCTGTAAGTTCGCGCAGGCTGGGCAGCCCGCCCCTCGTGTCCAACGCGCCCTCTCGTGTTCCCGGAGGGATTGACCGTATCGTGGTCTCAAATTCCTGACCTGGCATAGTGCCCAAAGCAATCCGGATCGTGTCGCCAACTGCCACGTTGGGATAGCTGCTTTGCGGCAACGCCGCGATGAGCAGCCGATCTGAAGGAAGCAAAAAATTCACGGCGCCTTGTAACGTCGTTACACGATTGCCAGGGCGGAGGGAGAGCGCCGTCACAATACCATCACCAGGCGCACGCACGACTGTCTGCTGCAATGCCCACTCAGCTTGGGCAAGCGCCTCTTGAACTTCTACAACTCCAACATCGACCCCATCCACCTGGGCCGCGATGCGTCGTTCAAGGCTCTGTCTACGCGCTTGTGCTGCTCGCAGCCCGGCTTCGAGTTGCTCTATCGTTGAAACTGCTTCCTGCAATTGGAACTCAGCCGCAGCACCACGTCCAGTCAGCTGAACGATGTCATCGCGACGCTGCACACCGAAAGACAGTTGAGCTTCAAGGGAGTCAATGTCGGCTAATGCCGCCTCATAGTCTGTCTTCAACTGGTCTGCTGCGGACTGTGCTGATGCGAGAGAGGCTTGAAGTCGGGCAACTTCAGCCGCGTAGGTGGTGTCATCTATTCGAAACAACACATCACCCTTTGCCACCGGTTGGTTTGCAGCAACCGCCACTTCAGTGACTGGACCGGATACATTCGGTGCAATGTTGATGACCGCACCTTGAACGGACACAGTCCCGGATGGCGTCGTGTGGTTTAAGGCTCCAATAACAACCAACGCTATGACCAAAGCTCCACCATATACGACCGTCTTGAAGAACCCGTTCCAAGGCAGGATTTTGAGCTTCGCAAAAACCAGCCAGACTATGCCAAAGTAAAGACCGAGAATAATGAGCATCGTGAATTGCCCTCACTGTGTTTCTTTTGATCCGTTGCCGTCAAAACTCACGCGCGTAGCTTACGCCAATCAGGTTACGTTGTCCGAACGTATTGTCGATGTAACTGCCAAACACGCTGATGCTATCGTCCGGCGATGCATTGAAGGTCACGCCCGCACCGATGGTAAACCCCGAGTTGTCGTTGGAACCGGCAGATAGGACACCGCCGGTTTTCATAACCCAGCGTTCAGACAGCGGCTTGAGGCCAAGTATACCGATGTAACCACCTTTACTGGCCACCTCAGCGGGAAAGGCACCAGCAAACTCGAAGTCGCTGTTGCTGACCCTACCATCGGTGTAATTTGCACCGAGCGCTGGGAACAAAAGCCATCCCTTCGGCTGGAAGCCAAAAGCGGCAAGCGGTACAAAGGTTCCTATAGCGTATTGCGTTTGCTTGACGTCGCCTTCAAGCTCCTGCTCGGACGCCGAAAAATTAACTATCCCAAAATCCAAGAGATAAGAGCCACCAATGCGCCACTGATCGTCTTCCGAGACCGAGATATTGATCTTCGTTACGGGCCCGAAAGCAACCGAGCCAAATACGGTGCCAAAGTCACTATAACGGACGCCGAGTTTCGTAACGATCTTTGTCGGATCATCCGATAGTTTCTCGTCTTCTGCGGTCTGCGCCCAAGAAGCGGAAGCGGCTATAGCGAGCATGGTTACAAGATATGTTCGCGATGTCGTTCGCCCAATCGTCATGTATTGGTGCCCCGATCATCATTCCCAGATTGGTTCTGCCGTTTTCTTGCAATCGCACAGGCAATAGTGAACACAAGGTTGATTGGAGCCATCAGCATCATGAAGGCCAGAACGCTCGCTGAATAGGCCGGATCAAAGCAGCACGCATCCACAAGTAGATGGACGAGACCTACATTGCGAAGGTTTGTGCAGGTCGCAAGGACCTGCCGATACTCCCGATTCTGGCCGCCTAAAAACCAGCCGAGCGCCATTAGGGAGAGAATGAAAATCAATATGGCAATCAAGCTCGAAGGTCCCAATCCAACCGCAGCTTCCTGCCGGATGCTGATGCTTGCTACGACAGATGCAATGAAGGAGACTGTCGATATCAGCATCGCTGGTTTGTATATATGCTCGGCCACGTCCAGGTAAAATCGTCGGATCAAAATCCCCAGAAGCAAGGCAATTCCGATCACACCCACGATGCGGATCAGTAGCCGGTCCCAAGCGACACGTTCCAGCGCGGCGGTTGGCAGAACGACCTGAGCGGCCGAAGGCGTAAGAACCAAGCCAATGATTGAAAGTAAGACCAGCAAAGCCCCGGCCGCGCCGACTTGTCCTGGCGCCTTGGTCGAAAACTGGACAGCGTTGACGCCGCCGGGGGCGACTGCCAACAAAAACAAAACAGCACTGACAGGCCGAGGTAGGGGAAAGACCCCGACAACCAGGATTGCTATGATGGGCGGTATGAAGACATTTGCAGCAAGCAGGCGCGTTAGCTTTTCGCGTTCCAGAACAGCTGCACCCATTTCGCGCAGCGTTGCACTCATCCCGATGCAAAGCATGGCCAGAGAAATGAAGATATTGATGAACAGGGTGACGGATTGCTCAAAAGGCAGCGGCGACTCCATCACAGTGGTTCCACATTCCAAAGAATGCTGATTGTAGCGTAGATAGCGACTGCCAAGATCAACCCGGCTGAGACCAGCGCTGGCTAAACCGGAATTGGCTTTCCGGAGATATCAGATATCCGCTTGAGAAAAGTGATTTGCTGTACGATGGCGACAGACAGCATTAGCACCGACAGTATCAACATGAACAATCCGACAAAACGTGCGTGTTCTACCGGAGCTTCTTGCAACCCGGTCACTTCAGTCAGGATTCTGAATAGTGCGGGTATAGAGAAGCCGAAACCAATGAGCGATGTAGCCGCTCTCATGTATCCCATGGTCGTCCTGTCTGAAGCGAGCCGGTACCTCTCGAATGCAAGGTCCGTGCGGTCTCCCGCCATCTGGTTGGTAGAACGCAGCGCTTCATCCTCGTCATCAAAGTCCATAGTATGCCTCAGTGGATTTCTCAGGTTTCATTTGGTTTGTTTGCAACCCGCTCCTCGCGAATTTCCCGAACGAGGAAATAGTCGAGAAAGGTTCGGACAAAGGCGATGGCGGTCAGCTTGGCAAGCTCTTCTATGCTCGGGTCTGTTGCGGTTGCGATGATGTCCGCCCCCAACTGCAGTTCAAGCGCCACAATCAGGGATTTCCCGAGGATGTGCCGAGCGACTGGCTCAGCATCAGACTTTCGATGAATAATTAACGCTCGCGCAAAGGCGATGCCTCCCGCAGCAACAACGATGACACTTGCTGCTTCGAATAGAACTTGGATATAACTCGACGCTTGAACGATCAGGATTTCCAACTCATGCATGGCAACTATCCTGTTGCGACAGTTACAACTTCGCTATTTTCGTTTCCGACAGACGACACAGAGCAAGCATTGAACAACTCACCTAAGTGCGCTTGATCAAGAGTTGTCTTGTGTGCGATGGCAACGATCCGGTTAGTTAAATCCTCAGCGCCCCAAGAACTGTGTTTTGTCAACTCGACACGTCGCCCGACAACTTGCAGCAAATAACGGTTGTTCGGGTCGTCATCCAGGTAAACAAATCCCTTGCCACGATAGATATTAGAAGGCAGTTCTCTCTTGATCATTCGTTCCAGTGCTTTGCGCTGCAATGGAGCGTCGCGCGTATAACTCCAGGTGCTAAAGAAAGAACCATGATTGTGCCTATGATGATGTTCGTGGTCGTGGCTATGCGCATGATCAGCCATCGCGCGAGAAACATCGAAACGACCGACGGATAGCAGGATTTCGAGTGGAACGTTACATTTGACGGCAGGAACGATGCGAACCCTTGAGAAGAAGCCGTCTATCCACCTCTTTACCTTTGCAGTTTCCTCGACACCCGCCAGATCAACTTTGTTTAGGATTACAAGATCCGCAAATCCGATCTGCTGCAGCTTGCAGTTTTGCAAGGTCCGGATCGTCATACGTGAATAATTGATGGGCATCGACGACACACGTCACACTGTCAAGTCGTATCAGGTCGCGATAGGCTGAATCAACGAACGTAATATAGATGCTTGCTGGGTCTGCCACGCCGCTGGCTTCAAGCAGTATGTACTCGATGGGATCATCACGTTCGATCAATGCGGCGACTGACTCAACGAGATCATCGCGGATCTGACAGCAGACGCAGCCGTTCGCGAGGCTGATCATCCCATCTTCGACGTCAACAACCAGTTCTGCATCGACATTGATCGAGCCGAAATCATTCACAAGAATGCCGACTTTCAACCCGTGATCGCCTGTCAGAACGTGGTTAAGAAGCGTGGTTTTCCCAGCGCCCAAGAAACCGGTTAGTATGGTTAAAGGAACAGGTTCATTCTTGGCATCGTTCATGCTTTTTTCTTGCTGAAAGCGTTGTACGCGCCGTGTCGACTATCGCCCGGCGCGGAGCTGTCTCGGTCGGAATTAATCCGTATGCTCGCGCGCCGCGATCAGCGCCTGCACATCGACTCGGAATGTCTCTTCATCGCAATGCTGTGTGAGTGGGCGCAACACGTCTTCAGGCATGTAAAGCGCTGGATCGAGTTCACGGTCCCGATACATTGCGTCCTGCTGCTCCTCACGAGGTAGGCGCGGTTTTGGAATTGGGATGTACTCCGGCAATTTGCCACCAGGGAACATCTCTGGCGGCAAGTCCTTCGGGTTGGGTGGTTGCATCGCCGCGCTTTCTGGGCGCAACGCCACCGCACGGCGTCCAGTTTGGGCGTCAAAAAGGGGGGGCGTGGCCGTCTGATTGGTCGCACAAAGGGCGGCATGA
>NZ_JBXWNC010000035.1:0-9560 GCF_059610165.1 Ruegeria sp. YTSA135 | reverse complement strand
TCTTGTCGTTTCGGAATAAACAAACGCAAACCATCTTCGAACAGGTTCTGACAGCCAAAACAAGCTAGTGCGAGCTGAGAACAGGCATCCCGCGCAAACCATTTCGGTTTCCGTTCATGATAAAGCCGACGGGGCTAATAGGACGAAGGTCATAATACCAAAACAGTTCTGATGCTTCGGGGTATGCACTCCATTGTGCAACCCAGGCGCTTTTTTCCTTGTTGTTATCAAACCAGCCGCATTTGTCGTCGGATCAAACCGTGGACAGTATTTTTTGCCGTGTTTCAAATAGTTTGCTGTTAACCAGAGATGCAACTACGGATCCAATAGCAATTTGTCGGAGGTATCTGGAGATCTTCTGCACCGCAAAATTCTCCGCCTGATATTGATCAAAGATAATGTTATGAACAAAAATTCTGAGATCACTGTCGGCCAAACAGGACCATTTACCCTGCTCTAACTCTTGATCTACGAATTGACCCAAACGGTCAATAAGCTCAAACGGATGCAATCCCTGCGATCTATGACTCCAAGTTGCTTGTAGAGCGTCCAGCCCATTCAGGTCCACTTTGTCCATGAAGTGTCTTTGCGTTTTGCAAACCTGATCAGCGATATGTTTTGGTGAATTTGTTATTGCCGTTTCGATTGCGTCCTGAGTGAACGTCCTATTGTGGATGCGTTTTGAGTCACCGAAAAAAAACGCGACATGCCATCTGTCTTGACCCTCAACATTCGAAAGTTCGAAGCGGGTCCCACTTTTGAACCTAAGGTTTGGAATACTGAAGCGAAACCTTCTGTCTTCTGGGTACGTCCTACCCGAGTTGTCTGGTAGGGTTTTGAAGCCCTCACCCTCAGGAATCAGTGCGTTGGCATCAATTTCGGAAGGTAGACGAAGGCAGCTCGCGTCAGTTCCTTTAATAGCCTCAGCAATAAGATAGGTGAATACCGGTGGAATAGCATTGCCAATCATCTTCAACTTCTGCGCGTGACTTTTACCCAGAAACTGAAACTTAACAGGAAAGCTCTGTAGCGAAGCTCGCTCACGCACAGACAGTCGTCTGAACGACGCACCATTCGGTTCGCGTATTATCAAACTTTCTCGTGATACACGTGTGCATGTTGCCGTAATAGTTCGGCTGGATCGATCCAAAGGATCTGGGAAAGGCATTCCGTTATAAACAGGGTGAGCTTCTTTCATATCTCGGTTAAACCGCTCCTCCTCCCAATTGAGAGGTTCTTCTGGATCGTTGTCGTGGATGACGAATTCACTTGAGGTTTGAAAGATCGGGTCGCGACCTTGCTGGAGTGCCCCAACAACATCACCAAGTGTGGGTTGCTCCATTACAGAGTGGTATGACCTAAGAAGCCCAAAATCAAAGTTTCCTGCGATGCACCGTTTTCGACGCTGAGGTACGCCGAAGTTTGCCATATCGAAAATCTCAATCTGGGCGTCTTTGAACAGATTTTTGTATTGCTCTAGGGCCCCACCCTTGGAAAGCTCTCTTTCAATCACGTTTTTTACACGCGGAACATTCTCAAAAGCCCATGCTTTGGGCTTTAAATGCTTTACGATTGCCAAAAATCGTTCCAAGTCGACCAACCCGTCAGCTATGTCGCCTGAACCCCCGCGATTTGAATATGAAAATTGCGTACAAGGGGGGCTCCCGACTACGACATCTACGTCAACGGGCAAAGAGGTCAGGTTGAGTTGACGAATGTTGGCTATTGCAACGTCCGACGAACCATTGGCTTCGTGTGTTCTGGCTGCAGGTTCCCACCACTCATATGACTTGAGAACTTCGAACCCGGCAAGTTTGAAGCCCACGGACCAGCCGCCTATACCTGCATATAAATCTACTACCCGCAAAAACGCCCCCGCCTTCAAGTTGTGCCTCTATTACCATGTGTGAGTAACCGGATCCACCCCAGGCAATATTTTTTTCTTATTCAACGCCAGATCGTTCGAGAGTGCAATTTACAAAGTGGTAAAGTGGCGCTCGGATCGAAGTGTTGCACTTGTCAATGACTAGTCCCCGATAACTGTTTCAAGCTGGTTCAACATGCTAGCTGCTATGGATCGCGCTTGGGGGCTTAGGTCATTATGATCAAGTAGCTTCCTTGTCTTGCTTCGAAGCATTCGAAATTCGGACATGAGACTTTCTGACGCCATCCCGGACAAATAGGGACCCGGTCGAGGCAGACTTTCGAGTTGAGGCTGAACGTCAAGAAACTTCTTGCCCTTACTTATCTCACCAATGCGACCGCCGTTGACACCGAACCAAGCCGCAATGTCGTGTTGCCTGTCACCTCGTAGCAACATCCCCTTGACGATTGCAGCATCTATTTCAGTCAGCCTCTTACCACTGTTTTTTGCTCGGTCCACGACCCTGCCTCCTCGTCAAAACCGAAGGTTGACCCTATCGGGCCTAGCCAATTGGCGCAACTTTCTGCTCTAAAAATAAGCGGGAACAAGATCGACTCATACAAGCACAAAGCTAATATGCAGAAGTGACCCGCTTCTTTGGTTCATCTATCCCTGTCGATCAACGAACCTATCGTCTTCCAATGGCAACGAATGGATGGCAATGCTCGGAATTTTCTCGTGGCATTGACAACTGACCAGTGTATGGTTGCTCGCAACAGAATTACTCGGCTAAGTATCTATGGACACGTTCAAAAACTCTCACCTCGGCGGTGTGGAATTGCTACCAGCCAACGAGGAAAGTGAGGTATTGGAAGCGCTTCACCATTGCAAGACCCCAATCGAGCGTGGATTCGGCTCCGATCTGCGAAACGAAATTGAAGATGGTTTGTTTCGGCAAGGCTGGACGAGTAGAGTCCAGATTGCGCATGGTTCTAAAATCACTATTGCCGCGCAAAAAAACCAAGTCGGCCTTGGTATCCAAGTTACTGGTAACATGTCGAGGATGTACGCCGACCTGATCAAGCTTCAGCAGATGTATTTGAGCAACATCATCGACGTGGGCGTGCTGGTATTGCCAACAGCAATGGCGGCGAGAGAGCTTGGCGACAATCTGGCGAACTCCGATAGGTTGGTAAGCGAATTACAAATATTCAAAAAAGTCATCTACATACCGATAGCGGTAATATCCTTCCAATGAGAAGAAAGCAGACATGAACGAAGAAGTTAACAAAGCATTAGCTGAAAACCGATACGGATGGGCGCTACCTAATCGAAAAGAGTGTTTTTCTGACCTTCATGAGGAGGCAAAGAGAGCCAGCGCCGATACGTTTAGAATAGAGAATTTCAAAGGCGAGGTGGCGAGCCTTCCGATTATTCGAGTAGAAATCAATCTTCCCAAGTACAGAATTGCCAATGGTCGTACATCTTCGGTCCAAGAAGAATGGGTAACGATCAACGGTAAGAATGAGAACTTTTTTACCGACGGGGATCCAGAGCTTTATGTACTGCAAGAAGCGCAACACCAAATTCTAGAAAGCATGATAGGAGAAGAGGGCCTCTCCGAGAAATTTAAGGACCCATCAAACAGACAAGTTGAACCGCTTCTGCTCGATGAGAATGGCTTCGTAATTAACGGCAACCGCCGACTGTGCTGTTGGCGAGAGTTTTTCTGTTCAGACCCAGACGGTTACCCACATTTCAGCCATGTAGACGTGGTTGTGCTTCCAAAGTGCGAAGAGAAGGAACTAGACGCTCTCGAGTCCAGGTTGCAGATCGAAAGGGATATACGTAGCGACTACTCCTGGCACGCAGAAGCCAAGATGTTTCGGGAGAAGCAGAGAAAGTTTGGTTACAGCACCAAGGACTTGGCCAAGCAATACCGGAAACAAAAGAAAGAAATCGAGGAACTTTTCGAAATTCGTGATCTGGGCGCAGAGTACCTAGAAACCCGCGGGAAGAAAAACATCTGGTCAGAACTAAGTGAAACGGAACACACGTTCAAACGCTTGAACAAGACCATGAAGGAGCAGCAAAGTGCGGCGGACAGGGAGGTTTTGAAGCAGCTGGCATTTTCTTACATTGATGACCCGGACGCTGCAGGTGAGCGGCTGTATACGTTTATTCCAACGCTCGGCAAACATCTGTCTTCGGTAAAAGATCAGTTGCGGCAAGAGCTTTCTGTCGAGAGTGACGGCTCTGTGGACTCTCAGGCTGAAGACGCTTTTGGTGGAGGAGCTGCAACTGGTACGCAACAGCAAGATATGCAGCTTGTCGCTCAAATCCACAGCTCTTCCGCAGAACTTACCAAAGCCCACGACATTATTGTGAGTACTTTGGAGAGTGAAAAGGAGAAGCTGAGCGATAAAGCAAAGTCAGATTTTTTAATGCAGAAGCTACAAAAATCTCAGACCGCGTTAATTGAGGCAGTCAACTTGGGACTGACCCCTGAAGCCACAATTGATGGAGCATCTGCTCAGTTAGATGAGATCGAAGCCTCAATAACAAAAATACGAACCTTTTTAGCGACGCGGAACAACTAATTTGCTGCTATTCGACTACGCTGATAAGGATCGGAAAGCGGTGCTAAGTTGGGCATCAGAAGACGCCGAACAGAAGTGGCTTAAGTTTATTTGCACGGCTTGTCTGGAGGCATCCGAAGATGCCCAAAGACAAACAGAGCTTTCGATCACATTACCGTGGTGGAGGTTTTTGTCAGTTCGAACGGAAATCTTGAACATTATCTCCGCTTTTGGTCTCCGGTCAGATAAGGATTTCAGTATTGCTCCTGACGCACTGAGGATGCTCGGCGAGGCGCGATCTAGGCAAGAAAGCTTCAACGAAATCCCGGATGAGTTAGGCCGTCAGGAACTGGAAAATCTCCTGTTAGAGGCTGGGTTTAAGCGAAGACTGACTCAGCACCAATCTAGGAACGTATCCAAGCTGATCTCTCGTCCCAGTGGAGCTACATTCTCAGTCCCTGGAGCTGGAAAAACAACTGAAGCTCTTGCATTTTTTGCTCTGAAGTCTTCAAAGGATGATAGTCTACTCGTAGTCGCCCCAAAAAACGCATTTGCGGCGTGGGACGAGCAAATTGCAGAGTGCATACCCAGCCTGAGTGGCAAATTTGAAAGGTTGCGGAAAACAGGCAAGATACCCTCGCAACTTCTCGATCGCCCAAAACTCATGATAATTGGATATCAGCAACTCACCCGCGTGGGAGATGTAATTTCGGACTATTTGTCCAAAAATAGTGTTCACGTTTTCTTGGACGAAAGCCATAGGATCAAAAATCCGAATAGCATTTCCACTCAGGCAATACTTCGGTTTTCCCACCTTCCGCAAAGCAAACTAATAATGAGCGGAACTCCAATGCCGCAATCTGTGGAAGACTTAATCCCGCAGTTCAACTTTCTCTATCCTGAAATTGGCGCAAACGTAGAAAACGTCATCGGGCTAGTGAACAAAATTTATGTTCGTACTAACAAAGCGGAACTGGACTTGCCTGAGGTTCGAAGAAGTTTGACTCGGCTACAAATGGATTCCCACCAAGAAAAGCTCTACCGCTTGCTAAAGAGCGAAATTGCGAGAGAAGCAGAAAAAGCGCTTTCTGAAAATACTAAGTTTGCCCTTCGTCGATTTGGTAAGTCGGTGACAACTGTACTGCAATTCGTTTCCAACCCTGCTCTACTTGCGGATAAACCCGAGTTTAAATTCGCGGATGAACTGTCTGACACCCTAGCTGCAGGAGAGGGTCCCAAAATTCGCTATGTTGTCAAACGTACGCGAGAATTGACCAAGAACGACCACAAGGTTTTGATTTGGACCTCTTTTGTAAAGAACGTAGAGTATCTAGCCGAGTGCTTTCGCGATCTAGGCGCCGTATTTATCCACGGTGGCGTAGATGCTGGTAGCGACGAAGACGAGGATACTCGAGAAGGGAAAATCAAAAAGTTCCACGACGACCCTACATGTCAGGTGATGATTGCGAATCCTGCAGCGGCCAGCGAAGGTATTAGCCTTCATCATGTTTGTCATCATGCGATCTACCTCGACAGAAATTTCAATGCAGCTCAATACCTTCAATCGGAAGACCGAATACACAGATTAGGTTTATCGAAGACGCAACTGACCCACCTGGATGTCGTGGAATGTGAGGGAACTATTGATGAAACCGTGAGGCTTCGGCTTGAAGCCAAGGTTGACGCAATGGCTACGGCTCTGAAGGACAGTTCACTTAGTATTTCTCCAATTCAAGTCTCTGATGAGGACGCTGAAATAGACTCGGCGGCGCTGGATTTAGACGACGTTAAAGCACTTTTAGACGCGTTCAGGCGGTAGCCAATGCAAAACCTTTTGACCCCTAGCACCGCCTATGAGTGCTTTGAGCTTCTCAGAGTGCTGGAGAGACAGAGGCTGACACGGCCTGAAGTAGTCAATCTGAACTTCGGTATTGTTCCAGCACATACAATCCTAGACCATGCGAGTTCTTTAAACTGGGTTTTTACGAATATTGATGGGCACATCGCGATTACAGAGCGCGGCAGAGCTTGTTTGGAACTTAATCACTCAACGAGCCAACTTCGTTTCATGTTAGCGGACTATTTCATTGAGCGAAGAGATCCATGGCTGCAACTAGTACGCTACGGTAGGCGACAGGTCTTGCTACAGTCTCCCCCGGAAATTTCACAGTTGTTGTACGAGGCCGGTTTGGCCGACGGCGAAGATCAGGAAGTTATTGATTTCTGGGACAAACTTGGCGCTAGGGTGAGAGGGGAGAATGATAAACGAAAACTTGAACTAGGACGCACAGGGGAACGCTTATCCATTAAGTATGAAACCAAGAGAACAAGATTCCGACCAAAATGGATGGCACTCGACGGCGACCACTATGGTTACGACATACTCTCGCGACAGTCTTTTGACGATGACACGCCATTAAAAATCGAGGCAAAGTGTTCCACGGCTAGAGTGTCGAATGCATTTTTTTTCATAACAAGAAACGAATGGGAAACTGCTGAAAGCTCTAAAGACTATCACTTCCATCTTTGGTGTTTGGAGGATGCATACTCCAATCTTGCAGTCTTGAGACCAAGCGATATTTCTCCTCAGATTCCGGCCAACAAAGGCTCCGGCGTCTGGGAAACCGTCCGGATTCCCTTCGCAATATTTGAGAACCACTTTGACAAGGTAACCGAAGCTGCAAATGGCAGCTGAGTAAAAAAGGTAGGAACGAAGACAGTCATCTCAAAGCAACATGCGGTCCAAATCCAAATTTGGGGCGCCCCCACCAGATCGGCGAGGGCTGGGTTTTCACGCGGCTAGCTTTTGAGGTTCAGGTGCAAGTTGATCGAGCAAATCCGCGGTGCTGTCGGTTTGCAACCACAATTGGAACAGCGTCCTCATTCGTTCGCTAGGGATGTACAGTATGACCGGTTCATTGTTCCTGATTGCCGTCCTCCATATGACCTGGACCATCTCTGAGATCGCATAGATTTCGTCATTCATCTCGATACCTTGTTCTGCAAAGAAGTTGCGGAGGATCGGCAAGGAGAACCTGTTGGCTAGGTACGCCATGGATTTCTTGTGAGCGAAGTCATTTGTGGCCTTGGTATTGAGTGGTATCCAGCAGCTCTTACCGGAATAGCTCTCGCCTTTAAGTTTCTTTCGGTGGTCCTTGAACGATGTCCATGCGTTGTCTCCTGATCGTGTCTTGGCGTGGTTTTTAAAGAACGTAACGGTGTTGCCCTTTAACTTACGTAGGGATGCCGCGTCGGCCCGTTTGAACCATGAGGATGACAACGGCTGCTCTCTTCCCTTTGGGGTTCCGATGTCGTTTCCTCTGCCGTCGTAGATCGAAACTAACTTTCGAACCTTAGACTTGATCTCTCTTTCGTTGTGATCCAACCACGGTATTAGTTTGTATCCGGTAGAGCGGTTTCCAGACACTGCCTTCAAATCAAACGTAATGCCCTCTGCCTCCAAGTAGGATCGCATAGGAGACCCTTGGAACAAGTAGGTCAGCACAAAGACCTCGTTGAAGCACTCCAGGAACTCAACCGGAAACTGCCAGATCAGGACACGTTTGTTGCGCTGTCCATCCGAATAGACAGTCAGGTTCCCATTGTCGCAGAGGTGCTTGATTGGAGAAAACTTACCTTCGTAGCTCGCATGCTCCTCGTGGTTCCAGCGAAGACGCTTGGTAGATTGTTCAACATACACTTTTCCGGCGGAGAAGAGGTCGTCTTGGTCGAATTTGGTCAACCCATCGAAGAAATCACAGCATGTAAGAACTTCGTCAATCACGAGCGTGTAGTTGCCCGACAAAAGGGCTTCTCTCGTTTCTTGTGTGATCATCCTGAATAACTCGTGTGTCGTCGCGATGTTCTCGCCTTCGTCGATCAGCTTCTGAAGACCGTAGTATTTGCGACCATGTATTGGCTTGGGGTCCTTGAATCTGAGATTGGGACACGCTTTCTTTACCCGTTCAACTTCGTCCAAGAGAGGCGTAACGTAGATAAAGCGACGCTTAGATGAATTGAACATGCCCTCGAAGTGGGCACGGTTCATGTATTCGATGATGAACGATGTCTTGCCGGCACCCATAATGGTGTCGACGACAGTGATGTCAGCCATAGCAGTATTTCCTTTTGGAGCAACAGTGCCTGTTGGGGCTTAGTTGCGATTAGTTGGAGAGGGTTGTCGGGATTAGAATGCGCGAAAACGCGACAGTTGCGGAAAGTGGGCGATCAAAACCATTTAATTACAATGGTCTAGCCACCTCCCAGGGGAGCCATCCTTAAAGGACTAGAGTAGTACCTTGAGGAAGGGTTCTACAGATGTACGGTGTAAAACGACTACTGCAGATATGCTCAAGTTAGAGCATCAGTTGAAGGACGAGGGCGTCCAAATTTTGCGACCTTTGTGCGGGATCAGCTGCCCTGGTTTCGCAGAAGAAGCTTACGGCGCCGCTTCGTCTCGATAATTGGTCGAGTACTATTAGCCAGTGTACCTGTTCTTGGGGACGCTGATCCACACTCTTCTGGACTCTGGTTTTTTCTATTGTCGCCAGATTTCGATAGGAGAAGTTTCGCACCAAAATTTTCAGATGACTTCTGACGCCCGTATCGCTCCCGGGCACTAACCCTTCTTTGAAGGTCTTTTTGGTGTCGGTCTTCCCATTTGGCCTCAATGAGTACCCTGAGTTCGTCTTCGGACAGGTGTTGGAATTGCTTCTGACCTCGGTGCCAGCGTATTGAGCGCTGCATACTGTCTTCTCGTCTGGCGGCTTTTTCAGCTTCTTGCCTCTTGCGCGTATTGCAAGCCAGCACCCGACAACTGTTGGAGCAGTATTGCGAAGTTGATCTATAAGGCGTGTATCGCTTTTTGCAGTGTTTACAGCTCCGCCGAGCTTTCGGCTTAGCAGTCTTGGTGTTTGTTTCGCTGGTTGTCATGACTTCAACCGTCCTGTCCTAAACCATTTGGGGCGTTTGGGTGTATCATGGGCAACGCATAATTGGATTTCACATAATTATTAGCAGGTTACGGGAATTTTAGATTTAATGGTAAGAGGTTGTTTAATCTCTATCTCAGTAACCGTCCAGATAGTGAGACTCGGACCGCGAATTACCATCGCACC
>NZ_JBXWNC010000034.1:0-10261 GCF_059610165.1 Ruegeria sp. YTSA135 | reverse complement strand
CACTGAAACCAGCGGATCCCATCGAGGCCAGGAGCAAAGATGCTTCAATCAAAGGCCGGATAGATTCACGCATCCAATGCCGTCAACACGATCACGAAAAACACCTTGCGCAGGGGGCGTCCATAGATCCACTCCATGAAGGTTAGGATGAACCAGAAATCCGCAAGCAGCAAAGCGTCTGCAGATAAATTGGTAAAGAGCATCCGCCGCAAGACCTGGCAAACCTACTCGGCCCAAGAGAAGATCCGCATTGTTTTGGCCGGGATGCGCGGTGAAGAAAGCATCTCGGCGCTATGCCGTCGGGAGGGCATCGCTGAGAGCCATTACTACAGTTGGTCGAAAGAGTTCCTCGAAGCAGGCAAACCCGAGCAATGACACCTACTGGACCGACGGTGGTTACGACGGACGGCCGGATGATTGGAGGATCGCCTACGACAACGACGACTAAGGTGTCAAAGCGGGAACGTAGGAGACCTCTAGGTTCAAAGCCTCCTTCAGCTTCGCTGTAGGCATCGCCTGAAGTTCCAGGCAGTCATCAAAAGGAGAGATCGGATAAACCTAAGTCACCCTGTGGTTCAACGCTGCGTGATGCCCTACAACGCCTTACTTGAGCGTGATTTCTTCCAAACCGCTATCTGACACGTCGAAACGAACGTAACAAATTACACTGCAACCAGAGCAGCGCCCGTTAATTACTTAGCGCTTTTGGAAGGAATTATGTCCAGACGACCGGCTAAAACTGTGCGATCGTCGTTCAATCAAAATGTCTAGCGTCAAACGCAATGCTTGCAAGGGATTGCCCTTGCAGCACAGTTTCGAAACAATCGCGACCGCAGTGAAGCCGGCCCAGTACCCCCGCCTTAGCTACGGTTGCAGCATTCTCGCAGATAAACCGCGCGCAGATTTCTTGCGACAGGTCCGGGCACTCCGTCTCCAATCAGCACATCGTTGATCTGAACCACGGGTGCAACGAAGCTAGTCGCCGACGTTATGAAAGCCTCGTCTGCTTCATAGGCCTCGTTAACCGAAAACGGACGTTCTTCTACCGTCATGCCGGTCAGTTTCGCGTAGTCGAGCACAGCGGTGCGCGTGATGCCTGGAAGGATGTCGGAGCCTAGGTTCCGGGTGACGATGCAATCACCTTTCACGATGTAGGCATTGTTCGAAGTGCCTTCGGTTACAAGGCCGTCAGCGACGAGCCAGGCATCGTCGAAGCCTTCTTCCTTTGCTTCCATCTTTGCAAGCGAGGGATAGAGAAGCTGCACCGTCTTGATATCTCGCCTCGCCCATCGCAGGTCTGGTAAAGTTTTGACTTTCAGCGCCAGCTGCTCGATCGGGATGTCGGCGATCCCAGGTTTTGACTGCGTGAACATTACAACCGACTGATTTGTCCCCTCCGGTGGAAAGGCAAAATCACGCTCGGCGATACCACGCGTGACTTGAACATAAACCAGACCGTCGGTGATGGCGTTTTTCTTGATCAGGTTCAGATGGATCCGGCGCACCTTATCCAACGGCATCGGCATGTCCATTTTCAACTGGCCAAGAGACCGTGCAAGCCGGACCATGTGATTGTCGAAATCCACCATCTTGCCACCAAGAACGCCGGTGATCTCATAAACGGCGTCGGCAAACAGGAAACCGCGGTCAAAAACCGATATCCTTGCTTCCCGCTGTTCTAAAAAGCTGCCGTTTACATACACTGTTGTCATTTTGTCTTGCCTTACATTTTGAAACTAGGGATTGGGCGTTACTTACCGCTGCCACCCGATTGCGGCTGAGGCAAGCTCTCCCCAAATGGCATTTACGGTGGTCAAATCCTGCACACCCAGCCCCGAGAGGCATGCGACAGTTGTTGCCTTCCTGTTCCCGCTTTCCCGCGAAAGCACGGATCCGATTTCGATAAATGCGTCTTCGGTCAACACATTTGCCGAGAGCGCGCGGGCTGTTGCCCCGTACATTCGAGCCGTGGCCTTTGCGTCGACAAAAACCTCTGAGTCTTTCAGGATTTCCGGATCAATCTCGCATTTGGTGGTGTCGTCCGACCCGACAGAGGTGATATGCTGGCCCGGTCTGAGCCAATCGGCCTGTATCAAGGGGTCTTTTGCTCCGGTCGCGGTTACAATCACATCGGCTTGGACAACTGCGGTCGGCAGGTCATCAACCACTTGCACGGACACCCCGGTGAGAAGCGATTCTAGTGACGAGCAAAGCTCACCGGCTTTGGCGCGATCCCGCCCCCAGATCTTCAAGGTCTTGATTGCGCGCACCGCAAGCAAGGCTTCAGCCTGCAACCGCGCTTGCGTCCCGGTTCCGACGATCAAGGCGGACCGGGCCGATTGTGGAGCCAACAGTCTTGCCACCAGCGCACCTGCCGCCGCGGTCCGGTAATCCGAAATCAGGTGGTCGTCTTGCAGGATGGCCAGCGGCTTGCAGGTTTTGCTGTCAAAAACAGCAATCATACCGCTGGATGCCGGTTCGCCCCGATCTGCGAGGACCTGGGACCAGCCCGCCATCTTGACCGTAAAAATTGGACAACCCGGCAGAGACGCCGACTTGACATGAATGTCGGCCAAGTCGTTGGGATGCAGAACATAAACCGGCGATTGCGCCCTGCCGTCCGAGATCGCTTGGAATGCTAGCTCTGCAGCCGGGATCAATTGCTCGATGTTCAAAAACGGGCGGATGGTTTCTGAGCCGATGACTGGGATCATGGCGCAATCAGTTCACCGCGGCCGACAAAAGCGACTTCGCCTGCGACCGTCACTCTTTTAATGTCGTCTGGCGAGCCGAAGGGCGTCACGATTATCTCGCTCGGCCGCCCCATAAAGTGGCCTTGCTTCAAAGGAAAACTGCGGCCCGACTCCGCCAATCCATGTTTCAAGGCATAGGCTCCAACCACGCCAGCGGCGCTGCCGGTTGCGACATCCTCCATGATCCCGTCATTGTTCCAATGCCGCCCTTCAAATGTGTCGACATCGAGCAGATATGCAAACTCCGCCCCGAAACGTTTCAGCGACTGCTCCAAATCGGGAACTGTGATCCGCGCGTCCTTCAACCCTCCCAAAACCGGAACGACGAGGTATTTCAAACCTGTTGAGATGACTTCCAGCGGAAAGTCAGCAAGTTGATCCAGGTTAAAAGCTCTGGCAATGCCCTGCCGTTCTTGCGCGTCGACCGTGCCGATTATCTCGGGCCTGCCTTGATCAAGTGCGCCGAAATAGTGCCCATCCCGGTACTGCGTCGAAACACTGACCTCTCTTCCGCCCTGCAAGCTGATCGTCCACTCCCGCGAGCCTTCGGCGCCCGCTTTTTTATGCAAGGTGCAAGCAGCACCGATAATGGGGTGACCTGCAAATGGTAGCTCCTCAAAGAGATCAAACACTCGCGCAGAGATTTGACCATTGTTCTCACTCAGGAAGATCGACTCAAAGTGTCGCATCTCCTGGGTAATGGTCAGCATTTGTTCGCCGGTCAGCCCTTCGGAATCTGTAAATACTACCAGACTATTGCCGCAATAGGGCTTGGCCGCGAAAACATCGCAGTGAATGAAGTTGAAGGTCAACTTTGGAGGTGGCATAAGGAACCTGCATAGCAAATGATCTATATAGATAGGTATCTATTCAGTGGATGTATATGTGTCAACAGCCCAAGCACTGCGCGCCCTGGCCCATGAGAACCGATTGCGAATTGTGCACTGGCTCTCAGAGCCCGAACGTCACTTTCCGCCGCAGGTCGATGGTGATTTGGTAAAAGACGGGGTATGCGTCGGCTTCATCACGGAAAAGATTGGCTTGAAGCAACCGACCGTGACCAACCACATGCAAATCCTGCAAGAGGCTGGCTTGGTCGAGAGCAAGAAGATTAAAAACTGGGTATTCTACAAGTTGCGCCCAGATCAGGTCGAAAATGTACTTCGAAAAGTCGGCCAGATGCTTTGAAAACGGCCACCCAAACGACCAATGGTCTGGACTTCGGTAACTAGGGCGTTCCCGCCAAGCATTCGCGCGCATCCTGGCATACCGGTCAGATACAGTTCGCGAAACGCCGGATGGGAAAATTCGCCCCTTCTGAACCTTGCACATACAGCAGAGTACTGCATTCCATCCTTGAGATCGGCCCCGTTGCCAGCACGATGAAATCCGAGAAATCTTGAGGAGCAGGCCAACACTGAGAACACGGTGTTGCACTTATTGCCTGGCTCGCATCCCTTTCGACAGCACCGCGAGAATTTCCGGTTTGCAACTTACAGAATCGGAGCAGATATCGAGCCAAGAGCAGTCACACTGATTACTGAATATCCAATTTCATACCGATGTGGCTGGGCGCAAATCCGGCTGCCTCGTAAAAGCGCAGAGCTTCTGGCCGGGACTTGTCGGTCGTCAGCTGCACCAGTCCGCACCCGTGTTCGCGGCACTTCTCAATGGCCCATCGAATCATCTCGCCTCCGATACGCTGGCCACGTTCGCTTGAAAGTGTCCGAACGCTTTCAATCTGACCGCGCCACATGCCTTTTCGCGACAGTCCGGGAACAAAGGTCAATTGAAGGCAGCCCACCACTGCACCGTTCCGTTCCGCCACGGTTAGATACTGATTGGGATCCTTGTCAATCGCCGCAAAAGCCTTTTGATAGCAAACAGCGGCAGGCATTGTGGCGTCCTCTCGCGTTGACCCGAGAACGTCGTTTGCGAGCATCTGCACGATAACATCCAAGTCGGCGCGCCGTGCCTTTCTTATACTTGATGCCATTGCTTGATCTCCTGTTGATAACTTATCACTTAACGGACGTACGCCTCATTCAGCTTTCGCGGGGACGTCGTCAAGTTATTAACCTTGCGCCATTGACTGCGTAGCGTGGCTCCATGATCAGCCGTGCGTCCAAATCCCGTCTGAAGGGCTACCGCTTCTCTCGCTCAGTCATTTCATACGCAGTCTGGGCCTATCATCGATTTGCGATGAGCCTGCGCGATGTGGAAGATCTGCTTGCAGAACGCAGTGTCTTGGTGAACCACGAAACGATCCGGCCATGGGTACAAAAATTTGGTCCGAAAATTGCGACACGGGTCCGGCAGTCACGTACGTCACCATCTGACAAATGGTACTTGGACGAGGTCGTGATCATCATCCGCGGAAAGAAGCACTGGCTTTGGCGTGCTGTGAACAGCGATGGTGAAGTTCTCGACATTCTAGTTTTATCCCTCCGGAATGCTCGTGCTGCAAAGCGCTTTATTTCCAAGTTCATCGAGCGCCGGGGCAAACCTCGGGTCATCGTGACGGACAAACTGCGCAGCTATGGCGCGGCCCTGCGCAAGCTCGCGTTGGACGTGCATGACGAAACTTCCAACCTGTTCCGTCCCCGCCGCCATAAGCTCACCGCCGCATCCTACCGCCAAACAAGAGTCGCCGCTTTCGATCACTGGAACGATTGCGCCAACCGCTTGGTCGCATAACCAGCAGTACGACGCCAATCTTTGGCGCTCAAAAAAAATAACCTGACAATTCCCTCCAGAGGCGCAGACCTCGCATATTTAATTAGGACCCGAACCGCGAACTTGCCATACCGGCCCGTGGCCAGAACGCGTCACACACCAAAGGCCTGACACATAAGTGCAACCGATCACGCACCTCAACAGTCAGAAATTCCTTGCATAAACGGATGCATCCACACAGGAGGTCTCCGGGCTGCAACGCCTTGTTCCCGCTGCGCCCCATAGTGACATTCCTGCCTTGCAGAACCAGTGACATTTCTACTTGGTTGCAACATACTGTTAAGCAGGGTGGATTCAAAAGCGAAGTGTCCATTCTGTACTAAGCCAGAGGTTAGCATGGAGGTTGATGGACGGTGGTCGGCCCCACTTGTGTGGCCCAATTTGATTGTTGGTGCACGACCAGTCTTTGGTCCATCTGAACGAAGGTTTCCCCAGGTTACTTTGAGATTTCCAGAGACTAACGAATTTTGGGAACTTTTCCTCATTTACGCTGTGGATAATCGCGAAAAGGCCCGGTATCTTCACCCTCTCGTGATTAATAGGCAGAAAACCGTTCCCGTGTTCGACCTACCCGCGCAGCGTGCGCATCTTTCCGAAAAATATGATCTTGCACCGTCGCCCGAGCTGGCGGCGAGCATGAGTGAAATTTATGGCCGCATGTCCCGCGTAGTGTCGCCGATGGATTGGGCGATCTACGCGCCTTACATCAAGGCGATCAACGATCTGAAGGCCGAGCGCAATGCGGTCATTCTGGGCCATAACTATATGACGCCCGAAATTTACCACGGCATTTCAGATTTTGGCGGCGACAGTTTGCAGCTGGCGATCAAGGCCACCGAGGTCGAGGCGGATGTGATCGTGCAATGCGGCGTGCATTTCATGGCTGAGACATCGAAGATCCTCAGCCCCGAAAAGACCGTGCTGATGCCCGATATGGACGCGGGCTGCTCCTTGGCGGAATCAATCACGGCCGAAGGGATCGAGGAAATGCGCCGCCGTTATCCCGGTGCGCCGGTCGTGTCCTATGTGAACACCACGGCCGAGGTCAAAGCGGCTTCTGACATATGCTGCACCTCATCGAACGCAGCGCAGATCGTTGCGGCGCAAGACAGTCATACAGTTATCATGACCCCAGACCAGTATCTGGCACAGAACGTCGCGCGTGATGTGCCGCAAAAGAATGTGGTCTGGTGGGAAGGCTCGTGCATCGTACACGAACAATACCGTCCTCAGGACCTGCGCGATTTTCGCAAATGGAACCCCGGCACGCGTCTGATCGCGCATCCCGAATGCCCGCCAGACGTGGTGGCCGAGGCCGATTTTTCTGGATCCACCAGTGGGATCATCAAATATGTCACCGATGAAAAACCTGAAAAGGCGTTGCTGATCACCGAATGCTCGATGGCGTCGAATATCGCGGATGCTTTGCCCGAGGTCGATTTTGTCGGCCCCTGCAACATGTGCCCGTACATGAAGAAGATCACGCTGGAAAAGGTGCTGTTCGCGCTGGATACCATGACCGGGCAGGTCGAGGTTGATGCGGAAGTGGCTGACAAGGCGCGCCTGTCGGTGCAGCGCATGATCGACCTTTCGCGCAAACTGGGTATTTGATCAGCAACATGAAGATCGTTGAAACGCCGCGAGTGGTCATCATTGGGGCCGGGCTGGCGGCGGTTTATACCGCGTTGAAGCTGGCCCCTTGTCCGGTCGTGATGATCTCGCCCGAACCGCTGGGGTCCGGCGCAAGCTCAGCCTGGGCGCAGGGCGGTATCGCTGCGGCGATGGCCAGGACGGACAGCCCCGAAGCCCATGCCGAGGACACCATGCGCGCGGGCGCCGGGTCGGTCCTGCGCGAAGTGGCCGAGTTCGTCACCCAAGCCGCACGGGAGCATATCCTCGACCTGTCCGACCTTGGCACTGGATTCGACCGCACCGCCGATGGCGGCTTTGTGCAATCGCGAGAGGCAGCGCATTCCGCCGCTCGGGTGGTGCGGGTCAAGGGCGATCAGGCCGGTGCCGAGATCATGCGCGCGTTGATCGTGGCTTTGCGTAAAACCGCATCCATTCAGGTCATCGACGGGGTACTGGCGGTTAGGTTGGAAAGCGACGGTGCGCAGGTCAGCGGGGTTTATCTGGCCGATGCCGGCGCACCGAACGCACCCCAGGTTCTGCTGCGCGGGTCGGCGCATGTGCTGGCAACCGGGGGCTCTGCGGGCCTGTATGCCAATACCACCAATCCCTCGCGCATCCGGGGTCAGGGAATTGGCATGGCCGCGCGGGCCGGCGCGCGGATTGCGGATCCCGAGTTTGTCCAATTCCACCCCACTGCAATTGACGTCGGTGAGGACCCCACTCCGCTCGCGACCGAGGCGTTGCGTGGCGAGGGGGCCATTTTGATCGACGGAAATGGGCATCGGTTCATGCTCGACATCCACCCCGATGCCGAACTTGCACCGCGCGACACGGTTGCCCGTGCTGTATATATGCAGACGCAGGCGGGTCTTCGTCCGGCCTTGGACGCGCGCACAGCAATCGGCGCGCGAATTTCGGATCATTTCCCCGCAGTGACCAAGGCCTGCCTGCGCAATGGCGTTAACCCTGTGCGCGATCCAATCCCAGTCACTGCCTCGGCGCACTACCATATGGGCGGTATCGAAACAGATTTGGCGGGCCGAAGCTCGCTGAAAGGACTTTGGGCCTGTGGCGAGGCCGCTTCAACCGGGTTGCACGGCGCGAACCGGCTGGCGTCAAACGGACTGCTTGAGGCGCTGGTTTTTGCCCGCGCATGTGCGCGGGACATTGCGGAGTCTGTGTCCGTCGGTCACGTGCCAGAAGTTGACCTCGCTCTGACCGAGGCAGCCCAACCGGCACGGGGCACGAAGTTGGAAGCCTTGCGTCGTACCATGACTCAGCACGTGGGCTTGGTGCGTAATCGCTCCGGTCTTAGCCGTGCCCTGGGTCGGATCGCGGCGCTTGAGGCCCGAGATCGGGCCTCTGACGTTTTCCTGAACATGACGGCCACGGCCACCCTGATCGCTGCTGCTGCGCTGCTGCGTGAAGAAAGCCGTGGCGCGCATTACCGATCAGATTTCCCTGACCCTATCCCCGGCCCCGGCCAACGCTCTGCCCTGACGCTGTGCGAGGCTGTCGCCCTGCGGGACCGTATTACAAAGGACGCAGCATGACCCTTCCAGCCTTACCCGACATGATCCTGGAACCTTTGGTCCGGTCGGCCCTGATGGAGGATCTAGGTGCCTATGGTGATATCACCACCCAAACGGTGATCGCGTCGGACGTCACTTATGCCGCGCGCCTGAACGCCCGTGAAGATGCGGTGGTATCGGGACTGCAGGTTGCCGCCATGGCGTTCCGTATGTTCGATCCTTCGCTGAAGATTTCCACACAAATCGCGGATGGCCAGCGCTGTACCAAGGGCGACACGCTGATAGAGATAGCAGGCAAGGCGGCCTCGATCCTGTCGGCTGAGCGCGTGGCGTTAAACTTTGCCGGACGCCTGAGCGGCATTGCCACCGCAACGGCGGCACTGGTGGCTGAAATCAGGGGTACAAAGGCGCGCATTACCTGCACGAGAAAAACCACCCCCGGCCTTCGTATCGTTGAGAAACAGGCGGTTCTGCATGGCGGAGGATTCAATCACCGTTTTTCCTTGTCGGACGCAATCCTGATCAAGGACAACCATATCGCGGCGGCTGGCGGCGTACGCGCTGTTCTTGAGGCCACGAAAGCTCGCGCTTCGCACATGATGAAGGTCGAGATCGAGGTGGATACGCTGGAGCAACTGGCCGAAGTGCTTGACGTGGGCGGCGCTGATGTTGTGCTGTTGGACAATATGCCGCCTGACATCTTGGCCAAGGCGGTTACACTGGTTGATGGTCGGCTGATCACCGAAGCCTCGGGCAATGTTACGCGGGACACAGTTGCTGCCATTGCGGCCACCGGCGTGGATTTCATTTCATCCGGCGCATTGACCCACTCCTATCGCACGGTCGATCTGGGTTTGGATTTCTGACGCTATTGCCAGGGCATGATAACCCGACAAGCTAATTGAATACCCGCCCGCACTCGAACACTTTCGTTTTGCATCTCAACGTTCGACCAATCTGGAAAAAATCACTGTGATCAACATAAGTGTAGTCAGCGCCGATTAGAAACGACACATCGCGCATCCGCTTTCCCTGACTAGGTGAAGTCGGCTGGGCAAAGCCGGACACAGGGTCGCGGACAAAGCGTTTTGCCCCAGCATAACCTATCTCTCCAGCACCGCAGCCGCTTTTGCGAGCCGTTGAGAAGCGGCTGGAATCCGTCCGAAATCTGTTCCGTCGTGCCAGTGTCAGTCCAGCTAAGTTGGAAGGGTGTATTGGCCTTTCCGACGCCTTTGGCATAGATAGCCGGTCGGCCGCCTCCCGCAAACGCGGGCCTTTGGCAGGGTCGCCAATGCCCAAACCCGCAACCTTTGACCGTGATGGATTTTTCTCCCTGCGTATCATGGGATTGTCTGGCGGGCCTTTTCGCCTTACGGTTTTTGGATCTGTATCTACAGTCCTGCAGACCTGACGATGTGAGATGTCGTGGTCCAGCATTTCTCTCAGCCAATAGAATTTAGCGGAAAACTGCAGTTTTTATGAACGAAAGCGCATCTACTCCTTCCCTCTCATCCGAAGGTTGGTAGAAATGTCGAAGCAGCCAAAGCGAAACAGAGAATGAGTAGCGTGGCCAACGCTGACAGCGCAGCAGGGGCAGGACCCACGCGC
>NZ_JBXWNC010000033.1:0-15998 GCF_059610165.1 Ruegeria sp. YTSA135 | reverse complement strand
TTTAACTGGGTGCAGGATTACCCGTACACGCAGACTGAAAGCAGACTGATAAAAAGCCTCGGACAGACCGAACGGACTAATTTTCATCAGGCTTGCAGACCGCTCAGACGATTTTGGACAATTACCGGACACGACCGCCCGGCCAGAGAGATTCGGGTGGCGGACTTGACGTGGCGCGTCACAATGCAGGTCATGTAGCTGCCAATCCCCAGTTCGGTCGCCAACAGTGTTTCCAGCAACGCCTGAAAGGTGGCCAGACTTGGTGCGAATACCCAAGGGACGGACTCCAAGCCGCCGCCTCATCGCTTGGCAAGTGACCGCAGATTCGGACGGTGAAACAGATTTTCTAGTCCTAAGTCTTAATGGAATTCCTGGTGTAAAGTAGTCCGCACGCCTTGGGTGAGGTTTGTTACACAAGTCGGCTTGTGAGTGTACGCCCCATTTCCCGGAGGGACTTAACCTACGGTTTCTGTGACTGGTATGCCAAGGTTGGTATACCAGTTGAGCACGGCAATACGGACCTGACGCTCCGCGACCTGCTGGACAAAACCTTGCCCCATGAGGCTTTGACCCAGCAGTTTCATGCAGTGCATCTTGGTCGCAACGCGACTCCTGCGGTGGTGTCCTATCAACCGTCGACATAGCGCACGGACCTGGTATTTTGCGGGGCGGGATGATGGCAGCGGCATCCCGTGCGGTAATCACATTGTGGCATCTGTGCGTGTTATAAGCCCCATCAGCGGTAACCGTGGCAATTTATTGGGATCAAACCAGATCGATAGGGAAACGCGCTGCCTCAGCGCCGTGTTGTACGAAGGCCTGTTCCTGGTCTTGTACTTCGCAAGGGCCGATCTGCTCATGACCGCCAGCTACCACGCTGGATTCACACAGGGAATCCCTCACGCCATTTGCGCAACGAAACCCGATCAGCCCGATGCGTCTGCGATCAGAGGTTCGCGCAGACCCATTCAGTGGTTTCACATTTGTGCACAACATCATGTTAAAAAAGTCATATCATCTGCAAGAATGTGAAACCATACAAGTGCTTTGCAGTTTGACATGGGCAAACTTGCGAACAATCGTGCGTCTGAGTTCGAAAAGTACTTGTTTGTATACAAGCTGGTGAATGGGACCAAAACAGGTGTTTTACCAGCTCCAACTTTCGAGGATATCATGCCCTTTGAAAACGCCCCTTTCAGCAAAGCGGAATATGACCGCCGGATAGCACAGACCCGCAAGGCGATGGCTGCGGCGGGTATCGACGTGCTGTTTGTCACCGATCCCTCAAACCAGGCCTGGCTGACCGGGTATGACGGGTGGTCCTTCTATGTGCATCAAGGTGTAGTGCTCGGCATGGAAGGCGAGCCGATCTGGTGGGGACGCCATATGGATGCATTGGGCGGGTTACGCACATGCTGGATGTCCAAGGACAATATTCGCGGCTACGCGGACCACTACATTCAATCAACCATTCGCCATCCCATGCAGGACCTGGCTGGCCACATCCGCGCGCTCGGGCTGGACGCGGCCCGGATCGGGGTTGAGATGGAGAACTATTACTATTCTGCAAAAGCTCATGACGTTTTGGGTAAGGACTTGCCCGACGCAACGCTGGTGGATGCGACGGCATTGGTAAACTGGCAACGTCTGATCAAGTCTGATGAAGAGATTGCCTTTATTCGCAAGGCGGCCCAGATATCTGAAAAAATTGTCCAAACGGCCATTGATCGCGCCGCGCCGGGAGTGCGTAAGAATGATCTTGTTGCAGATATTTTCCATGCCGGAATTACCGGGGTCGGGGATGATTGGGGTGATTACCCGGCCATAGTCCCTTTGACACCCTCGGGGCTGGATGCCACAGCCGCTCACCTGACATGGAATGGCGCGCCGATGAAGGAAGGCGAGGCAACGTTTTTCGAGCTTTCGGGATGCTATCGACGCTATCACGCTCCGCTTTGCCGCACTGTATATCTCGGCACTCCGCCACAGGAAATGCGGGACGCCGAACAGGCACAGATCGAAGGGATCTCGGCAGGTTTGGAAGCCGCACGGGCTGGCAACCGGACCAGCGATATCGCGAACGCCTTTCTGGATGTTCTTGCCCGTCACGGTATCGAACGCGAGGGGCGCATGGGGTATCCGATCGGCCTGAGCTATCCGCCGGATTGGGGCGAGCGGACAGCATCGATCCGCACCGAAGACGAGACCATTCTTCAACCGGGGATGGTGTTCCATTTCATGCCGGCGCTGTGGATGGCTAGCTGGGGGCTGGAAACAACGGAAACTATTCTTATCACCGAAAACGGTCCCGCCGAAGCCCTATGCAATGTCGAGCGTAAGCTCTTTGTAAAGGACTAAGCCTTGAGCGCCCTTGAAGATACCAAGATTCTGCTGGGGGAGCTGATCGGCTTTCCTACTGTGTCGTCAGACAGCAATCTTGGCATGATCAAACACCTCGCGGATCGGCTATCCGCCTGTGGGGTTGAGGTTGAGATCTGGCATAACGAGACGGGTACCAAAGCCAATCTTTTTGCCACGCTGGGACCAAAGCGCGATGGCGGCATCGTGCTGTCGGGCCATTCCGATGTTGTGCCAGTTACTGATCAGAACTGGTCCTCTGACCCGTTCGAGATGGAGGAGCGCGACGGCAAGTGGTACGGGCGCGGCACCTGCGATATGAAAGGTTTTATCGCTGCTGCCGTGGCCATGGCCCCCCATTACGCGCAGCTTGATCTGCAGCGCCCGGTGCATTTCGCTTTCACCTATGACGAGGAAGTCGGCTGCTTCGGTGCCCGTGCGCTGGCCGACACGCTGCGCGAGAAGGACATCAAACCCGCCGTGGCGATCATCGGTGAGCCCACCTCAATGCGGATCATCGAAGGGCACAAGGGCTGTTATGAATACACCACTCATTTCATCGGGCTTGAGGGGCATGGCTCTGGCCCCGACCGCGGTGTGAATGCGGTGGAATATGCGGTGCGATATGTCTCGAAACTGCTGGAATTGAAGATGGACCTGCAACAGCGGGCACCGGCCAATTCGCGGTTCGAGCCGCCCTGGACCACGATAAACACCGGCGCGCTGGTGGGGGGGGTTGCCCATAACGTGATCCCCGGCAAGGCGCGTGTGGAATGGGAAATGAGGCCCGTGCAGAAGAGCGATGCGGATTACGTCAAGGACGAGCTGCACAAGTTCTGCGCCCATACACTGATCCCGGCCATGCAGGCCGTCCATCCCGATGCAGCTATCGAGATTGAGGTAATCGGCGAGGTCGACGGACTGGAACCTATGGATGACAACAAGGCCCGAGATCTGGTGATGGAACTGACCGGTGCCAACGGGGCCGATGTGGTGTCTTTCGGCACCGAGGCAGGCATCTTCCAGGGATTGGACATGAGTGTTGTTGTCTGCGGCCCCGGCTCAATCGAGCAGGCACATAAACCGGATGAATACGTCTCCGAAGATCAGATGGCCCAGTGCCTCGACATGCTCGGACGGCTGTCCGCGAAACTGGTTTAGCCGATGACCTCGCGCGCGACCGGTTCGAGCGCATGCACCATGAAATCCGCAACCGGATTTGCCTGCTGGACTATGCCCCTTTAACGCGCCTGTCGGAAACGGAGCTGTCCGAAGATTTCGGCGTATCCCGCAAGCCACTCAGGCGCGTACTGCTGCGCCTTGAAGGCGAGGAGTTACTGCGATCGGTGCAAGGGGTCGGTACCTTCGTAACCGATTCCGAGATCGTTGAGTTGGAACAGACCTATCGACTACGTATGGAACTTGCGGAACTGACCGACATTCTTTCACCACGAGTGCCCGACACTGCACTCATGGAAGAATTCCGGGCCATGTCTGCTTGGTCAAAGGCTTTGAAAAACGCGCCCGAGCCTCGCGCATTTGCACAGGTCAACATGGACTTCTTCCTTACGCTTCTGAAACTCACCAACAACGAACCATTGCGCGAGATTTCGGAACGGCTTTATTTCCAGACCACACAGATCTGGATTAAGTCTGCATTTGCCTCGGTTATTGACCTCGGTGAAGAGGTGCGTGTGTTCGACCGCGAGATTGACGACACGAAAGCCGCAGCACTGATACAGCGGGCTCACATCTCGATGAGCTACACTCGCATGCGACAGTGGCAATCGCTATGAGGTATGGCGATCCTTTTGTGGTGTGGTCGCGTTAAATTCGGACGCTTCAAGGAATGCTGATGCTCGGATTAAAAGCGGTTTGAGTGGCCGCATTCCAAGCGTCAAATGCCTTGAGGCGGTGATATCGGATTGTTACGGCTGAACGGCGACGTGCGGGACACAGAAGTAACTCTGAATAGTTAAATGGGTGGAAACAAACCTCTGCAAACCTCCTGAAGACCGATGGCCCTGCATCGTCCGTTCCCGCTTTCGGAGTGAAAGATAGCTGTTTTCGACCCAGTTACTGAGGCCTTCGTGCGACCGATGATCCAGACCCGAGGCGATTTCCCGCTGAGCGGCACCGTATGAACGCAGCTTGTCCGTGATATTCCGCTTGGAAGTGAAGCCAAGACGTTTTTTCAACCGCGCGCCAAAGCCAATAATGGCGACCAGAGGGTCTCACGGCAACTTCATCCAGATGTCAGATATCACCTGGACGACCGTGCCACATCCGCAAGTTTCGCACGATCAGCGATCCGAACTTGAGGACCCGACCCCGGACAGACTCGTAAGACGCGTCGATCCCGCTGACCAACTGCATCTGTGTAGCTGCCCGCAGTCTCGAATTGAAGCGAACATAGAGCCACACCATGTGCGCGATGATCTGAGGAGGAAACCGGTGACGCGTGTAGCTGACGGATGATGAATTAATCGATGCCACCGACGACCAAATTTAAACAGGAGCAACCGAACGACGCTTAACGTGGCAACACCGGCACCACGAATTGCATTCAGCCGAACGTTTTATTGATAATATATCCCAAGCTGGGCAAAAAGAATTAGAAGTGACCTTTTAAAGGTTGTCATCCATCAAGGTTTTTACAAGACCGGGACAACAACGTTATAAACGACGCTTTCCTGGAATTGAACCGGTCTGGTATGACAGACAAAGACGTCGCGGCGGCGACAGGATCGAAGTGGCACGTATGATCTGCAAGGACCTACTCATACCCGGACTCTGTCCTTTCAAGCAATTCGCTGAGCTGGCCAACTAACCCAGGAAACAAAGCTGAGAACGTTTGGCCTGCTCAAAACTATGCAACAAAGCCTTTAAATTCAGCTACTAAAGACGGTTTAAGACACTAAATTGCGGTTGCCCTGCCTTCGACAAGCAAAGCCTAGTCGCCGATATAGGTCCAACGATACCCGGGCGGCGTTGGCCCTTTGTTGCGTCCGCCTTCCTGACGCTGTTCCCACGCATGGGCCAGAATACCAACCGAACGCGACAGGCAGAACAACCCTCGTGCAAGGGGTGGTGCAAACCCAAGCTCTGCATAGATAACCGCAGTTGCACCGTCGATGTTCATCGGGATCGGGTGGTCTTTACGCTTTGAAAGGGCGGTCTCAACGTCCTGTGCAATGCGCAGATAGCTGCCTTCGCAGGCCTCGCTTCCAACAGCCTCGCGTACCAACTCCATCAGGCGCGGCGCGCGCGGATCGGTCGGCGTGTGGAACCTGTGCCCAAAGCCGGGGATGATTTTGCCACGCTGATCAATCCAGTCATCCAAAGCTGCGTCGATGCCATCTGCGTGCGCTTGGATGTGGTGGTACAACTCAACGGCCTGTTCGCCTGCCCCGCCATGCACATCGCCAAGCATGTTCACAGCACTGGCCATGGCGTTGTTAAGAGGCAGTCCACAGGTGACAGCCATACGCGCGGCGGCAATGGAAGGAGCTTGGGGGCCGTGATCAACTGCCGATACCAAAGCCGCCTCGAACAACCGGGCTTGTGCCGATGTGGGACGGTCGCCGCGCACCATCAACCAGATCATTTCTGGAAAAGTCACGTTTCCGATCAGGTCTTGAATCGGGTGGCCACGCAGGTGGATCTTACCTGGCTCCATGTCGATGATGGCAGTGCGCCACCAGTCGGAAACGTCGCTCATAGTATACCCTCATCTTCAAGTGTTTTGATCTCGCGCTCGGTCAGTCCAAGCTCGGCCCAGATCGCGTTGTTGTCGGCCCCTAATTCGGGCGGCGGCGTTTGCGGCATGGGCCGGGACCCATTGGCCACAACCGGGCTGCCTGTCAGGCATAATTCCTCACCCGCCACTTGCAGGGCGCCAACCAATCCACGACCCGCCAGTTGTTCATCCGCCAAAGCATCCGCCACGCTGAGCACCGGACCGGCGGGTACGCTGATGGCGTTCAACTCTGGCACCCACTCAGCAGCAGGACGGGTGCGCAGAACATCTTCCAACTCGGCCCGCAGGCGGTGCCGGTTACGCTTGCGGTCTTCGCGCGTTGTGTAGTCAGGGTGCGACAGCAAATCGTCGCGCCCCAAATACCGCGCCAATGCCTGCCATTGTTCATCCCGATTGGCGGCGATGTTGATGGGGTCGTCTGCGGTGGCAAAAGTGCCAGAGGGGGCCGAAGTGGTGTTTTCATTGCCATGGGCAGCCGGGACTACGCCCCCGATCAGGAAGTTCGAAACCACCCAGCCCATCGTGGAAATCACCGCCTCGGTCATTGAGATGTCGAGGAAAGTGCCACGCGGCTTAGCGTTAAGGGCTGAAGCAATGGCAAAGGCCGCTGTCAGCCCACCCACCGTGTCCGCTAGAGGGTAACCAACACGGTTCGGTGCAGTGTCAGCCGTACCGGTAATTGACATCACTCCGCTGATACCCTGCACGATCTGGTCATAGGCCGGGTCGTTCTTGCGTGGTCCGTGCTGCCCGAAACCGCTAATGGCGGCGTAGATCAGGTTGGGGTTCTCGGCGCGTAGCACTTCGTATTCCAATCCAAGCCGCTCCATCACGCCGGGCCGAAAGTTTTCGACCAGCACGTCGGCGGTTTTCAGCAATTGTTTGAACAACACCTTGCCGCGGTCAGACTTCATGTCCAGCGTAACGGATTTCTTACCGGCGTTCTGTGCGAGAAAGCTGATCCCCATCCCGGCCTTGTTGCGCATGGGGTCTGCGCCCAGCACCCGCGCCAGATCGCCGGTGCCAGGCCGTTCAACTTTGATGACCTCGGCGCCCATAAGAGCCAGATGATAACAGCAATATGGGCCAGCCAGCACGTTGGTCAGGTCTAAAATCCGCGTACCACGCAATGGTTGGGTCATCTTTCCCCTCCGTCAAAGAGCTGACAAACAAGTGGCGCGTCTCCGATTTTGATATCAATCGCCTTCGGCAACGCCTTCCTTGCGGGCCTTGGCGCGGCGCGCTCGATAGCTGGGAATGACAACCAGCAGCACCGCCATCACCAGCAGACCCAGGGTCATAGGGCGCTCGAAGATGAACCCGATCCCATCATAGAGCTGCATGGAGCGCGCAAAGTTGTCTTCCAGCATTCCGCCAAGGATGAACCCGATCAGCAAGGGCGCTAGTGGGTAATCCGCGAATTTCAACACTGTGGCACCGATCCCCATGCCCACCAGTATCAGCAGCTCGGTCGCGTTGTTCTGGCCGATGTAGCTCCCCATCAGGGTGAAGAACAGGATGAATGGGATCAAGTAGTTCCGCGGGATCGCAAGAACCTTGGCAATATAAGGGATAAGCGGCAGGTTCAGGATCAACAGCACGAGGTTGCCGATGTACATCGAGATGATCACGGCCCAGAAGATTTGAGGGTTATCGATCATCAGGCGTGGGCCCGGTGTGACATTCAGGGCGATTAACGCACCCAACAGGATCGCCGTGGTGCCAGAACCGGGGATACCCAGCGTCAGCAGCGGCACGAACGACCCGGTGCAGGCCGCGTTATTGGCGGTTTCCGGTGCGGCCAGCCCTTTGATCGAACCCTTGCCGAATTCTTCCTGCTCTTCCTTGCTGGCGATGTTGCGCTCAACTGCATAGCCCAAAAACGAGGCAATTGTGGCGCCTGCGCCGGGCAATACCCCGATAAAAAAGCCCTGAATTGACTGGCGCCCTATGACAGGGGCGATCTTGCGACCCTCTTCGCGGCTGATACGCAGGTTTTCGATTTTGCCACTGGAACCTTGTGCGCTTCGGGCGGGGTTGAGGACCAGAAAAAGTGCCTCGGGAAGCGCGAACATGGCCATCGCCAAGGTGATAAAGCTCAGACCGGACTGCAGGTCCATCAACCCCATTGTGAAGCGCGGCATGTTGAACAACGCGCCTTCGCCTACCGTGGCCATGATCAGCCCCACAAGGGTCATCAATACTGCTTTCGCCACGTTTCCAGTTCCGGCGAATGCGGCGATGGCCGATAGGCCCACGACCATCAGCGCGAAGTATTCGGCCGAATGGAACAGCAACGCCACGGTCGACAGCATCGGCGCAAAGACCATCAACAGCAGCGCCCCGATCGAGCCACCTGCAAAAGACGCGATCGCGGCGATGGTCAGGGCCTTTCCAGCCTGCCCTTTTCGGGCCATCGGATAGCCATCGAAGCTAGAGGCCACCGTACCTGCAACGCCGGGGGCGTTGAGCAGGATCGAAGAGGTCGACCCGCCGAAGATGGCGCCATAGTAAACTCCGGCCAGCAGGATAATGGCGGCAGAGGGATCACCGATTGTAATCGCGACAGGGATCATGATCGCGATGATCGACATCGGACCGAGGCCCGGCAGCATTCCGATGAATGTGCCGATCAGACAGCCGGCGACCACCATAAGAAGGTTTTGGACGGAAAATGCGGCGCTCAGACCGATCAGGAGTCCTTCAATCATCTTTCAACTCCTTACAGGAAAAACGGCCACGGGCGCAGGAAGATACCCAGCACTTCGTCAACCAGATACCAGACAACGAAACTGGCGAAAGCGGCGACGGGCAACAAGACGATGAACTTGCGCTCACCCAGGGTGACAGACCCGAGCACAAGGAACAGGAAAGTCGCACTCAGGAACCCTGCTGGACGTAAAACCAGTGCATAGCCCACCATCAGCGCCAGCAGTCCCAGAGCCTGGGACAGGTGATAGTCGCCCAGACGGCGATAATCGATGTCCGGTTCCTTGCCATCATCCTCGGACTTTTCCAGCCCCAGAAGGATGAACAGAGACGTGATGATGGTAAGGACAGCCAGAACCTTGGGGAAGGTGCTTGGCCAGATCGGATTGCGCTGCATAAACGGTGGCAAAAGCGCGTCCATGGTGAAAAATGCAGCGTAGCCATAGGCCATGGCCGCGCACAGAATGACGAATGCGACCCAGCGGTCCAGTGCCATCTTTCCCCTCCCTCGGATAAGAAACAACCGGCCCCGTGATGGGCCGGCTGCGTTGCGTGACTAGGTTTTAGAGAAAGCCCAGTTTCTTCATCAGGTCGCCGATGACCTGTTCCTGACCTTCCAGGAAGGTTTGAAAGTCGTCACCCGAGTTGTGGATATTGACCCAACCGTTGCGGGCACGAACGGCTTCCCATTCGGGGGTGTCATACATCTTGGCGATGACCTCCTGATAAGCGGCCAGCTTTTCCGCGGGCAGGCCCGGTGCGCCAAAGAAACCACGCCAGTTGACGAAAGTTGTGTCGATGCCCTGTTCTTTCATAGTAGGGGCGTCAGCATAGGCTTCCACGCGCTCGTCCGAGGTCACACCGATGATCTTGACTTCACCGGCTTCGGCTAGTGCTACGGCTTCGGAAAAGCCGGTCGACAAGGCCTTGATCTCGCCCGAAAGCAGCGCCGCCATTGCCTTGCCGCCCGCATCGTAGGGGATGTATTTCAGGGCCAGCGCATCCTTCCCGGCGGCTTCCATAGTCATGGCGGCAACCAGATGATCCATACCACCCGGAACCGAACCACCACCAATTGCCGTGCCCGAAGGATCCGCATCAAAGGCCGCAAGCAGGTCGCTCATCGAGTTGATCGGGCTGTCCTTGTTTACAACGATAGCGGCGTAGTCGCCGATGGTGCCCGAAACCAGTGTCAGGTCACGGAAGTTGTGCGGAAACACACCTGTCAACGAGCGGATCACGATAGGGGTCGAGTTGACCATCAGCGTGCCATGCTGGCTGTCCGCGTTTTCGATGAGGTAACCGATGGCCTTGCCGCCGCCGCCGCCGGACATGTTTTCGTAAGAAGCGGTGCCGACCAGACCAGCGCCGGTCAGGGCTTCGCCTGTTCCACGGGCCGTTCCGTCCCAACCGCCACCTGCACCGCCGGGGATCAGAAAGTGGATGCTGTCGACCACCGGCTCGGCTACCGCCGGTCCGGTGATGGCAAAGGCCGCTGCGGCAGCAAGAATGGCACGACGACCTAATGAGAATGTCATGTGTTAGTCCTCCCATTTGACATTGGCGGCTCATACCGCTCATGACTCAGAAAGCTGACGGGCGAAGCTGACACAAAGCTGACACGGGTCAAAAAAGTGGCAAATGGAGTAAAAAGGGAGCAATGAGGTTCTTATTGATCGAAGACAACGCACAACTGGCCGGGGCAGTGGTTGACCGGCTAGTGCTGGACGGTCACGTCGTCGATCATGCCGCCGATCTGGAAACAGCCAATGATTTTGTTGCGACAACCGGTTACGATCTGATTTTACTGGATATTATGCTTCCCGATGGGGATGGTCGCAGTTTTCTTTCGCGCCATAGACGGCAGGAATCGCAAACCCCGGTGATCGTTCTAACGGCACGGTCTGAAGTCGCAGACCGGGTCGGTCTTTTGGACCTTGGCGCCGACGATTACATGGTCAAGCCAATTGATTTTTCCGAGTTGGAGGCCCGTTGCAGAGCCGTGCTCCGACGTCGAGGAGGCGCAGCACAGAATCTGTTGCCATTAGGCGACCTGCAATTTGATTCGCTTTCGGGTACACTGAAATTCCCCGATGAGGATGTGCAGTTGCGCACCCGCGAGTTGCGTCTTTTCGAAGTGCTCGCTAACGCGCCCGGGCAGGTGTTTTCGAAAGCGTCCTTGGTTGACCGGCTGTTTTCGTATGACGAAGAGGTCTCTGAAAACGCGATCGAAGTCTATGTCGGTCGGCTCAGACGGCACTTGCAGAAATCGAACGTAAGGATCACCACGATCCGCGGGCTCGGGTACAAGCTGGAAACTGAATGAGTACGCCGGTTGCCCATGGCTCTATTCGCCGCAGGCTCTTGCTGTCTTTGTTGGTCAGCGCAGCGGTATTGGCCGTGGTGGTGTATTTCATGGTGCAATCCGTGGCGCGGCAGGTCGCACAGGAAAGCCAGGACAATGTGCTGGCCGCGTCGGCGCTTTCGATCCTTGACAGCGCCCGCTTTAGCGGCGGGCAGATAAATGTCGACCTTCCCTATTCTGCGCTGTCGATGCTTGACAGCATCTCGGATGAACGCGTTTTCTATGCCATTCAACTGGAAGAGGAATTCCTGAGCGGTTACCAGAACTTACCCAGCCCAGAAAGCACGCCTGGCGGGGGGCCAGCCTTTCTGTCGGCTGAGTTCCTCGGCGAAGAAGTCCGGATTGCCTCGGTCCAGCGTCGCGTGTCGACCGACATTGGTCAGAGCTTTCTTCAAGTATCGGTCGCGCAAACGCTGTCAGGACAAAAACAAGCATTGGCCAGGATTTCGAGAACATCCATGGGGATCGGAGCGGGGTTCTTTGCAATCTCGGTCCTGTTGGCCACCATAGTCGCCCGAAGCACGATCCGCCCGCTGGACCGGTTGACAGCTTCGGTTTCGCGTAGGGGTCCCAAGGACTTGCGCCCCGTCGCCGCGCCGGTCCCGACCGAAATGGTGCCATTGGTCACCTCGCTGAATTCCTTGATGCGCCGGTTGCAACAATCGCTCATACGCTCCGAGGATTTTATAGCCGAAGCCGCCCACCGCGTTCGCACACCGCTGGCGGTTGTACGCACCAAAGCCGAAATTGTTCAGCGCAAGTCGGATAGCGCCGAAACCCGCGCCGCCCTCAAAGAGATGATCCACGCAATCGACGACAGCTCGCGGACAGCCGGTCAGCTTTTGGACCATGCAATGGTGACGTTCCGTCTGGATCACTTGCTGCGCGAGGAAGTCAGCCTGCCGCGCATGGTTCATGACGCCGTTGAACGCCTGCGGCCTGTGTCCGACCTGAAGGACATCGACATCGATGCGAGAGGCACTGAGGACATCATAATCGACGGAGACCCGATCCTACTGCAAAACGCGCTTCATAACCTTCTCGATAACGCGGTGAAATATGCGCCCTCTGGGGCGCACATCAGTGTTAATCTTACACGACAGGCGGGGGCTGCCAGTATCTCCATTAACGATACCGGCCTAGGCTTTCCCGAAGCGGAGCTGGATCACCTCACTGAACGATTCTCGCGCGGTGCAAACGCGCAGAATATCGTTGGGTCCGGGCTTGGCTTAACTATCGTGAAAGAGGTTGTCGAAGCTCATGGTGGCAAAATGCAGATCGGCAACAACACCGGAGGCGGCGCATGCGTCAGTTTGCTCTTTCCATTGTCCTGATCTTCACAGCCGGATGGGCCGGTGCCTTCGAGACCGAAGACTTCGCGCGCTTCGGCCCAAGCGATAGCCAAACGGTGCTAAAAATCGTCTCTACCGCCGATATCCGGTTTTTCGAGCCTATGATCGCATCTTTCATCGCGGCGCAGCCGGGTACGGCCATCGACTATACCGTCGTCAGCTCGACCGAGTTGCAAAAGGCAATTGTCGAAGAAGGCGCGGCGTTCGACATCGCAATCTCCAGCGCAATGGATCTGCAGACGAAGCTGGCCAATGATGGCTGGGTTCAACGATACGAGATCAGATCAATCGATGCGCTTCCCGATTGGGCCGTCTGGAACGACATGCTGTTTGCCTTCACCCAGGAACCCGCTGCGATCGTGGTTTCCAAATCCGGGCTGGGGAATCTGCCCATTCCACGCGACCGCCATGATCTCATCAACCTGCTGAGGCAACATCCAGACGTTTTCCGCGGCCGGGTCGGCACCTATGACGTGCGGCAGTCCGGCCTGGGCTATTTATTTGCCACCCAGGACACCCGCGCGTCTGAGACGTACTGGCGCCTGACCGAGGTGATGGGCGCGCTCGACGCGCAGCTATATTGCTGTTCTTCTGATATGATCGAAGCGGTGAAGACCGGCGAATTGCTTATCGCCTACAATGTTCTGGCAAGCTATGCGTTCAACCGCGAAGACCGCGATGATTTCGCGATCATTCTGCCCTCTGATTTCACCACAGTCATGCTGCGAACAGCAATGATCCCGCGCAACAGCCAGTCCTCTGAATTGGCAGGCCTGTTCGTGGATCACTTGATGATACGATCGCACGGCAGTGACGTTAAGCTTTTGACCCACCCGGCGCTCAACCTGAACCAGATCGAAGTTGCCCTTAACCGCATCCGGATCGGCCCCGGCCTTTTGGTTTACTTAGATCAACTCAAGAAACGTGCATTTCTGTCAGAGTGGGAAAATGCCATTGTGCAAAATTAGCAGCAATGTGTTTCGGCGGCTCTGTTGCAGATGCCGGAGTTGCAAAGATCGAAAACGCGCTCCCTGTGGGTAAGGTGAAGGACCTTCGCGCCTTTATTGAGTGCCTCGACATTTGTCCGCTGTCGCCCTTACAAGACCTGTCAGAAATGGGACCGATGGACCCAAACCTTTTGCCCGCATTTGAAGCTGTATTCCTGCGCCGTCTGCTCATTCGGTTTGACCATCGCGACGCAAAGGGTCGCGACTTGAAACCTGCACGCGATTCATTTGAACGCAATCAGCGCCAAGACATGCCATTTCGTAAACCGGTGTCTAAATCTTGCGATTCAACCGCAAAGGCAGGGAGCCGTGCGTTTCGGAGAGGACTACGAAGTAAACGGTTTGTTTTTTGGATGGTGCCGTGTTGCCAATTTGCGCCAGCTAGAGCTTTCATGGTGGCGCAGGTATGACTTTTTCTCGCTGCAGTACCAGCAACATGTCGATGATCGTTGACGGGGCGACATCAATAGAGCCGCTTAGCAAAACGCCGAGGCCACCATCGCCGATTTCTAGCGGACCGCCCTTTTCATAGATGGGATCGAGAGAGGCAAGTTCGGCCGGCAAATCCGGGCAAAGGGGTGTTTCACTCAAGACGAGATCTATCGCCGCGAGAAGCAAGTTTTTCACTTCCGACAAAGTATTCTCCTGCAACAACCTGTCTTTGGTTGACTCCGGAGCGCTCAAAATCAGATCGGGTAACTTCAAGTAGGCACAGTTGTCGCGTAATTCGACAGACACAACGGTGGATAATTTCGCCGCGAAGCTTCCCAACTCATCGCCGCGTCTAAAATCCTGCCTGCTTATGCGGCCGCAGTCGAAACGCGTTATCCCCAAAAGGCTGTCAAGCGCGATGGTGTCCTCATCGGCAAGGATAGAGAGGTCATTAAGCGTCACTTGCATTCCACAGCCGTCGACAAGCGCATTATCCGCCAACCGCTCAGGGATGATCTTTTGCACTTCCCTCAGATCCAGCAGTGCATTTACCCCGACGCGGGTAGGTGCCGTGGCGCTCAGACCCAAGTTGAGTTTGTAAGGCAATTCTAGATCACCCGCCTCAAGAATTTCATCGAAAACGAAGTCAACCTGTTGTGCTCCGGACGTGCGTGCAGCAAGACAACAAATCGTCAGACTTATTACAAAAACCCAGAGTTTCATTCCGCAAACTCCAGCAATCCGCGTTCCTGCAAGCCGGCAAGCAGCTTTACGAGAGTTTCTGCACTTACATCGACTGAGCCAACTATGGCGCCTCCCATTCCACCGGGCTCAATTTCGCGCGTCCCGCCGCTTTCATAATTAGGATCAAGCACCGAGAAGCTTTCAGGCAATGGGGGGCATATGGGGTTCGCAGCCAGTACCTCCCCGGCTTTTTCCAGGACGGCAGTTTTGATACGGTTTGTAATGCCAAAGATGTTGGCGGCACCTCCGATGAGCCCACGAGGATCGAGATCGAGTCCATCAAGTGTGAAATACAGGCATTGGTCTCGTACTTCTGCCTTGCCAACAGCCACCACATCTACGGTTACTCCAAAGTATCTTAGCCCCGGTTCTTCATTGCGGTTACATCTTGAAAACTGCGCGCGTGTCGCCCCTTCGACCCGCACATTGTCTCCTTGGGCAGCAATGTCTCTTACCTCCAAGTATATCTGACGGTTGCAGCTTTCTTCCAGCGGCCCTGTCAGGATGTCCGGTGCCTTCAATTGCAAATCGCGAAGGTCCACAAGTGCCCTAAGGCGCAGCCGTGTTGGTCCGGCTTCCTGAAGTCCGGCATAAACAGGGATCGAAACAGGGGTGTCGCGAAGAGAAATGCTTGAATCCAATTTGACCTGTATGCGGCCAGCGTATGCGCTCGAATTTACCGCAGCGACTTGCGTAGCCGAAGCATCTGCCGCTTCACTATGTCCTAAAGCCCCTGCTTTGTTTGCTCGATCCTGAGCATTGCCGCCGCATCCGGGCATAACGGCGAAAAGAGTACCAAGTAAGATCACTTGAATCTTTAAACCGGATGTCATGCGACGTCTCCATATTCTCAGACTAGAAATGTCAGTACGGCCCTACTTTTCAGAATGCGTCAGACCTGACGGAGGTTACCGCAACGTATTAAGATAGCAATCACGAAAATGAATATGTTGATCGTGCATCAGGTCACCTGGCTCCCATTGGTTGAGGCTCTGGACCTATTGATTTGATTGTTGCCATCTCGTCTGCGTGTCTCAAACACCGGAGTTTCAGGGGGCTATCATGAGAAGTCAATTTTGACTGACCAATAAGCAGATGGCACGGCTTCAGCCCCTATTTTCCAAAGTGTAATGGAAAGCCAAGGCTCTGATGAACAGTCTGCCATCGGCAGGCGGGCTGCTGCGTCATAGCCTCGCTACAAACGCCGCAACTGGTTCGAGCTCATGTTTGGCCGGTTGAAGGATTGGCGCCGAGGAGCAACCTGCTGGGAC
>NZ_JBXWNC010000032.1:0-20180 GCF_059610165.1 Ruegeria sp. YTSA135 | reverse complement strand
AAATTTACTGTGAATGTCGGCTACTCGGGCCAAACCAGTCACCTGAGAAAATGACTCAGATGACCGAGTCGAGCCCAACGCAGACCTCAGGTTCAAGCGTAGCATTCGGTACTTTGGGCGAAAACCGGCCATTCGCTACAGCCGCGAGGGTTCTATACTGGAATGGGAAAAGCAGACCTCCAAGAAGTCTGATGGTTATCCCCAGAGATTTCAGCGTTGACGTGTAGGTTGAACCAAGTTGGCTACGCCAATTCGCCGACCATCGATTTCAGGTGGCGCATGTCCGTACCGCAGCACCCTCCAAATACTTGAATCGACGGATTCTGCCGCGCAATCGAGGCAATCTGTTTACCAAGTTCAATTGGATCGCCTTCGTCCAGCTCATCCGCTTCGTCAAGTTCCGCATGCGAGCAACTCGAAGCGTTAGCCACCAGGCCTCTAAGTCGGGGGTGGTTGCCAAGCGCTCCGGCGAAATGGGTCGGATGAGCGCAGTTGACCATGAAAAACAGCGCCGCGGAGTCGGTTGCCCCGTCGATCTGATCAATTACGTCCACAAGTTTGGTTCCGTCTGCCAGGCGCCCGTCTGTCTCAACAACCAGAGACATTATGATTGGCAGATCAGCGTCTCGGGCGGCGAGGATGCATCCCGCTGCCTCGCTGGGACGGTTGAATGTATAAGCGGTGACCAGATCGACGCTTGTGTCTTTCAGGCTTTGCATTTGAGCGGCGTGGTATTGACGTGCATCTTCGACGGGTACCGGCGGGATGTCGGCGTAAGGATCATAACGCGGACCGATGCATGCCGACACCAGTATATCATTGCGAGCGGAAGCTTGGCGCAGGTCTTCCATTAGACTGACCGCATCTTTGTTTACTTCGGCGAGCCGTTCTGCATCGTACCCCAAGGGCGCTGCCCGGTCGGCGTTCGCCATCCATGTGGGCGCATCAAGGATGCATCCGACATTCATTTCACGGGCCAGATCGACAAGTGCCTGCATTTGACCGGCCAGTATTACCCTGGTGTCAGGTTCTTCCAGCAATGGAAACGACGCGAAGCCAGGTAACTCAACTCCATGATTGAATATCAGGTCGGTGCCGGTGCCGGCATAAACCAGAAAGGTCTTGTCACCTTCGAATGGGAACTGTCGCGCCATTTTGATCCACGCCTATTGCCGTTACCTCTTCACAAGAAACCTACTTTGTCTTGGGCCTCCTGTGAACCTTAGGACGGCGACAGGGTGTATTCCGACAGTATGAACTCATTTTTCAGGACACCTCTCACCCGCAGCGAAAGTCTCCTTTGGAGGGCTGCACAGCAGCTTCATCAAGCCACGGCCAATGTTCGGTTTGGGCCGTCATCAATAGTTGAATTCTGCACCAACGCCGTCTCGAAAAAATCCTTTCCGTAATATGGTACGGTCAGACATTAGGTGAGGACCAGATATGCTCGAAAAAGTAACAACTGCATTGTCCATGTTTCTGATTTCGGGACAGGCCATTGCGCTTGATTGCGGCGAAGTATCCAAACCCTGCAAAATTGACGCTGGTGAGTACCATATCACCCTTCCAGATGTATGGCGGGGCGGGCCAGTCGTGATACACTTGCATGGCTATGGTGGGTCCGGAGCAAAGGTACTCAAAAACAAGCAGTTCGTCGAAGCATTCACCGCGAGGGGTTATGCGTTTGTGGCGCCGACCGCACTGCCATGGCAGGAAGGCAATCCCGCTGATTGGTCGGTTCGGGATGGGTGGATTACCTATCCCCGCTCTGATTTGAGATTTCTCCGTGACGTGTTGGCGGATGTCGTGATCCGTGCAGACGTAAATCCGGACCAGGTGTTGCTGACAGGGTTCTCACGAGGCGGTTCCATGGTGTGGGAAGTTGCGTGCCTCGCACCAGATCTGGCGTGTGGCTATGCCCCTGCTTCCGGTGGCTTCTGGCTCCCAATGACCCAAGAATGCCTCGGGCCAGTTCACATGCTTCACACACACGGTTTCACTGACAAAGTTGTGCCGCTAGAGGGCAGATCAATACACAATGAAGAATTTGATGTCACCATTACCCAAGCCGATATCTGGGAGGGTCTTGCGTTGTGGCGCCGAACTAACGAATGCCAACACAACGCGGCAGAAAACGAAGTGACAGCCAATCTCTGGCGCAAACGGTGGGAATGCGAACACGGTAGTCTTGAACTCTTTTTGCACGACGGTGGGCACAGCTACCCAAAAGAATGGGGTGCGATGGCGCTCGACTGGTTCGAAAGCATGGAAAACTGATGAACCACGAAATCACAACGGTCGTGTCAGTTCAGCCAAAACTAGCCCGTTGGCTCTGAGACACACCGTGCTGGGTAAATCCAACTAATCCTTAAAGAAAATTGCCCAGACAGCAGCAATAATGACACCGGTGCCGGCGGCGAGCACCAATGCGATTGCGCTGAAGAACAAACGCGGCTGGCTGGAGCGACGAATAATCGAAAAATGAAATCTTATCTGGCCTCTAATCAAACCATCGGCTGCCATCGATACTGCAAAAAGGCCAAGTGACAACGCACTGGATCCCCCCCCATAGTCGTTGCCATTGCTCATCCTCAGTCAATGCCAACGGCAAACCGGTTACGACAAAAAGCGCTGCGAAGAGCCACATCAAATACGCAAAAATCATCGATCCGGTGACCGCACGCCCTGGTCAAGCCAGTAATTGACCAGGGCGGCTTCCGCAAACTCACCGAGAGAAGGATGGTCGCCGAAATAGTACAAAAATCTCAACACGGCCTCGTTCTGTGCAGGCGTTAATTGGTTGAACTTGGACTTCCTGAACTCGTGCAGCATTTCTTTCGATGTGCCGGGGTTAAGTGCCAGCAGAATACTTTCACCGGCATATTCCGGGCTGCCTGAATTTCGCAGAGTCCAAATCAGATACGCGGGCAAGTAGTACTGAAAGGCTTTGGGGCTGAAAGCCGTGGGGGCAGCGTAACCGTGTACGATCATTTGATCGGTCAACTCATGCCATTTGACCCCGCCATAGAATTCAAGAATATCCACGTCATCCATACATTCGGGGTGAAGAAGTTCATCATCAGCAGGTGGATCAAGGCCGTCAAATGCAGCAATGATCTGGGTTGCAAGATCTTCCGTTGTTGTCGTTAGCTTTGGCATGGTGACATATTAAACTGGCTGAAATCCCGAAATCGAGTGATTGCGATGGACACCGGACAGAGGCTCTTTCAGGATATCGTTCGAAGTTCAGCATAGGAGACGAAGAAGCCATTTTGGGGCAGCACAATTGGGATGTATGTGTAGAAATGTACTGAGGAAGCGGGGTGTCTCTAGTGTGTTTCAAAGAGCGCCCGTGATCCATTTGGGAAAAGACGATGAGTGACGAATCTGAAAACTACCAGGGACACTGCTATTGCGGCGCATGTAGCGTATGTGTCACTGGCGAGCCGATGGTCATGGCTTATTGTCATTGCCACTCTTGCAGAAAATGGCATTCGGCGCCGGTCAATGCCTGGTGCCTCTGGTCGGCAGACAATGTCTCGTTGTCAGGACCGACGGTTCAATCGGACAAGAATGATGAAAGCCATCGTGTTTCCTGTGGTAGATGAGGGCGCGCATTGGTGAATATCAAACCCGGAAAGGACATCGTCGCGGTCTACACAATGTCGCTGGCCGAATCCGGTTTGAGCTTCGAGCCGGCCTTTCACATCTTCTACGGAGAGCGTGTTTTCGACATGGCCGATGGCCTGCCGAAATGGCAGACGGTCCCGACATCATTCGGTGGGGATGGGGTTGCTGTGGCTGAACCGGCTAAGACCAGTTGGATTTCCTTGAACATACGAGCCCAAGGGTGAAACGCAAACTCACTTCGATCTTGGCGGCTGACATTGTCGGCTTCTCGCGGCTTGTGGAAGCCGCCGAGGAAGCCACGCTGGCCCGTCAGAAAGAACTGCGCGTGTCCGTGTTTGATCCCGGTGTTGCGCAGGCAGGTGGTAAGATCATCAAGTCAACGGGCGACGGATTTCTGGCCGAGTTTTCTAGTGTAGTGGAAGTGGTTCGCTTCGCGATATCTGCACAAGAAGCCGTTCGCGCAGAGGAAGAATCCACGCCTCAGGATCGGCATATCAGTTACCGCATGGGCCTTCACATAGGCGATGTGGTTGTTGATGATGGTGATATCTATGGTGACGGTGTGAATCTTGCAGCTCGCTTAGAAGGCGCTGCCCCGACGGACGGAATCTGCATCTGCGCTGCCGTCCGTGACCAGATCGTTGGCGTAATGAACGAGCTGTTCGCTGATGTCGGTGAATTAACGCTGAAAAACATCTTGCGCCCGATCCGCGGCCTTGTCTGGCCTCCCGACCAAGGTGGTGCACTGCACAATGCCACCACACCGTCCATCGGGGTTACATCCAAAAAACCAACGATAGCTCTCGCCGCATTCGAAGCTCTTGGCAGCAATGACGATGCAAAGATGCTGGCCGAAGCCTGCAATCATACTGTGGAGGCGGCGCTGGCCAATCTGACGGGTTTGGATCTGATCGCCCCCGACGCGGACCCGGACCATATCGCCACGGCGGTGTTTCAGGCCTCCGGCAACCAGGTCCGCGCAACACTTAAGTTGCGCGAAACGAGCACGTCAGCAACCTACCTGACCCAGCGGATGAGCGGTGATCTTTCCGACCCTTTCGCGGCAGAAGATCTGTTGTCAGGGGAAATCGCGACAACGATCCGATACGGAATTCTGCAACGAATTGCTGAGCACGCAGCCGAGACTGAGACAAGCGACCCCGAGGCAATGCTGAATCTTGCGGGGCAATACATGATGGGATCGCAGCCCGAAGAATGGGAGGCGGCGGGTCGTCTGTTGGACAGGATCCTGACGGTCCAGCCACGCAATTTCATGGCCGTTGGGATGAAGGCGAACACGTTGATCGGCGAATTAGTATGGGGTTACCGTCCGATAAGCCCGGAAGATATCGAAGCCGCCGACGCCGGGCTGAGCAAGGCGGTGTCGTTGAATGATCAAAGCGACTACGTGCACCTGATCCGGGGGATTTTTCATTACGGTATCACCGGCGATTTGGATGCGGCGGTGCGGTGTGTTGAACGTGGGTTCGAAATCAATCCGCAATTTGCGCAGGGCCATTTGGTATTGGGCTGGATTCAGAACTTGATGGGCCAACCAGAGTTAGCGCTTAAGTCAATCAAAAAGGGCTCGTTTTCTCTGGCGAAAAACCGGGTACATCACCGTGTCCAACAAGCGTTGGCCCAGACTTATATGGTTATGGGCGACTTCGAGAAGGCGATCGCCAACGCCAACCGAGCACTGCAAAACTCGCCGGGGCTGCCGGTCGCGCAATTGTATCTTGCCAGCGCAGCGGGTCAGGCTGGTCTACATGATCAAGGGGCAAGGGCGCGGGAAGCCCTTTTGACATCAGATCCGGACTTCCGGGTTAGTGGCGTGCGCCGGTTCCATTTTCAGGATCTCACACGGTGGGACGCAATCCTGGATGGGCTTCGCGCGGTGGGGCTGCCCGAATAGAAGTTCGCCCGAGTTAGTGCCACAAGCATTTTAAACTGGATGCGATGATCGTCTTCCAACTCCACGAGATGCGCGAATGATCGTAAACCTAGTTTTGGATTAGCGGGCAGCGAAAGCGCGCAATTCGGAATATCGGCAATTGCTCCGATCAGATTCAGCACTTCATGCGTCTCGATTAACCTCATAAACGTAATCTCCGGTTAGAACGCAAACTCAACTGGCGCGCAGTTCATGCTTGCTTGAAAGCGCCATGGTTGGCACTTTCTCTGCGGAAGCCATTTGTATCGGCGGATCCGTTGACCAAAATGTTTTGGCATGTCGCTCATAGGCGCGGGAATGGAAAAAACACTCGAGATCGAGCACATACTGACATTCGACAGACCAGTTGATGAGGTCTGGACCTTGTTGTCCGACTCACAGCGTATGCACGCCATCAGCAGTGCCGGGTTCTCTCCATATGAAGCTGAAGATGTGGTTACGGCAGATGGATCAATCGAACGCGCAGCGTACAAGAAAATTGGTCTGATTAAGCTTAGATGGCGAGAGAGAATGGGGGAATGGGCTGTCCAAAAGTATTTCAGCCAAACCCGCCTGTTTGAAACTGGTCCCTTTAATGAGCTGACGGTCCATGTCCATTTCGATGAAAACGATGGGAAAACCACCGTCAAAGGTATCTTTCTTGCGCGATGGAGCAGTTTGCTCGGGACCGCTCTTATTCGCCTCGGTGTCCTTCACTGGATGACGCAGCAGCCGGTCAAAGCCATGCGCCAGACCATGGCCGAGTACGAGAACCTGCGTCTGCCGGTCCCGCGGGGCGAGTTGCATAAAGTATCCGGACGGGCCAAGCAGCGTTTGGCGGAGGCGATGGAGGAGATCGACCAAGGCCCGTTTGGTCACGGATTGACCGGTGCGCTAAGCAACTTCCTGTTGAAAGCTGATCCACATTCTTTGCGCCGCATTCGTCCATTGAAACTGGCAAGCGCTTGGGGTGTGCCTGAACAACAAATGATCGAAACCTGCATTGCTGCCCATAAGGCAGGCGTCCTCAGCATGCGGTGGGTCATCCTTTGCCCGCGATGCCGCGATGGAAAAGCCGATGCGGAAAACCTCGCCGATGTTCCGGACGCGGCGCACTGTTCGTCGTGCAATGTCGATTTTGACCGGGATTTCGTGAACAATGTCGAATTGGTGTTTAGCCCGTCTGCATGGCTCCGGACATTGCCACGCGGAAGCTTCTGCATGATGGCTCCTGCTAATGTGCCACACATCAAGTGGCAGGAAGCAGTTGCGCCGAACCAGGCCCTTGAAAAAGAACTGGCTGTGCCAGCGGGGCAATACCGCATTCGGACGGTTGAGGCAGGTGGTGAAATTGTTGCGGATTACGATGGTACGTCCTGGGTTGGTGTGACGCTGACGGGCGATACCGTTCAAAGTGATCCGACACGGTCTGGCCACACAATGTCGGTCCGCAATGATGGGTCAGAGCTACGGACAATCGTGGTGGAAAACGCCAAGTTCAGCAAGAATAGGCTGACGATCGGCAGGCTTGCCACTTTGCCAGCTTTCCGCGATTTCTGTCCTGATCAATTACTCGGGGCTAAACAGACGGCGGGGATTGGTCAGGTTGCTATCCTGTTTTCTGATCTTGAGAAGTCTACTGCGCTTTATGAATCCATTGGCGATGCGTCAGCATATGCGCTTGTGGTTTCGCATTTCGAGGTCATGGAAAAGTGCGTGCGAAAACACGGTGGCATCGTGGTGAAAACTATCGGTGATGCAGTTATGGCCGCGTTCTCTGACGGTGAAGCAGCGTTTCAGGCTGCAATTGACGTCCAGCGCGAGATTTCCGAGTTCAATGCACTGAATAACGACCCTGATCTGAAACTCAAGATTGGCATCCACGAGGGGACTTGTGTTGCCATGCGCTCAGACCAGGGACTGGATTTCTTTGGAAGCACAGTAAATCTGGCCGCGCGTCTTCAATCGAAAGCGGAAGGTGGAGAGATAGTTTTGTCACAGGAATTGGCACAAACAGAATTGCTGGATTCAGTCCCGCAGCGCGAGTTGATATGGGACGAAGCAAGCTTGTCTGGGTTTGACACACCAGTGAAGTTTGTACGGGTGTCGTGTTGAGATAGGGCATATCGGTCTGCTAATGCTCCGATTTCCTAGGAGATCTGGTCTTCTGGCTATTCAAAGGTCCCTATCCAATCTTGGTAATTTCCGTGACGGTTGCGTCGCCCTAACCGACATTTTCCGCAACGCTTCTCAGAAGTTCGCTTTCGGAAAGTTGAGTCGTAGAAAATCGGCCCCAAATACAGCAGCTAAGGGCCGTTCGTGTCGGGATGAGCGACCTGTCGGGCGAACATGCTGCGAACGATAAAATGGCGACAAGGAGCCCAAAGCGGTTGCGCTTTCCTGATAGGACCTCCTTGCTCTGATTATCTGGCTGACAGTGCTCTCTCTGCAGGCTAGCTTCCAACAAGCGGGGAGAGAACTATGGAAAAGAGGCTTGCTGCGGTGCTGGCGGCTGATGTCGCCGGATACTCGGCGTTGATGGATCAGGATAGGGACGGAACACTCAAAGCGCTTAAGGCTTTCCGTGAGGATCATCTAATACCCGCTTTGGCAGCCCATGATGGGCGACTGATCAAAAGCATGGGCGACGGATGGATTGTTGAGTTTCGCTCTGCATCAGCCGCAACAGAATGCGCGATTGCTGTTCAGATTGCTGACCGACCACAGGAAATCCAAATCCGCATCGGCATACATACCGGTGAAGTCGTTTCGGAAGGTGATGACATATTCGGTGACGGTATCAACATAGCTGCCCGTCTCGAGGCAATAGCGGAACCGGGGCAGATATTGCTTTCTGACACAGCACATAACAGCCTGGACAGGAACGCCGCCGCCTCGTTCTCTGGCGGTCAGCAGACTGAGTTGAAGAACATTGCACGCCCAGTTGGTGTGTGGCATTGGCCTGTCGGTTCGGCGGTTACAAGTCCAACCGTCAAAGCTGAGAAACCCGGTATTGCTGTGCTGCCGTTTGACAATATGTCGGGCGACCCGGAGCAAGAGTTTTTCGCCGACGGAATTACCGAGGACATCATAACAGAGTTGTCTCGATTTCGTTGGTTGATGGTCGTGGCGCGAAACTCATCTTTTACGTTTAAAGGTAAGAGCACCGACATTCGCGAAGTCGGGCAGGCGCTCGGCGTGAGATATGTGCTGGAGGGGTCGGTGAGGCGCGCAGGCCAGCGTCTTCGGATAACAGGACAGTTAATTGATGCAGAGAATGGCAGTCATCTTTGGGCCGATCGTTTCGATGGGTTGCTGGACGATGTTTTTGACCTTCAAGATCAGGTCACACAGGAAGTTGTCACGGCGATCGAACCGTCCGTTCGCCATGCCGAGACGGTCCGCGCTCGGGAAAAACCGACAGAAAACCTCGATGCGTATGAACTTTATCTCCGGGCCCAGTCACATTTTCACCTGTTGACGGACGAAGACAACCGTGAGGCCATTCGCCTTACGCGTCTGGCGTTGGAGCGCGATCCTGATTATTCGTCGGCAGCTGGATTACTTGCGTGGTTGCATATCCAAAGGATGGTGCAGGGACTGAAACCGATTGACGAAGGGCCGAAGGCAGCCGTGGCCGCAGCAGAACGTGTATTGTTAAGTGATCGCGCGGATGGAATTGCGTTGGCTTACGCCGCACACTCGATCTCTATGCTTGCACAAGACTTGCCGCGAGCTCGCGCAGTTTTTAAACAAGCACTAGCTGAAAATCCGAACGCTGCGATCGTTCACATGCTTGCTGGCATCAATCTGAATTTTCTCGACAGACCCGAAGAAGCTCTGGAACACGCGACACACTCGATCAATCTCAGTCCGAAAGATCCATTGCGACACGCAGCATATGTCGGGCAAGCCTCCTCATTTTTCCAACTTGGCCGCTATGGTGAAGCCGTACAAGCCAACCGAAACGCCTTGGCCATTAGGGCAAAATTCGTGATTACGCATCTCATGCTCATCGCATCCTTGGCTCAAAACGGAGACCTGGAGTCAGCAAGGGCTGCGGTAGCTGAACTGAAGGAACTTCGTCCGGATCTCGACATTAAAGAGCAAACGAGACTCCCCATATTCAGCGTTCCCGCATGCTCGGGGCAGTGGCGGGATGGATGGCTGAAAGCAGGCCTTCCAATCTGAGAAAGCAAAACCTAACATGTGATCCAATCCGGCGGCTTCGTCCGCCTAGTGTAAGTTCGGCCAACCTGAGATTTTGCAGACGCGGCGAAAGTCCGGAATGCTGGCTGCGCCCGCAGAATTTCAATGCCGTGCTGAATGTCGGTTAAGGGCCGTTTGCTGCCTTTGACACATTCAGATCGACTGGCAGATCTGTCCGCAAGCCGGTCGTAGCCAAGATTTGGGAGAGCGACCGCTTTTGGTGCGAGCGGTCGTTTCTGTTCGAAACTCCGAGTTTTCAGGGGTGAATGTCCGCTCAAAGCCGCTAATCGGTCATCTGAGTAAATCCGTCAGGTGACTGCGTTGAGCCCACAGCAGACAAGATCCGGCGCTGACGCTCGCAGATGCAGCAACCCAATCGACCAGAGGCATCAGCTGCGTCGCAGAAAGAAAAGCTGCAGTTCGTTGTAGCTGCAGCAAAGTCGGAGCGGCTTATGACCGAGTTGCGGGACACTGCTGCCGGTCGGCTTCGTTTGATGACCGACTGGTGTCTGCGGTTCGCGACCGTGTCTCATATCGAGCGAAGCGGCAGTTAATGGTTTGCTGCAGGCGCAAACGAGAGCATAGGGTAGGCTCGAAAGCGGCCTTTCTAGCAGGAAATAATCATCCGAAAAACTCGGGTGGCGGCAGCGAGCCCGAAGTCGCCTTTGGCCTTGCGCGAGAGTGCAAACTTCCTGCGCTATCCCGGCGTGAACCAGATGGGCGAGGTATAGGCGCGTTCCTGGTGGGTTGGTGACACCGCGTCCGGCAGGTCGACCCCGAAGAAGGCGACATCGTAAGTCGTCCAGCGTGGCGTCGGAATTTCCAGGACGCGCACGTAGTAGAAGGCGCGCTGCGACGGGTCGAAATCCGGATCCCGCCAGTAAGTCTCCAGGAAAGGGTCTCCGATCGCGTTCGTAAAGGTTGCGCTGGCCACGTCGACCGTATTGCCCACCGCACCGTCACAGGCACTATCGAGGATCTCCCGGCCATCGGCGCAGGCCACATCGTAGACCCGTTCCTGCGTCGCGCCTTCGGCATCGACCCAGCCCTTGATCACCTGCACGCGGTCGAGATTGGCACCGTCGGGATCGCGCAGCGCGCGGATCAGCAGGCCGGGCACGTCGTCGCTGCCGAGGCCCGTCAAATCCCCGCCCATCGGGACGCCGTTTGCATAGCCATGGGCGGCGAAATCCGACCGTGCGAGGTCCTCCTCCGAGAAAGAGGACCCTGCGAAGACGCGGACGCGCAGGCGTGTCCCCGTCGTGGCATAGACCTCCTTTCGGGCCAGCGCATCCCAGATCGCCTCGCGGGTGTTCTCTTTCGACCACACGGCGGCGAGGCCGGAGGCAAGCACCTGCGCGTGGGTAATATCGTCGGACGGATCGTCCGGCGTCGCCCGGCCGGTGACCAGTTCCTCGAAGCGGATCGGATCGGCCGTTGGCTCCGTCAACGTGATCTTTCCGAAAAAGTTGTCCTCGGTCGTGGTGGCGAGGCCCGTATGCGAATCTGTCGAACCGACCATGCCGAACTTGAACGGGTTGGCGCCCAGTTCCGAGTCGTAGGCCAGACCACGCTTGTAGGCTTCCCGCGCGTATTCCCGCGGCAACATCTCGGGTGTCTTGAGTTTGACACCGAAGCTGCCCAAGTCCCAGGTGCCGTAGTCGGCGAATGCGTCGTCGGGCGAGAGCATCGGATGCGCCTCGCCGTCGCCCTTCATCTGGGTGACCTCGTAGACCGGCTCCCAGCGCATGCGGCTCGCGGCGTAGTCTGCCGAAAGGGTCTCGCCCGACATCGCCACGTCATCGAACATCAGGCCATTCGAGAGATTCCCGTTGTGCGGGATCGCCAGCACCTGACCGCCGGTCTCGGTTTCGTAGTTCTCCATCCAGTCCCAGAGATCCTCCGGGTCCTCGCTGTCGTAGGAGGAGAATGGCACGACCTGATCGGCCAGATCCTTGCCGTCCCGGAAGATCACGTTGCGGTGCAGGTTGTTTCCGCCCGGACCCGCAGAGCATTCGTAGCCGATAAACGCGGTAAAGGCACCCGGTGTGTTGTGACGCTCGGCCGCCTCCGTGATGCGCTGCCACATCGACGCCTCGAGTCCGGTTCCGGCCAACGGGTCGCCACTCGCGGCCGCCTCGGGATCGAAGCCGCCGGTCCAGTAGAGATAGGACTGGGCCATCGCGGCGGCGTCGCGCGGCGCAAAGACTTCGGCGAGGCCTTCGGCCCACTCGTTCCCCTCCAGCAAGGCGCTTTGCTCGTCGAGCGCGATGACGAGCCCGAGGTTCTCTGCATGGTCGGCGACAACGAGCCAGTCGAGTGGTCGGGCAAGCCGCGCAGGGATTCCGTTTGAAGAGATCACCGTTTCTCCCTTGGCGAAACGATAGGCATCGTCCGGCGTCGTGGTCGCTGCCATAAGCCCTGCATCGGCTGAATAGGAGGTGTGCAGGTGCGTGTCGCCGAAGAGCACCTGGTCCGGGTAGTCATGCTGCAGGTAGGGCGAGTACTCGACGTCCGGGTCGGGCGCCATGCCGACAAGCTCCTGCGCGTAGGATGACGCTGAATATGTGACCGAGCATGCCGCAATGCCGGTCATCCAGAGATGTTTGCCAAGTCTCATCAAATTTCTATTCCTCCCGCTGACGAACAGCCTGACGGACGTGTGGAGGGTTAACCTCATCATCTCTTGGAGGTTATCAACTTGCAGGATTGCAGGAACGGTCATTTTCGGACAAAATCTCGACATGCGTTATAAGTTCGTTAACATCATCGAATTCTCCCATGTCATTGAGCTTCTCGACCGACACGCAACCCCGGCCATCGTCGATGCGGCCCTGCAGGCAATCAATATCGACCGAAACCTTCAGTCAGTAGATTCCGGTTTCGTCCCCTATGCAGCCGAAGCTGCTTTGCTCGAGACGGTGGCCAGGGCTATCGGCGACAGGCATTTGGGCGCACGCGTCGGCCGGGATTTTGACTGCAGACGATATGGCGCTTACGCGGAGTTCGTATTGAGCGCGCCCAACTTGGCGGAGGCCTTGGATCGTGGCCGACGCGCATTAATACTCACCCATCCCGGCTTGGAGATCTTTATTACCAGAACTGAACAGCACCTTTTGATCGGTCGCGTATCCGAAGATTTGTCCGTGCTTGGCCACCGGCATCTCGACGAGGGCACCTTGCCTCTTATTTGTAATGTTGCAAGGCACTTCCTTGGTCAGGACTGGCGGCCCGATTGGGTTGAACTGCCCCACGATGTAAAAAAGGACAGGGTCGAACTCGAAGCACTCTTGGGTGCGGAAATTCGCTATGGCGATGCGCCTGCGGTCGCAATCCGCTGCAGCGATCTCTCGGTGGGTAATCCAGATATCCGCTCCCCGAGCGTCTCGCTGGCGTTCAAGGACGTGAAAGAACTTATGGGTATTGAGCCCATGCGTACGATGGAAGATGCGGTCATGGCTCTCATGGAGATGAGTCCCGCAACTGGATCGGCGACAGCGAAAAACATAGCCAAGCTGCTCGGCGTCGAACCCAGGACGCTGCGGCGCGCCCTAAGAAACGAAAACACCTCTTTTCGCGCGATACGCAACCGATTCATCGAGTGTAAGGCTTGCGTGCTCCTGGCCGACACGAACCTACCCGTCGAGAAGATCGGGGAGCAGTTAGGATATCGGGAACCGAAGAGTTTTCGCCGCGCCTTCAAATCGTGGACCGGTGTCTCTCCAACCGACTTCCGGAAATCCTCCGCCGAACAGCCGGCTCCTGGAGAATTGTGACGGTGTGCCGCGCACGCATCAGGCGGCTTGGTCCGCGAGGCGGTCGATCAACAGCCTAGTTCGTCAGAATGCCTGAGCGAAACCATCGGATGACGGCCCAGAGCCCGATGCGGCCAATACTGCCAGCGAGTGAAAGGTGTGGGCTTTCTAGAATTTGCGACGATCCCGCGGCCTATCCCCCAAAAAGTCCAGAAATAGCCAAAGGCCCTAGATACCTCCGGAACTGCTGTGTCGGGTCTACTGCGAAATACACGATGACCAGATCGCGATCAGGCGAAACATAGATGCCTTGCGTGTTGACACCGCTCTTGAAGAAATCGCCGTCTTCCCAAATGGCGTCCCACTGGCGACCAGCCCCGCCCACGCTGTCGTCTCCGAGACGCTCCATAAACTTTTCGGCGGACGGACCGTTGCGATACCACTCCGCTGTGCGTTGCGCGGACTGCGTGCATTCGAGAATTTCGGATGTCACGACCTCGGCGACCGTCGCCTGATCCTGGCTGGGGGTGAACAGTGTCCCCTAGCGGGCAAGATCGCGCAGACCGATCGATATAAAACCATGGGCGACTGCAATACCCTCAGGCGTCAGGTGAACCTGCACTGGAGCGTCAGACCGAACGTGCGACTAGATGCGGGTGTCAAAGACCTGCGCCCATGGCTCGCCGCTTGCAGCCTCGGCCAGGAGAACGAGTGCCTGTGTGGCCGTGGATGAGTTTGCGAAACCGCTACCAGACTCGGCGACCGGCTCTGCATCAAGGAGAACATCGAGCATGGACTCGTCTGAATCGCCCATCTCTGCGGTTAGCAGGCGTGCCGAGATATTGGTCGGGTCCGCGCAGTAGGCCGGGCCATCGATGGGATTCAAACCCGTCGACATGTCGAGAACATCGACAACCGGGATGTTCTCCCATGCGCTGCCCACGAATTCGTCGACATAGCTCCCGATTGGCGCGTCTTCCTCGATTAGCCCTTCTTCGATCAGTTTGTCGATCATCAGGCCGGCGAACACTTTTGAAGAGGACGCCCTGACATGGGAGTTGGTCTACAACATGCAAGGGTAGGCCTCATAGACGATCTCTCCTTCATGCACGATCAATACACCGCGCTTACCACTCTCTGGGTGGGTGACGAACTCCTCCAGGGTAAGAGTCCCAAAGGCAGTTTCAGCCGAAATCTGGGCGACCGCATCCCTCTCCCAGATCTGGAATTCGCTGGCCGGATGGCGGCTGGAGATGAGCGCTGTCGGAAAAACCTGTGATCCAATGGTGCCGAACCAGAGGGCGGGGCGCCCGGCAGCAAGAGCATCAGAAAGGCTGAAAATCGCTGACCCAGTCGCGTGCCTCTTCCGCAGCGTATCCGTCGAAGGCTTGCTGGACCGAGAAGGGCGTTTCCTCTGCCCATCCAGATACAGTGGTGACCATGGTCAAACACAGGCCTGCTAACAGATTTCTTGTTGGTCTCAACCGGTATCTCTCCTCGTCCAATCAGGCAGCGTAGACCTGACGTCCGTCCATCCATGTCTCAAGGACTTTGATGTTCTTGATCTCGTCTGGTCGCACGTCGCGCGGATCCTGCTCGAGGATCACCATGTCTGCCAGCTTACCCCGCTCGAGGCTCCCGACTTCGTGGTCTGAGAAGAGTTGCCAGGCCGCTTCGGATGTCATGGCGCGGATCGCAGATTCGACCGAGATGGTCTCCTGCGGCGCAAGAACATAGTCCGACTCCTTCCAAGTGCGGCGCGTCACAGCCATCTCGATCATGTGCAGCGGGTCCGGATCGGTGACCATGAAGTCAGAGTGCAGTGTAAAGCCAACCCCGGCCTCTTCTGCGCTGCGGCACCGATCGAGCAATTGCGCCTTCTCCTCACCGAAGACCTCATCGCGCATAGCAACTCCCCAGTAATGAACGTGGCCAATCAGAAAGCTAGCCGATACGCCAAGTTCTTTCATTCGCGCGATCTGTTCGTCGTGCAGTATGGAGCAATGCTCGATCCGCGGGCGCACGCGCGACATGTCTAATCCGGCGTCCGCGAGCGCCTGACAGGTATCGAGAATGTTATCAATCGCCGCATCGCCATTGCCGTGAATCGCGAGATGCCAGCCTTTTTCCGCGCGCTCCAGTGCAGCGGCTGTAAGTTCTTCAGGCGCCATATATGCAAGTCCGCGGTCGTCGCTGTTTAAATACGGCTCACGCTGCAAACCCGTGAAACCCTGATTAGAGCCGTCGGCGACCAGCTTGTAACCCGCGATGCGCGCAAGAGCGTTCCCGTCGCCTTGCATGACACCGGCTTGGTCCCAAGTCTCTGCTCCAAGGGTATAAAAGGGGTATGCGCGGATGCGCGCTTTCATCTGGCCAGATTGAGCGGCCGCTGCCATGACCTGTGCGTCAGCTGGTGACTGCGCAAGAGCGCCAAGACTGAGTTCAGACACTGTAGTCAGCCCGTATTGCGCCCACTTGTCGAGCAGCCCTATCAGGCCATCGACCGGGTTTACCTCCATCATTGCCGGGTAGTTTTCGGCAATTTTCAGGAAGGCCACATTATTCTTAATCGTTCCGGTCAGATTACCATCGGCGTCCCGCACGAATTCGCCACCCGGTGGGTTCTCGACATCGTTGGTCACGCCAGAGACTTCGAACGCCTTGGAGTTCGCGTATGCAAGGTGACCGGAAGCATTCAGAACAAAGATCGGGTGCTCGGTCGAAATCGGGTCGAGATCGGCAAAGGTCAGGGCATCGACACCGTCCTGCACAGCGGGGTCGAAGTTGCGGAAAACGAGCCATTCGCCCGCGGGCGTTTCCGCCACCCGCATTGCGATGTGCTGCAGCACTTCGTCCACTGTCGTGTAGCGTGCCATGCCAACGTATTCCATGATGGCGTCAACGACTGATCCGGACACGACGTGGGTGTGCGCATCGATGAAACCCGGCAGAACCGTCTTGCCTTCCAGATCGATCACAGAGGCATCCTCCCCTGCGACGGCACGCACCTCCCCATCGGTACCCACCGCGAGAATACGGTTGCCACGAATAGCGACGGCTTGGGCTTCGGAGAAATCATCATCAACAGTGAGCACGTTGGCGTTGGTGAAAATGGTTGTGGTCTCGGTCGATGCAGTCTGCGCTTGTCCCTCTTTAGGCAAGAGGGCAGCGAGACTTGCCGCAGCCGCCCCACTCTTCAGAAAGTCCCTTCGGCCAAGACTTGCCCAGTCGATACCCCAATTACAGGACCACCCGCTCCCGCTGGCAGCCTGCTCTTTCAGATCACGCACGGTATCGTTTACGGCAAACAATCCACCAAACGTGCCGCTGCAACATGGGCATCCATATAGTTCATGTTTCGTCATGACCCTCTCCAAAAGTCATTTTAAGAAGGCCAATCATATGTCCTTCGCCTCCTGTGAAATTGACATCTCATGAGGTCAAAAGGAAGTTCTTTCGGGCCCTCTGTGATCAGCGCCATGAAGAGAGTATGCCAGTTTGGTTCGCGGAGCAGTCGTTCATACGACTTGTCGCCGTTGAGTTGCAGCCAATGGCGGCCTCGTCCGCCGTGCGGTCGGTCGCCCAGCCTATCACGCTGCAGGGCGCGCCAGCGACCGCTTCGTTGAAGCTGCAATGCAGCGGCGGACTGATGGTAGAACGATCGAAGTCGACCACTGCCATCATGGGCTGCGTCCGCTGACCGCGCCTTTTGCCAGTTCGAACGGGGCGCAGCAACTGTAGGTCTGGGCTCAGAGCGGTCATGTGGTGGCGCAGCGGGACCAACTTAGACCACGCTCTGGAAGCAGCCATTCCCGAAACGCAGAAACTTCGCCGTTTTCGGCGGTGTGACTCGATTCTCAGACATTCGGCCGTTTGATGCGGTCGTTAGACGAAAGGCGACGGAACGGCAGGTCTGAGCCCAAAGCGGATGTTGCTTTTTCGAAGACGTCCGGGTCACCCTGCACAGTCGCAAGTAGTGCAGCGCCTTCCAGCGTCGCGAGCACTGCTAGTGCGTCAGAAAGCGGATCGTCGCTGTCCGGAAATGCGCTGACAAGCCGATCGACCAATGCTGCAAAGAACGTTTTTGCCGCCTCCGCGACCGGTTCAGGCAGACCTCCGCTTTCAGCTGCGAGAAGTCCACAAAGGCACATCTTTCCGTCCTGGCGCAAGCTTTCCGTGAAAAGCTCGCGTAGGCGCTCGACACGCGCGTCAGACGGGCAATCATCCAGTGCGTGAAGGAAACGGGACGTGTAATTTCTGGCCAGTCGAGCGACCAAGTCGGCTTTGGTCGGGAAGTAATGATGTACGCCTGCGCTGGTCAGCCCTGCGTCGCGTGCAAGGTCTCGGAACGAAAAGCCGTTGTAGCCGCCAGTGCGGACCCGCGCCTCGGCGGCGGCAAGGATTTTCTCTTCTGATGTCATACCATCACCCTCGACAATTCCATCCGCGCTGCATCCATGGCTTCAAGAGCGCCTTCGAGGAAACCACCGTGCGACGGTGCGGTTTCAGTTCCTGCAAAAATCACCCGCTGAGTAGGAGTTAGTGTACTATACATAGGATGGGCTTTAAGCGGCTTGAGGTCGGCAGACGTGGCGGTAGCCTTGTCGGCGCTCCAATCCTTGACGATTACACCGCGCGGCTCGGCTGCTTTGGGGCCAAAAAGGCGGACCAGTTGCGCCAGCGCTTGCGCTTCGAACCCGGATTGTCGGGCCGTGCCGGGCATTGCAAAGCCGAACAGAGCACCCTCGGTGCCGTCCATGGGTGACGCGTCATGGATTTCAGCCAGCGGACCTTGATGAGAGATTGCGTCGCCATTCAGACCCGCGTCGCGCCAGAATGGGGTGTCGTAAACAGCTACGAGTTTGGCATGCCCGGCCATCCACGTTGGAACATCTGGAACGACCACACCCATCTGTGCAGCGAGGCGCGGGGGCAACGCCAAAACAACGAAGTCGGCGCGCAATGAAAACCCGTTTCCACTCAATGTCACGAATTCGTCTTCTTCGATCACACGCTGAACTGGGTGGCTAAGACACAGCGCATCACCAAGCTTTTGGGCGAGGGCGTCGGTTATCTGAGCGAGTCCGCCTGAAACGCGAAGCGCGTCACCCATGGGGGCGAAATCGAAGTCACGACGCACGTTTCCCTGAGTATCCTCGAACGCCAATCTTCCATCGCTGTATTGTGGAAATGTTTGCAGCCCAAGCTTGTCTACGAGGGCCAGCATGCGGTGGTTGTGCGGCCAAATCCAAGCAGGGCCGAGGTCATAGCCGCCCTGTGAGAGAATGCGACCGCCTACACGGTCGCGCGCCTCCAGCAAAAGCACGTTGCGCCCTTCAAGCTTCAGCGCATGCGCCAAAGCGAGGCCGGACAACCCTGCGCCTACGATGACAATCTTTGCGTTTGGCTTCACGCTGCGCTCTCTGCGACGTGACTAAGGTGGCCGGTCTTGATCCAGACTCGCGCCCCGTTAGCGCCAGCGGTCGCCTCGAAACTCGCCCCGACGGGTAGCCGTAACCAATCCCAGCGGGACAGGGTATCGCCACCCTCGTTTAGGCTCCCATCAATCACAAAGACCTCAAGCCCGCCTGAGGCATCTATAGAGCGTACTGTACCTGCATCCCAGTGTTCCATCGCTACAGTTTCACGTACATCTGTGTGAAGGGGCAACCTGGAGACACCATCTGCTGCTTCAATCCAGCTTGCCTTGCCGCTGTCGATCTGGACCTGATTGCGGTCGCTAGCATCGAATTGGTGGAGCTTTACCAGAATTGTCGCGCCGTCCTGTGCTGCAGGTGTATGAGACGAGGTCGGCGGGTTCCGCACGTAGGAACCAGTTGGAAAATCACCGTCCTCGTCCTGAAAAGTACCGTCGAGCACAAGGTATTCTTCGCCGCCGTCATGCGTGTGGGCAGAAAAAGCGCTGCCAGGCGCGAAACGGACGATGGTGGTGGCACGAGCTACTTCCTCTCCAATTCTGTCAAGCATCTTGCGCTCAACTCCGGGCATCGGGGATGCAACCCAATCGTTCTCTTCAAAATGTACAAGGGTACGTTCATTGAAGTTGGCGTTCACGCGCATGGTTTGGTCTCCTTCCAGTGTCACTGTGTCTGTGCAAATTGGCTCTACTTACCTACTGATAGGTAAGTTGTTTCTCGACGTCACTATCGCAACAGTGATCACGCGTTCGTGAACCATTGGTTGAACCGCAGCGCATGGCGAATTTGTCCCGCGACTCGGACATAGCCTCATTTTTCGCCACCGTCCGCTCCTGCACAAAGCAGTCTTTCGAGGTACGTGTTTCGAAAATTTCGGCGTCAACGTCGGCTAAGCGTATCTTTTCAGTCACCTGACAGAAACGCTCAGATGACCGAGTCGAGCCCAATGCAGACATGGTCTGGGACCGATGCTCGCAGATGCAGCAGCTCAGTTGAGCGAAACCATCGGCTGCATCGCAGCAAGAAAAGCGGCCGTTGGTGCAATCCGCAGCAAACTCGACAGGGGCTATGACCGATGTGGCGACGGAAAAAATGAGCGTAAGCATGGTTAAAAACGCGTACCGACTATGGGTTGTCTAGTCGATCATTGACGCGCCACTTTCTGCGCTTGGCGGCCGCGTGCCCATTGGCGGGCCAAAGGTGGGCATCGTTACG
>NZ_JBXWNC010000031.1:0-22043 GCF_059610165.1 Ruegeria sp. YTSA135 | reverse complement strand
CCTCGTCCAGCCTCGAGCGGCGGCTTCGCGAGAGAGCAGACGCTGATCGATAACTCGGCTATGACCGAGTTGCGGACTTTCCCGACTTTCGCCGCTCCCAAACCAATGACTGCTTCGTGCGCAAAATTGAAGAAATCCTGACCCGCTCCTTGGCATTGGCTTGGGGCAAGCGGACTGCACTTGCCCGCCGGTCCTGACGTATGGTTCAAACGCAAACGCAGTGCTGGCAGGCTTTGCGCTCGAGGTTGCGAAGGCCCGAGCGCAAGGGACAAACCTTTCCTAATCTTCCTCATAAGAAGCGGAATTCGGCCCATGGAAAACAAGATCCAATTTGAACAAAGCGGGGCGGCAGCGCTAAAATGAGAAGTATGCGTATAGACAGAAATTGATCTGATTGCAGCGAAAAGCTGCGAACGCAGCATGGATGTTCACTGCAGGGGACGAGCGGGTTTATGGACCAGTCGGCGCCATCGGTCCGGCGGTTATATCTCGAAGCTCTGGTGCGGACTGGGCAATTCGATCCGGTTGGATTGCAAACCCGACGCGAAGGCCTTGCGCGCGTCGTCCTCCCCGTGAATGAGGAACGTGATATCCGGCTCCCGGTTCATCTTGTGCCATGCGCGCAGCTCACTCTTGCCGGCATGGGCAGAGAATCCGTTGATTGTATAAATGCGCGCGCGCACGGGGATGTGGTCGCCGAAGAGTTTCACCGATTTTGCCCCGTCGATGATGATGCGCGCCAAGGTGCCCTTTGCGGCGAAGCCCACGAAGATCACACTGCAATCGGCGTGGCCGAGATTGTGCCGCAAGTGATGCCGGACACGCCCACCCGTACACATGCCCGACCCGGCCATGAACACGGCGCCAGAGCGCACACGGTTGAGCTGCATCGACTCCGCCGCCTCACGGGTGAAATGCAGCTTGGGCAGTTGGAACGGATCATGCCCCGAGCGCATTTTCTGCGCGATCTCCGACTTCATCGCGCCGGGATGGCGGCGAAAGATTTTCGTGGCCGAGATTGCCATCGGGGAGTCGAGGTACACGTTCAGATCGTCAGGCAACACACCTCGTCCGATGCCGTCGTTGATGAAGTAGAGAAGCTCCTGCGTTCGTTCCAAGGCGAATGTCGGGATGACGACATTGCCGCCGCGGGCATGGGTGTCGGCGATGGCGTCCAGCAATTCCTCGACTGACGCATCCAGCGCACGGTGATCGCGATCGCCATAAGTAGTTTCCATCACGATGATATCTGCATCCCCCGGCGGATCAGGATCGTTCAGAAGTGGCCGCCCCGGAGCGCCGATATCGCCAGAGAATAGGATCCGACGATTGCGCCCATCTTCGGTCACGCTCAGCAGGATACTGGCAGATCCGAGAATATGGCCCGCGTCGTAGAAAATGGCGCTCGCACCCCGCCCAAGATCAACAGGCACGCGGTACTCGACGGTGCGGTTGAACTGATCAAACGTATTCATCACGTCGAGCGTGTCATAGAGCGGCTGGTGCCTATGCCCTTTCGATGCGTGGCGCTGCCGCCGCCGGGCCTCCTCCTCGTGCAGATGCGCTGAATCGAGCATGACGAGCCGCGCGAGGTCCCGCGTTGCGGCCGTACAGACGATGTCGCCCCGGAACCCCCAGTTCACCAGTAAAGGGATGCGCCCGCAATGGTCCAGATGCGCATGGGTGAGAAGCAGGACGTCAATGGACGCCGGATCGAAGCCAAAATCTTCCTTGTTGTCTTCCTTGAGTTCATGTCCGCCCTGGAACATGCCGCAATCCACAAGGATTTTCAGATTGCCCACGGTCACAAGGTGGCAGGACCCCGTGACCGTCCCGGCAGCGCCATGAAATGAAATCTGCATCCTGAAGTGAACTTTCTAATTGTTGATGGATTTCCCGGCGCGGTCGTACCAGCGCTGAATGTCGTCCCAGATTTCCTCCGCAGACTCGGCGAACCAGAACAGATCCCGGTCCTCGGGGTCGATCACGCCTTCCTCGACCAGAAACTCGGGATCGAAAAGGCCGCGCCAATAGCGCTCCCCCACGAGGATCACCGGCATCGGCGCGATCTTCCGGGTCTGGATCAGCGTCAGCGCCTCGAAGAACTCATCGAGCGTGCCGTAGCCGCCAGGAAAGACGACCAAGGCCCGCGCACGCAGCAGGAAGTGCAACTTTCTGACCGCAAAATAGTGAAAGCGGAAGCAAAAGCCGGGGGTCAGATACGGGTTCGGGAACTGCTCATGCGGCAGGGTGATGTTCAGGCCCACATTGATCGCATTCACGTCATGCGCGCCGCGGTTCGCGGCCTCCATCAGGCCCGGGCCGCCCCCCGTCACCAGAACAAGCTTACCGCCATTCGCGTTTTCCTGCCTTCCGACAATGCGCCCGAACTCGCGGGCAACATCATAGTACTGGCTCTTGTCCAGAAGGCGTTTCGCGATTCGCAGATCGCGGGCAAGCTCCGCCGGGCGATGCTCCTCCGGAGCGTTCCGGGCGGCCTCGAGCTCGGCCAGCCTGCGCTGCGCCGCCTTCGGCTCCGGAATCCTTGTGCTGCCGAACACAACTATCGAATGCCGGATGCGATGGCTTTCCAGCAGACACTCCGCCTTCAGGTAGTCGAGTTGCAGCCGCACCCCACGGGTGTCTTCGCTCCGCAGGTAGTCGATATCCTCGTCAGCCCTCTTGTATTCAGGGGACTCCATGATCGCCTTGACGAGCGCGAGGGCTTCGGGATCTTCATGAGGAGGCTTTGGCTTTGTCCACGGCAGTTGGGTTTGCCGCCGCTCTGGATGCGGTGGCTCCGGTTTACCCGCAGGCTTTGACTCGTTCTCCACTTCTCCATGCCTCCAAGACCGCCACCATAATCTTGCAACAGCCCGAACGCGCTCTGCTTGACACAGATAATAGGCCAGACGCAATCCGCACAAGGCTTTAAAGCACCGTGCGTACGAGACGTTTGATTACCCGCCGTGAGGGGTGCGCGGCCGCGTGAGGCGCAAACTCGAGATCAAAGCGGCAGTGCGTGCCGTCAGGTGTGACCACTGTCAGGTCATCAATCGACGACGCCGAGGCCATATGGTGCCGGGCATATTTCGCACCGTACTGGCGCGGGGGCAGTTGGGTGTCGATGAAGGCTTCGATCTCCGCCGCCCCGCAGATATCGCCGAACGCAGACGCGGTCGACCAGACGCCATCTTGCGCGAAGAGACGTGCAGCAGCCGCGCCATCCCGCCGGTCAACGCAATCGAGAAACCGCATCAACAGGGCGCGCTCCGAGGTCCGGGCCGCATAGTGGGTGTGGAGCAAACGGTGGGCCGCAGGGGAGTTTGGCTCCGTCAGCTCCGACGCATAGAGTGCCTGAACCTCCACGTTTTCGAAGGAACGGCGCCGCTGCGCCTTGCTGTCGGCCCGGTAAATCCCCGCCGCGCGCTTCTGGAGGATTTGCGGGTCCATCGACTTGGGCTCGCCGCCTCCACCGAGGCAGCCGCCGACGCAGGCCATGACTTCTATCGCGATGAACTCGTCGCGCCACGCCTCGTCCTCCAATAGCCGCTGTGCGGAGGCAATGCCATTGCACACAGCGACGGTCCCGATGCCCGGAATGGTGGCTGTCTTGACGCCTTCGCGCATACCGCGCAGGGCCTCCCATTCGAGACTGACCGCGTCATCTGCGCCGGTCAGATGCGAGACCGTGCGCACCATAGCCTCCATCACGCCGCCCGACGCCCCGAATATCTGTGCCGCGCCTGTGCTTTCTCCCAGCGGGCTGTCGAACTGGCCATCCTCCGAGATCGCGCCAAACGGGATGCCACGGGAGCGGATCATCCGGGCCAGTTCACGCGTGGTGAGCACATGGTCGACGTCGCCCGACTGGCCGGGCCGCCGGGCCTCGTCCTTCTTGGCCGTGCAGGGCATGACACTTACGACAAAGGGCTCGGCCTTGCCCTCCGCGAAATCCGGTCCTAGGGACCGCGCAAAGGCACCGCGCTTGGCAATCGCCCCATGCATCTGCTGCGGGGATTTCGTCGTGCTCAAATGCGGCAGCAGATCAGGTCGGTTCAACTCGACCCAATTCACCCAACCCGGACAACAGGACGTAAAGAGCGGCAGCTCCGCGCCGCCCCTGAGCCGGGCGAGCAGTTCCGAGCCCTCCTCAATGATCGTGAGATCGGCGGCGAAGTTGGTATCGAAGACATAATCGAACCCCAGCGCCCGCAGGGCATTGATCAGCCGCCCTGTGCTGATCGTTCCCGGCTTCAAGCCGAACTCTTCACTGATCGCTACCCGGGTCGCCGGAGCGACCTGCACGACCGACACGCGCCGGTGTGCATCGAGGACCTGAAGAACTTCTTGCCATTGCGGTGCCTCTATGAGTGCTCCCACCGGACAAACGAGCGTGCATTGCCCGCAGGAGATGCACTTGGTCTCGGCAAGGGGCTGCTCGAAGACCGTAACAGGGCGACGGTCGTATCCTCGCGCGGCAAAGCCGATGATATTCTGGTTCTGAACGGTCTCTCCACAGACCTCCGCACACAGCCCGCACTCGATGCATTTCGTCAGATCGCGCCAGATGCTCGGGGAGGTGTGGTCGCCCGGGACCTCCTCGCCCGCATCCGTCGCGCCAGTGGCCTGTTTCGGCCAGCGGTCTTCCCATTGGTTCTCATGGACAAGGCGCTGGAGTTGACAGGCCCCGTCAACCTCGCAGTGCATGCAATCGTTCGGATGACGCGCGAGCAGCCATTCGCCCTCGGCGCGGCGGAAACTCTTGAGGTCGTAACTGTCCGTGTCGACCACATCTCCATCTTTCGCCAGGGTGCGGCACGCCGGCTGGGGGCTTTGCTGACCCGCGACCTCGACCAGACACATCCGGCATACGGCATGCGCTGGCAGGCGCGGGTGATAACACAGCGTCGGCACATGAACGCCTGCAGCTTGCGCGGCATCAAGCAGGCTGGCGCCTTCCTCCACTTCAACGCGGCGTCTGTTGACCGATAGCGTGATCATGCGCGGCAACCTCCTGAGGTGTGAGGATAGCAGATTCGTCCTTTTGCGGCTGACATAATGCAGGGGTGGAGCATAGGCTCGGCGCGCTGGCATCAGGCCACGGTGTCAAATCCGACACTCGGCTAAGAAAAATGGGCCCGCCGATCAAGGCCCGCGGCAGGGTCATCGCTTGCCTCGGGCATTGGTGGCGTGCTCGGCAATCTGTACCGCTTGGCGCGAGGACTTGAGCCCCTCGTCGAAAGCCTCAGCGTCACCGTAATCCAGAAAATACGGATAAGCATCATGCGGTTGGCGGACCTGACCCGCGTGCTTGATCGGGCACCAGAAGGCCTCGGTCCGGCCAGCGATCTCACGCACATAGGCGATCAGGCCATTGCAGTATCCGCAATACACGCAGTTCAGCTTCTGCAACCCGTTCAGATAAGCAAGGTGATGCCGGTCGATACGGATGTGGTCGCGGCGGCGCACCTTGGGGATGCCGTAGGCGGGAAAACAAATCGCTTGATAGACGCTGACAAACAGGTCCAGCAAAGCGAAGGGCAGGATCAGGCTGTAGATCACGGGTGCTGTCAGAATGTGGGACAGCCGGGCCCGTGCCAGAAATGCCCGGATCGGAACACGCAGCGCCCGGTGACGACGCAAGACTTCCTTCTCGAAATGCGCCCGCCGGTCCTTCAATTCATACTCGAACGCCTTGCGCCGCTCGGCGATCGCCTCCTCCAGTTCCACGGACAAGGTTTCGATCTGTGCGAGAATATCCTGGATTTTTCCGGCCATCCGTATCTCCGAGAGCTGTCTTTGGGCTGCAGGCGTGTCGCAGCCTGCAACCAAACCGAAACTTTGACCACCATCCTATCACGAAATCCAAGCCGCTGTCGCTGCCTGCCCTGCTTCGCCTGCATCCTGCACGAAGGCTTCAGCAGCGCGCCATCCGCCTTGCTTGCCGCGAGGCATGACAGCAGCCTCTCAAGCAATTTTTGAAATGATCCCAGTCGGCGTTTTGCGGCAGAGGGACATCAGCCAAAGGATTGGGAGGGTTGGGAACGGTGCCGGGATTTACAAACCGCGCCTGACCTAGAACGCATGGCCCAATACTTCGAAGCCCGCTCACAGGCGCACTATCTCAACAATGCAACGTCCTTCCGCGCCATCTGCTGCAAGGCATACTGGACTGTCAGCATTGCAAACCCCGATGGTCGAAAACCTCATGTCCGGTGCCGGGGAGGTTGCATTCAATCGGCGTCTGCGCCGTGCCCAGATAGCCAATCGTTTTTCGAAGGACCCAATGCGGGCGTCCTCGTTTGGCTTTTCGGGCCAAGCTCCGCTGACGAATTTGCGCTGTCTAGTCACGTCGAACCGTTGGTTATGGTGTCGTTCGCATCGGCAATCGCAGTAAAGGATCACGACATTGCTAACCAATGACGACTTGCACAGCCGCCTCGAAGCGGTCAGCGCCAAGATTGAAGAAGCCCGAGACAAGATGGATTTCAAAAACAACCTGAATGACGGGCACAATCTCACAAGTGGCGAGTTGAAGGCGCGGTATCGCTTTCTCAAAGGGTCTCTGGACGCGGATATTGCATCGCTTGAAGCGCATGGCCACCATGTGGCCGCACTTGAGCAAGACGCCATGGCCTGGATCAAACGCGTTGACATGGGCATGTCCTGACCGCAGCGCGCCACGCGGGCTTTTTAAGTCGCGACGGCCATGGTGAATATCGCGGTTCTTGTCGGGGTCGCTGTGATCGGCGCGTTCCTGATGTGACCCCGACTTGCGAACGCGCCGCTTTGGCGGGCCACTATAACACCCTTGGCTTCGATCATCGGCAGCGGCTTTCTCGTGCTGGGACCGATCATGGATGTCAGCTACGGCGCCTATGCCCCTCTGGTCATGGCGTCGCTCTGCCTCATGGCCTATCTGTTCGGATGGGCGATTCGGTACAACATCCAGACACTTGACCAGACCGCAAACAGGGCGCCGCCAGTGGAGTATATCGAGACCGCGGCCTCCGCCTGCCTAGCCTTCGCTTATGTGATTTCCGTTGCCTACTACCTGAACCTGTTTGGCGTGTTCGGCATTCGCCTGACGGCGCTGAATGACAGCTATCATGCGAAATTGCTGACCACGGCGGTGTTCCTCGTCATTCTGTTTGTCGGCTGGACCCGTGGCTTCTCCGCGATGGAGCGCCTTGAACAGGTCGCGGTCGGGCTCAACCTGTCGATCATCATGGGCCTTCTGATCGGTCTAACGTTTCATTTCGCCCAAAGCGTGGAGGCCGGCACGCTCGTTTTACACCCCGCTACGGTCTCGGGATGGCCCGCCCTCATGTTGGCCGCCCGTCTCATCGTGACCGTGCAGGGCTTTGAAACCTCGCGCTATCTTGGCAAGACTTACGATGCCGCAATGCGCATCAGGTCCATGAAGATCGCACAGCTGGTCTCGGCAGCGATCTACATTCTCTATATCGGCCTGTTGACGTACAGCTTTGAAACCAAGGTCCTGACATTGAAGGCAACCGCGATCATCGATCTGATGAACGTGGTCACCCCGATCCTTCCGGCCTTGCTCGTCGCCTCCGCGCTCAGCGCCCAGTTCAGCGCCGCTTCCGCCGATGCAAGCGGCTCAGGAGGCTTGATCGAGGAACTCACAGATGGATGGATCACCGCGCGGCTTGCTTATCTCGTAGTCGTCAGCTTCGGGATTTTCCTGACATGGTCCGCCAATGTGTTTGAAATCATCAGCTATGCCTCGCGCGCCTTTGCCGCCTATTACGCGCTGCAGGCCAGTATCGCGGCCCTGTCTGCAAGGGCTGCCGGAGACCCGGTCAAGGCCGGTCTCTTCGCTGTAGCGGTCCTTCTGGCAATCTTTGCAACGCTATTCGGGGCGCCTGTGGAGTGAGCCGGTCTCAACCCGTTGGCGCAAGCAACTCTGAACAGGGGCGGCATCGCCGCCACGTGTCTGCCATCTGGCGTCTCACCGGAGCGGATCTCTGCTCCGGTCCGGCACCAGCGCGAGGCAGATCACGGCGAGCCCGCAGGCGAGCGTCATGTAAAGCGCAGGCGCGGTCGCGATCCCGCTGGCCGCGATCAGGCCTGTAGCGATCATCGGCGTAAGCCCTCCGAACACGCCCATACCAAGATTGAACGCCACCGAGTAGCCCGACAAGCGATCTTCCTCGGGGAACATCTCCACAAACAAGGCTGGACCCGAACCCAGCGGGACTGCCAACAGGGCGAAGGCCAGGACATGAAAGAGAAGGACCGGGAGCATCGCGCCGCCCGAGTTCAGCATCCACAGATGCATTGGCCATCCGATCAAGCCGAGCGCCAACAGCGCCAAGGCGATCCAGGTGCGCCGCGCCAGAACCTTGTCACCGACGATCGCCGCAAGCGGCATCAGGGGGATCACCAAGACCGTCATCGCCGTGTTGACCGTCAGCGCGGTGCTGCGGGCCATGAGGTTCTGACCGGACAACCATTCTGGCAGATACACAAAGGCGATGTAGAAACAGGTCCCGTAGCTGGCCGCAAACCCCAAGGCGAGGAGTGTTTCGCGCAGGTTGGTCGTGAAAGCCTGCAAGAGCGGCGAGGTTTCTTCGCGCGCACCATGGTGCTGATCGAAGCGATCAGACTCATGCAGATTGCGCCGAATTAAGATTGCCAACAGCCCGAGCACTGCCCCGCCTAGAAATGGCAAGCGCCATGCGCCGTCCTGCAGGGCCTGTGCATCGAAAAGGGTGGTAACGAGGGCAGCCGCGCCGACGCCGAGAAGCGATCCGGTCATTGAGCCGATATTGGCCCAGCTGCCCGTCAGGCCACGCTTTCGCAGGGGCGCGGTCTCGACGAGGTACGTTGCCGAGGACGAAAATTCGCCGCCCACGGAAATGCCTTGCAGGATCCGCACCAGCACTAGAGGCACCGGCGCCAGAACGCCAACCGCCGCGTAGGTTGGCAGAAGGCCGAGCAGCAAGGTCGGGAGCGCCATCATCGCCACCGAGATCTGCATGGTGCGGGCGCGGCCATAGCGGTCGCCGAACCAGCCGAAGACCGCAGCCCCCAAGGGGCGCATCAGAAAGCCCGCGGCGAAGATGCCATAGGTGGCGATCAGGCCAGCCGTTGCGTCCTCGGAAGGGAAGAACACCTGCGCGATCACTCCCGCCAGATAGCCGTAGAGCGCGAAGTCGTACCACTCTACGACATTGCCGATAAAGCCCGCCATGACGCGGTGCCGCAATTCGGGTTTCTTGATTGCGCTGGTCTTGTCTTGCACGATCCTACTTTCGTTTTGCGCCTTCCTTGCGCGCTTGCAACTCACGGCGCTCAATCCAGCCGTTTGCGGAACCGCAGCGATGCGGCGGCCATCCCGAGCACCGCGAACCCGATCAGCCACAGAGCGTCGGGCCACACATCGGCAAGCCCCGCGTCGCGCAGAAAGACACCGCGGATGATCCGCATGAAATGCGTGACCGGCAGCAGGTCCGCAAGCGCCTGCGCGCCCTCGGGCATCCCTTCGTAGGGAAACATGAACCCCGACAAAAGGATAGACGGGAGCAACACGAACACGGTCATCTGCATGGCCTGAAGCTGGTTCTTGGCGAAGGTCGAGATGACCAGCCCCAATGACAGGCTCGCAAGGATAAAGAGCAAGGTCACGATCAACAGGGTCCAGACCGAGGCGGCAGTGGTGACCGAGAACAGGGCCCATCCCAGACTGAGGATGATCACGACCTGCAAGAGGCCGATGCCGACGAAGGGGACGATCTTGCCGATCATGAGTTCGAGCGGGCGGATGGGCGTTGCGATCAGCATCTCCATATTCCCACGCTCGGTTTCGCGCACGATCGCGGCGGCGGTGAACATGATCATCGTCATCGTGAGAATGATCCCGACAAGACCCGGTACGATATTCACCACGGTCCGTTGCTCTGGATTGTAGAACAGGGCGACTTCGAAGGTCAGGGGCGGGGTATTTGCCGCCTCGCGGAAGAGCGGCCCGAGCGGCATTGAGCGCAGGGACCGGATAGCCGCCGCCACCAACGTGTCGGAGCCATCGGCGATCCATTGCGCCACGGGCCGCGCTGTCGGGTCCTGCACGCCCGGCGAAAAGCGCGCGCCGATGGCCGGGTTGCGCACAAGGCGCTGGCTAACATCCTTGGGGATGATGAAGGCAGCCCGCACCTCGCCCCGCACGATCGCCCGCTCGGCCTCCGGAACCGTTGCGAACTGGCGCTCGAACCGGACGACCTGCGTGGCTTGCACCATCTGCGTCATCGCGCGGCTCACATCGGTATTGCTCTGATCAACGAGTGCGGCGGGGATGTGGCGGACTTCGGTGTTGATAGCATATCCGAACAGGACCAATTGGATCAGCGGGATCATCACGATCATGCCGAAGGTCAGCCGGTCCCGGCGCAGTTGCCGCAACTCCTTGCGGAGGATGGCGAGGATATGCCGGTACGAAATCACGCCGCGCCCTCCCGCGTCGCGAGAATGAACACATCCTCGAGATTGGGCCGCGTAGGTTGCGTGTGGATATCCGCAAACTCCTTCAGTCTGTCCGTCACCACACCCAGAGGGTCGTCCACTCCGGCACTGAGCAGCACCCGCAACCGCGATCCAACCTGCGCGACCGACAGTATGTCCGGGCTGTCGGCAAGGTGGCGACTGACGGGTCGCACGTCAGGGCCGGTCACCTCGATCACACGTCCCGCAACGCGCTCCATGAGGTCGCGCGGTGCGCCGTCGGTCCGCTTGCGGCCCTTGTCGAGGATAGCAATCTGGTGACACCTTTCGGCCTCGTCCATCAGATGGGTCGACACGATCATCGTGGTGCCCGCTTCGACTAGGTCAAAGAGCCGCTCCCAAAAATTTCGGCGCGTCTCGGGATCGACCGCAGCCGTAGGCTCATTGAGAAACAGAAGTTCGGGCCGGTGCAGAACGGTCGCGGCAAGGGCAAGACGCTGGCGCTGTCCGCCGCTCATCTCGCCCGCGAGGACGTGCGCCTGTGCGGCCAGCTCGTAGGTTTCGAGCATCTCTCCTATCCGCGCGCGCTTTTCCCGGCCCCCGAGATCGTGGATATCCGCAATGAAGCTTAGATTTTCCAGAACCGTAAGGTCGCGGTAATGCGTGAAGCCCTGCGTCATGTAGCCGATGCGGCGCTTGAGCGGTTCGGCATTGCCGGGAAGCCGGGTGCCCAAAATCTCGGCTTCACCTGAAGACGGCTGCAGCAAGCCGATCAGCATCCGCATGGCCGTTGTCTTTCCCGACCCGTTCGGTCCCAGAAAGCCGTACACCGTGCCCTTGCTGATCTTCAGGTCGAGCCGGTCGACAGCGGTCTTGGCCCCGAAGGTCCGTGTTAGCCCCCACGTTTCCACGACAAACCCGCTCACGGCAGATAGGCTGTCACGGGCAGACCGACTGGGAGATCGCCAGCCTCGGGCGGCAAGTCGATTTCGGCTAGATAGACGAGGCGGCTGCGTTGCTCGCGGTTCAACGCGTAATAGGGGGTGAAGGCGGGCTCGGAATTGATCCACCGAACTTTCCCCGTGAATGGCTCCGCTATACCATCAACCTCGACCTGCACGTCGGTTCCGATTTTCAGGCTTGTCCGGACGGGCGCGGGGACATACACCCGTGCAAAGAGGCGCGCTCCGGTCAGCAAGATCGCGACAGGGCTGCCCTTGGGGACCCTCTCGCCCAAGGTCCACGGAAGGTTATCGAGGGTGCCGTCGCGGGACGCAACGATCGTCAGGTTCTGAAGCAGGATCTGTTCGGCCGCGACCTGAGCCTCAGCTGCGCGCAACTTTGCCTCGGCAATCCGGATGTCTTCCTCGCGCGCACCAGTTTCGATCTCGTGCAGGGCTTGTTCGGCGCTTCTGAGCTCCGCCAGCGCCGAATTCCGGCGAGCGATGTCCTGATCGAGCCCGGCGCGCGTGACCGCACCCCGCTCCAGTAGTTGGCTGTTACGCTCAACTGTGCCCTGCGCCTCGCTATAAACGGCCCGCGCCCCCTCGACACGCAGCCGTGCAATCTCGATTTCCTCCTCACGAGCCCCGGTTTGCATCCGCTCCAGATCGGCCTGCGCCTGCGCCTCGTTCGCAAGGGCGAGGTCGAGGTTCGCTCTCGCCAGCCTGTCGTCGAGTTGCACGAGCACCGTTCCCACCGTCACGGTCTGACCTTCCGCAACCGGCAAATCGGTGATGATCTCGTTGGCGGTCGCGGTGAGCGCAACACGGTCGCGGGCCAGAAAGCCGAGCGCTGCATCGGCGGCCGGACCTTGGCAGGACAGAAGAACCAAGGGGAGAGCGATCAGGGCGCGCGACACTTGCATCATGAAACTGATCATGTCCGCTCCTGACCTCTTGCCACGTCTCTGCTTTCCAAGGTCAACAATAGGATCGCAGCAGGTTTAAGCCCTGACTTAGATCAAAGTAAGAAGACCAGGCCGATCTATGATAAACCCGATGCTCGAAAAGCCCCTGGTGCAGGGGGGCGCTTGGCTGAAGCGGGACGAGTTCAGTGAGGTCAGAACTTGACAATACGAAACATCATGATGCCAATCGCGCCGGGGCGCTATGATCGTTCGAGTCTGAGCCGGGGGATCGCCCTTGCTCAGCGCCTGTCGTGCCATCTCGACGTTGTTTTCTTGCGTCCAGACCCAGAAGACACGTTTGTCTATACAGGCATAGAGCCGTATGACCGGGACAGTCTCTTGGCCGATATTCAAGACCGCATGGAAGACCAGGGGCGCAGTGTCGCCGAGGCTTCGCGTCGCATGTTCGGCAAACTCCGGAAGGAGGCGGGGCTGGGGTTACGGCAAGGGCCTGTCGGCACGGAAGGGGCCACCGGGGCCTGGCATCAGGTGAAGGGCGAGCCACTGGACGCGATCACGCCGCTGGCCAGACGCGCCGACATGACGATTTTTACCCCTGAAACCGCCAAATACAACCTGATGGCGGAGAATGTCCTCGAAGCGACCCTGTTGCGCTCAGGGCGCCCTGTGCTCTATCTGCCAGATGTGCCCACCCAAGCCGAGCCGCGCCCTGCCCTGATTGCGTGGGATGGCAGCAGCGCCTGCGTGCGCGCCATCTCGGCGTGGCTGTCCAGTGGCTTGCCGCTGACGGAAGCCGTTCTCGTGCATGTCGCGGACCCGCACGAAGAGCCGCCCGAAAGCGCAAGTGTGCGGGAGCATCTGGCTTGGCATGGGATTGCCTGCGTTCTTGAAAACCGCCCGAAACGGGCCGAGCCAATCGGTGAGGTTCTGGTGGAAGCCGCAGCCGATCTGGACTGTGGCCTGATCGTGATGGGCGGCTATGGCCATTTCCGCAATTGGGAAGCGGTTTTCGGCGGTGTCACACGGTTCATGATCCGCCACGCCCCGCTCCCGCTTTTGATGATGCACTGAGATGCGGAGGGAGGACGCAGATATCGGGATCGTGACGCAGGACACCCCTCCGCGCAGGCCGGGGGAAGTTTCTCGCATTGAAGGTTCGGTCATCGAAGTGACCTTCCCGGACGGCGATCTGCCCGAGATCAACACGGCGCTGGACGTTGACTGGGACGGCCCGGAAAAGCTGATTCTGGAAGTGCAACAACATGCCGATCCAACGCATGTGCGCTGCGTGGCCATTCAGGAAGCTGCGGGTCTGGCCTGCGGAACGCCTGTGCGGGTGACGGAGGGCCCGATCTCTGTTCCCGTGGGTGAGAATGTGCTGGGCCGGATGATCAACGTGGTGGGTGAGACGATCGACAAGGGGCCGGACCTGCCAGAAGACACACCGCGCCGCGGCATTCACCGACGCGCCCCGGCGCTCTCGCAGCAAAGCGCCGGGACCGAGCTTTTTTCCACCGGGATCAAGGTGATCGACCTGCTGGCGCCGCTCGCGCGGGGCGGTAAGGCGGCGATGTTCGGCGGCGCAGGTGTCGGCAAGACGGTACTGATCATGGAGCTCATCCGCGCCATCGCCGACCGCTACAAGGGCCAGTCAGTTTTTGCGGGGGTCGGCGAGCGCTCGCGCGAGGGGCATGAGCTTTGGCTCGACCTCAAGAAATCCGGCGTGATCGACCGCACGGTTCTGGTCTTTGGGCAGATGAACGAGCCGCCCGGGGCGCGCTGGCGCGTTGCGCTCTCGGCCCTCACCGTCGCCGAATATTTCCGGGACGAGATGGCGCAGGATGTTCTGTTCCTGATCGACAATGTCTTCCGCTTCGTTCAGGCGGGCTCAGAAGTGTCTGGCCTGCTGGGTCGCTTGCCCTCCCGCGTGGGCTATCAGCCGACGCTTGCGACGGAGATCGCGGAGCTTCAGGAGCGCATTGCGTCGGTACAGGGTGTGGCGGTAACATCCATTCAGGCCGTCTATGTGCCCGCCGACGATTTCACCGATCCAGCGGTTGCCGAGACCTTCACTCATCTCGACAGTGCCATCGTGCTCAGCCGCGACATGGCGAGCGAAGGGCTCTATCCTGCCATCGATCCGCTCGCGTCGAGCTCGTCCCTGCACGATCCGCTGATCGTGGGGCAGCGGCATTACGACACCGCCGAAAGGGTGCGGCGGCTGATCGAGCAATACCGCGAATTGCAGGAAATCATTTCTCTGCTCGGGATCGATGAGTTGAGCGCTACAGATCGGCAGGCCGTGGGCCGGGCCCGGCGTCTCATCCGGTTCCTGACCCAACCTTTCGTGGTCACCTCACAATTTACCGGGCGGCCCGGAGTCTCTGTCAGCCTCGAGGAAACGCTGACGGGCTGTGAGACCATTCTCGACGGCGGGACTGACGCCTGGGACGAGGGCGCACTCTACATGGTGGGCACGCTGGACGATGCCCACGCACGGCAGGGCCGAGCGAAAGAGGCGTCATGAGGCTGGTTGTTGTCACACCAACGGAGATCGTCGAGGATGTTGCTGAGATCGCGGCGGTCCGCGCTGAGGACGATACCGGCAGCTTCGGCATCGCCCCGGGACATGCGGACTTCCTGACGGTCCTGCCGATCTCGGTGGTTAGCTGGCGCTCTCGGACCCGCGACGGAGTGATCGTCGTCCGGGGCGGCATTCTGACTGTGCAAGACGGACGCAGGATCGACATCGCCGCGCGCGGTGCATGGCGCGAGGACCAACTCGCGGATCTGGGGTCCACCGCGCTGGCGGAGCTGCAGCGCGAAGACGTGGAGGAGGACGTCACCCGAACTTCCGAACAGCGTCTGCATCTGGCCACTATGCGGCAGATCGAACGTCTAGTGCGGGGGCTGGGCGAGCCTGCGGCGACGCCGAAGCTGCAGAGCGGGGCAGGTCCCGACAGAGGGGAGGCGCAAGGATGAGCGACCCCGAGCACAACGACCGCAACGAAATGCTGGACGCGATCCGCGCCGAGGAAGAGCGCCGTAGGCGGTGGGCAGAAGAGGGCGAACGCCCCTTGTGGAAGAACCTGTCGATGATCGGCGCGCTGGGTTGGCTGATCGTGACGCCGACCCTGCTGGGCGTGTTCATCGGGCGCTGGCTCGACGGCAAACTCGAAACGGGCGTGACATTCAGCGGTGCCCTGACCTTCGCCGGAGCATGTTTCGGTTTTTATCTCGCATGGCAAAGGATGAATGAGAAATGACCCCGACTCTTCTTTCGAGCAACCTTGTCTGGCTGGCCGCCGGCCTTGCCTTGGGCGGTGCCTATTTCGCCCTTCTGGGCCGCACGGTCGCGGCAATCGAGGGCGCGGCGGACTGGCGCGGCGCGGCGCTCTGGCTCGGGGTGCGGACCCTGCTGGCCGCTGCTGTGCTGGCTCTGGCCGCCATGCAGGGGGCTGTGGCCCTGATCTGGACCCTGCTTGGCTTCCTAGCCGCCCGCGCGGTCGCGATCTGGCGCGTGAAGAGGCAGGGCTGATGGAGTCCAGCCCGCTCGTACCAGATATCCTGTTCCACATCGGCCCCGTGCCGATCAGCCGGGCCGTGGTCACGACCTGGGCCTTGATGCTCGTGCTTGCGGCTTTCCTGAGTGTGGCGCTGCGCAAGCCTGCCCATAACGCCGGCCCAGTGCAGGCGGCGCTGGAAGTCGTCGTTCTGTCGATCGTCAAGCAATTGCGCGACATCCTCGGCCGCGATCCGTGGCCCTTCCTGCCGCTGCTCGGCTCGCTCTTTTTGTTCCTGAGCCTTGCCAATCTCACGGCGGTCGTGCCGGATGCGAAACCGCCCACGGGCCATATCGAAACACCGGCCGCTCTAGCGCTCATCGTCTTCTTTTCGGTGCATTTCTATGGCGTGAAGGTCCGGGGCGGCAGGCAATATCTGCGCCATTATCTAGAGCCCAACCCGTTTCTGATGCCCCTCAACGTCCTGTCGGAACTCACGCGCACCTTTTCGCTGATGATCCGCCTGTTCGGAAACATGATGAGCCATGAATTCGTCATCGCCATTGTGGTGTTTCTCGCCGGCCTGCTGGTTCCGATACCGTTTTTACTGCTCGGTATCCTGATCGGGATCATCCAAGCGTACATCTTTACCGTGCTTGCAACCGTCTACATCGCGGCGGCAGTCGGAGCCATCGAGACATAAGGAAAGGACCATCATGGACTATGTCGAACTCGTCAGCATCATAGGAGCGGTGATCGCTGTCTCCTTTGGAGCGATCATGCCGGCCTATAGCGAAGGCCGTGCCGTCGCCGCCGCAATGGAGGCCATTGCCCGCCAGCCAGAGGCCGCCGCAACCCTCTCCCGGACGCTGTTCGTAGGCCTCGCGATGATCGAGACAATGGCGATCTACTGCCTCGTCATCGCCCTTCTTCTCCTCTACGCCAATCCGTTCGTCGGCTGACGATGCAGATCGATTGGTGGACATTGGGACTTCAGACGATCAATTTTCTGGTCGTCATCTGGCTTCTGAGCCGGTTCCTCTACCGTCCGATCCGCAAGATCATCGAAGAGCGCGAAGCGGCAGACAAGGCGGCGAGCGATACGGCTGCGCAGAAGCTTGCGGACGCAGAGGAGATCCGCCGAACCTACGGAGAAAAGACCGCGCAATTTGCCGAGGACCGCGCTGCGCAGGATGCCGCCTTTCACAAGGCGCTGGAGGAAGACCGCGCGAAAAGCCTCGAAGAAACCCGCAAAGAGGCGACAGCCTTGCTGGAGGCCGCGCAGGCACGGATCGCGCGTGAAGAAGAGCAAGCCCTCGGCGCTCTGAAGCACCGCATCGGCGCGCTGGCGGCGCGATTGGCGCAAACCGCGCTCGCCGGTCAAGCGACGGGGAAAGACCTTTTGGACCAAGTGCGCGCATATCTCGATGGTCTGCACCCCGCCGATCTCGAAAATCTGAAAGAGGATCTGCGCCCGGACGATGCAGCGATCACGATTGTCACGGCGCGGCCCATACCAAGCGCGGAAAAGGACGCGTGGGAGGCCATTCTCTCGGAGCAATTCGGCGCACAGACGCACCTGGTTTTCGCGCAAGACGCGGACCTGCTCGGAGGCGTGGAATTGCATTTCCCGCATGCGGCCCTGCGATTCTCCGTGGCGGACCGGCTCGACCGGGCGACGCAGGCTCTGGAGGTCTGAGCGATGGCGATGGAAAAGCACCTGTCGGATTGGATATCCGCCGCGTGCACGCAGTTGGACCACGCCGATCTTGACCCAAAGCTGGAACAGATCGGGCGCGTCGAGCAGATCGGCGACGGGGTCGCGCACGTGTCGGGGCTGCGACAGACAAAGTTGGGCGAGCTTCTGCGCTTCGAGGATGGCAGCATGGGGCTGGCAATGACCATTGCCGGTAATTCTCTGGGCTGCGTTCTGCTCTTGCCCTATGACGCGATCACCGCTGGCAGCCGGGTCTACAATACCGGAAAGATCGCGCGCGTGCCGGTTGGCGAGAGCCTTCTGGGGCGCATCCTCTCGCCCCTCGGCGCGCCCTTGGATGACGGGCCGCCCATTGCCGCCGAGCGCTTCGATCCGATTGAACGGCCCGCTCCGGGCATTGTCGAGCGCGACCTTATCACCGAGCCGATGCTGACCGGGCTGACTGTGATCGACGCGATGATCCCGCTCGGGCGCGGCCAGAGGCAACTCATCATCGGGGACCGCAAGACCGGTAAGACCTCGATTGCTGTCGATACGATCATCAACCAGCGCGACACCGATGTAATCTCCATCTACGCAGCGATCGGGCAGAAGAGTTCCACCATTGCCCGCGTCATTGAGGCAATCCGGGCACATGGGGCGATGGAGCGCTGCATCTTCGTGGTCGGTGCCGCCGATGCAGCGCCGGGCGCTCAGTGGATCACCCCGTTTGCCGCGTGCAGCATCGCAGAATACTTCCGGGACCGGGGCCAGCACGCCCTTCTCGTGCTCGACGATCTGACAAAGCACGCCATGGATTACAGGCAGTTATCGCTGCTGCTGAGAAAGCCGCCGGGCCGCGAGGCCTATCCGGGGGATGTGTTTTACCTCCATGCACGTTTGCTCGAACGCGCCGCGAAACTTGCGCCTGAGCATGGGGGAGGCTCCCTGACGGCGCTGCCCATCGCCGAAACACAGGCGGAAAACCTGACCGCCTACATCCCGACCAACCTGATCTCGATCACCGACGGGCAGGTGATCGTTGGTCAGAAACTCTTTTACGAAGGACAAAAACCCGCCGTGAACGTGGGCTTGAGCGTCAGCCGCGTCGGCGGGGCCACGCAGGCCAAGGCGATCAAGTCGCTCGCACAGTCTCTCAAGCTCGACTACGCGCAATATCTCGAACTGGAGATTTTTACCCGCTTCGGGGCGATGGTGGATGACAAGAGGGCCAAAACCATTGCGCATGGCCGCCGCCTACGGGCGATCCTTGCACAACCCGAATATCAGCCTTTGCCCCTCTCTTTGCAGGTCGCTCTGCTGCTCGCGGTCTCGGCGGGGATGCTCGACGATATGGCCCTGCCGGACATTCCGAAATTCCGGACCGTGCTGGCCAGACGACTGCCGCGGGAGCGCCCGCGCATGGTGACCGAGATCGACGCCACCAACAGCTTGTCCGAAGAAAACCACGCCGCATTGCGCGACTTCACCCGCGCCTGCGTGCAGGAGTTCGCGACTGCTGCGGGCACCGGAGCGAAGGTTTAGATGGCCGAGCTTGCCCGCATTGAGGCCCGGCTCGAAAGCCTCGAACAGCTTGGTGTTCTGGTCAGCGCGATGCGGTCGATGGCGGCGGTGCGGGCGCGCGAGGCTCAGGAGGCTCTGAGCGGGACCGAGGCCTTTTGCGGAACGGTGGAACGCGCAATTGCACGTTTGGGCCAAACCGCCAGCCCGACCCCACGCGCAAAGACCAGCCCGTCGGTGCTGCTGGCAATCACGTCCGAGAACGGGTTTGTCGGCGGGTTCAACACGCGGATCATGGAGCAGGTCCGCGATCTGCGCAGGCCGGAGGACGCGCTTGTCCTGATCGGGCGACGCGGTCAGATTCTCGCGCGCGAAATGGGCATGCATCCGGATATCACGCTGCCCATGACCTCCCGGGCGAGCGGCGTGACGCAACGCGCGCGGTGGGTTGCCAAACGGCTGAACGGGGTGACACACGCGCGGCTGATCTGCGCCGAGCACCAGCAGAGCGGGACATACGCCGTGCGCCAGCGCAAGGTTTTGCCGCTTGATCCGGTTGCGGAGACTGGAAATACCGCCGCGCCGCCCCTGCATCACCTGCCGGCTACAGAACTTCTGGACAGGCTGGCAGCAGAATTATTATTCGCGGAAATTGCGCGCGCGCTGATGGCGAGCCTGCTCTGCGAGCAGAACGCGCGCCTGCTGACGATGGATGCGGCATCGCGCAACATCGACACGAGGTTCGACAAACTGCGCCGCGAGGAACGCATGGCGCGGCAGGAACAGACGACATCCGACATGCTCGACGTCATCGTCGGCTCGGAAGCGGTGAACCACGGATGACGCAGCGAGGGCGGCCTACCCCCTGACCCAGGCCCAGGCCTCCTCCAGCGCATCGCCGGGAAACACCTTGATCTCCCCTTTCATCAGGAAGGCGCTGAGCTTGACGCACCAGACAACCCAGTCGGGCGCGCCCACGAGCGCCAGACGCTCGAAATCCGAAGCATGCCGCATCCCGAAGGACATATCGTCCCAAGCCGCTTTGAGGTCCCACCCCTCGAAATCGCTGTCTGCGAAAAAGACGACGCGCAGCTTGCCATATTGGCGAAAGCGGTCTTCAAGCTCCGGCAGAAACGTCCGGTAATCGTCTTCGCGTAGAAGGCCGGACGCATGCACGCCAACGACCGCTCCTTCGCTCTCCTTCATGATTTCCAACATGGCTGTCACCTTTGTTCGCTTCTGATGAGGCAGACCCTGTGCTCCCCCTTAAATAGAGGGCCGATTGGACTAACCCTACTGTTACTATATTACCCCCAGCGGACCGCATCATGACAGAGATCAATGGAATAACTCTGAAACTGGCTAGCCTTCCGAGAGGACAGCCATCTTTCAAGCTCGCCGCCCGGACGTGGGCAAAGGAGACCTCATGGCAAAACAGCAAAAGACGCGGCAGCGTCCGCCAAAGCAGACAGCCTCCGCAGCGAAACTGCCCGCCAAGCGCGCAAAACCCGAAGACGCTGTAAAGCCCAAGGCCAGCGAGGAGCACCCCTACCGCTATCTGGACCGGATTTCCCGCGCTGTCATGGCCCGAAATACCGGCGGCGTGTCGCCATTTTCTATGTTGCAAGCATGGAACGACTGGGCGCTGCACATCGCCCGCGCCCCCGGGCGTCAACTGGAACTGGCCGAACGGGCGGCAAAGAATGCCATGCAGGTTGCCAGCCTTGCGGCTCAGCACCACTCGCGCACGGCGGACGAGCTGCCGTTCCAGCCAAAGCCCTATGACCACCGCTTCACCCATGCAGACTGGACAAAGATGCCCTTCCTGCTCTGGCAGCAGAGTTTCCTCGCGACGCAGGATTGGTGGAACCATGCTACGGGCGATCTGCGCGGTTTGAGCGAGGATGACGCGGCGCGGGTGCGGTTCATGGTCCGGCAGGCACTGGACACGGTCTCACCGTCGAACCTGCCGCTGACCAATCCCGAAATCCTCGAAAAGATTCTCTCCACGCAGGGTGCGAATATCGTTGAAGGCGCGGGAAACCTCGCCGAGGATATGTACCAAACCCTGACCCAGACCCGACAGGCGCCTCCCGAAGGCTTCCGACTTGGCGAAGATCTGGCCTGCACGCCCGGCAAGGTCGTGTTCCGCAACGACCTGTTCGAGCTGATCCAATACGCGCCGACTACGGAAAAGGTCTATGCCGAGCCGATCCTAATCGTGCCTGCGTGGATCATGAAATACTACATTCTTGATCTTTCGCCGCACAATTCGATGGTCCGTTATCTCGTGGAGCAGGGCTTCACGGTATTTGCGATCTCGTGGTGCAACCCGACCGCGGATCAAGCGGATCTCTCTCTAGAGGATTATCGCAAGGAGGGCGTCATGGCGGCGCTCGATGCCATTGGTGCCATCGTGCCAAAGCGCAAGATCCATGCAATGGGCTACTGCCTTGGCGGCACGATCCTCGCAATCGCGGCGGCGACCATGGCACGCGACGGCGATGACCGGCTGGCGACCGCGACGTTCCTCGCAGCACAGGTCGATTTCTCGCAGGCCGGGGAGCTTTTACTGTTTCTCGATGAAAGCCAGATCGCCTTTCTGGAGGACCTGATGTGGGCGCAGGGCTATCTCGACCGGCCGCAGATGGCGCGGGCCTTTGCCTCGATCCGAGCTGAGGACATGATCTATGCCCGCGCGATCCGACGCTACTTTCTTGGTGAGCAGGACCTGCCCACCGATCTGACGATCTGGAACAACGACACGACCCGGATGCCGGCCAAGATGCATTCCGAATATCTGCGGGGTCTGTTCCTGGAAAACCGTCTCTCAGCGGGCCGGTTCGCAGTCGAAGGGCGGGTGATCGCGCTTAAGGACATCGAGACACCGCTCTATGTCGTGGGAACGGAATCCGACCATATCGCGCCGTGGCGTTCGGTCTACAAGATGCGGCTCTTTACCGATTGCGATCTGACCTTCGTGTTG
>NZ_JBXWNC010000030.1:0-22198 GCF_059610165.1 Ruegeria sp. YTSA135 | reverse complement strand
GCGCGTGGGTCCTGCCCCTGCTGCGCTGTCAGCGTTGGCCACGCTACTCATTCTCTGTTTCGCTTTGGCTGCTTCGATATTTCTACCAACCTTCGGATGAGAGGGAAGGAACCTCTAAATTTTAGGTAAGAACGGGTTAACATCTGAATTTTGAGGGCCGAAGGCGCACACAGCAGCACTACATATCCATTCAAGCGAGTGGCGCGAACGTTCCAGTGTCTGAAGGCAGCGACGCTTTTCTGTCATCAGGGTCCGACGCAGAGCTTGCGGCAGCGGGAACGAAACCGGGTGGAACGCTTTGTCAGGTTGTTCGTTTTCTGCAGCACAAGGCCATCAGATATTGCAAGCGCCTCCACAGAAGGCGCAAATCTACTAAAGAGGTAGGGCTGCTTGATGATCCAATATGACAGATACCTCTCTGGTATCGATCTCGCGCTAACAGTTATTTGCAGCTTGGTTAAAAGCTTAAGAACTTGGCCTCTGCGAAGTTTCTTCTGCATAACAGCGTGACCCGCGGGATCTGCTTCGTGCACCTTTAAAACGTTCTTCGCCGACTCCAGGCCAATCATCTCATCTCTTCCATAGGCGCCTCCATAAAGGTTGTTTGCAAGCCCACACTGGCACATCAAGGCCAGCGGGGGCGTCTACACCTTCAGAGACGGACAGACGGCTCTAGAAGAGAGCCGACCGAAGCTGCCGTTGCCAGAACTGGTTATCAAGACCGATGTTTCCGCCAGCGGTATAATCGCTGGAACTGCTACCCAAACCTGTTTCACCGCCGATTTCACGATAAAGCGCAGCCCCGCTTGACAATGCAACCTGGCCGCCGAAGGTCTAAGCGGCTGCGTTCTTGTCGCGCTCGGTCATGATGATGTTCTGGCCAAACGCCACAGATGTTTCATCGTCAAAGCCATGGAAAAAGTCGACCTGTCCAAACAGGACCGTACGGCCAAAGAAGTTATGTTTTGCATGCAGGCTTAAATGGGCTGTCAGCGTGTTGCCACCATAAGTGAGCCGGGTTGACCACCACCTACGAAATTAGTGAAGTAGTCAGCGTCGATGTAGCTATACATAAGCTGTGATTGCGGCACTAGGGTCAGCCCGTCCTGCAATGTGTAACGTTCACCAACCTCGACGGAAAGACCATAGCCTGTACTCTTGGCATCAACGGCTTTACCCCCCGTTTTGGGTGGATTGTGCCATCAAAACAACCATATCGCAGCTGTGCGTCGACATAGAGTTGATTGTGTGCGATCCATAGTGCGCTCCGCGTCGCGGCATACGCATCCGTGTCGATGTTCCTAATGTTGAGTGATGCGCTCACATAGTTCGACAAGCGGCTACTTCCAAATTCCAGTCCAGCAACTAACTAACCGCCCGAGATTTCTGAGAGCGGCAAATGTGCACCGAACCTCAGGCCGCCAGTGTTCGTTTTACATCGCGGCCATTGGACGTGTAGCCGGCTGAAGCAAAACAGCGTAAGACAAGCTGCTGTCTGCGCGATCTATTGCAGCAGTCCCAGCGACTATGGTCTTCCCTGAACACCTGAATGAGAAGTTGATCGTTTGCGATGGAAATTGTTTGCGATTCGAAACAGAAAATAAACCTATTTCTCTTTGAGCAATGCTGTTTGGTTTATCGAAACCGTTCCCTGGGTCAGATAGCCAGGCAGTTTTGGCGACGGCAAAACAGATAGAGTCTGTAGCCTTCTGCACGTCCGCTCCCGTGCTTCCAGAAGATGAAATTCCAGCAGTGAAGCTGCATTCGCCGTGTCGTTGCGCGCCAGTGCTTCGAGAACCGAGATGTGTTCTTGAATAAGACGGCCTGCTGCAGGAGACCGGCCAAGAAGGAGGCGAAACATCTCATTGATTGCCAGGACCAGACGCGATTTTTGGAGGACCTTGAGCAGATGGGTGTTCGTGCAGCCGGACAGCGCCTGAACATGCAGCGCATTCTCTAATTCCGAAAGGGCGGCCGCGCTTGGTTCAGCTTCCTGGCTGCTAAGTTCCTTGGCAAAGGCAAGGGCGCTATCAATGTGTGATTTTTCGATCTGCGGCGCGGCCTCTGCAAGGGCGACAGGCTCAAGCAAGATGCGCAATTGATAGTGGTTGCGCACATCTAAAGCGGTCAAAACCGGGAGCACCCATTTTGAGCGCTCACTCTTCTCGACAATGCCGGAACTACGGAGTTGCGAAAGCATGTCACGGACGACTGAGCGGCTGACGGAAAAACGATCGGTTAGCCGCACTTCGTTAATTTGCAGAGGGCCAAAGGGTAGGGCGCGTATCAATTCTTCGCGCAGGACTGGTAGCATTTGGTCAGTGTTGGAAACGGCCCGTGGGATCGTGCCACTTGTCTTGGAGTCAAACAAAGCCCGCTCGATCGAATCTCGACGCGGAGGGGCAGAAGAATCACTTCCGACAAGAAAGCCGCGGCCGTCGAAACGCGTGATTAATTGCGTCGTGTGAAGCTCGGCAAGCGCCTTTCGGATGGTGGTTCTGCTGGCGTCAAAATGTCGTGCCAAAGGTTCTTCCGTCAAAACTTGACCGGTCTCCAGCCGACCGGCTTTGATGGCGTCCCTTATTGCCTGAGAGATCGATATGTATCTGGGAATTATCGACAAATTCTTACCAAACCTTTGCGTTTTGCCCTGAAATCGCGGCCGTCGGCTGGAACTTGCAGAGCGCTAAGCCTCTCGCCGCTCAATATCCTAAGGGGCCAGATCACAAAACAAAAGACTTCTCTTTTTTAAAAAACGATCTTATGAATACGAAAAATCAATAATGTGCTGGAGGACACAGAATGGCACTTTCCGAAGCGACAGAGCAGAACCCGTATTCAGATGAAAGATCGCATCTACTAGAGGAGTCCATTCTACCGGTCTGGCTAAATCAGCGGACGATTGGTGGACTGGGATATGTGTGGATTTGGATCGGTATGGCGGTGATCATCGCAACGTTCCAGTTGGGAGCGGGCGGGGTCGCCGGGCTGCCCCTGACAACGGTGATCGCCACGATATTTCTCGCTAACCTGACGCTAGGTCTCGTAATGGCGCTCACGGCGGATATTGGCACCGAACACGGCATCAGCTTTGCCGTCTATCTGCGGGCACCGTTTGGCACTGTCGGCACACATTTACCTTCGGTCACACGAGGGATCGTGGCGGCTGCTTGGTTCGGCATTCAGACCTACCTCGGAGCGCTCGCGCTGAACGGTATCGTGTCCTATTTTGGCGGGTTCGATAGCTGGGTATTCTGGTATATCGTTTTTGGACTGGTTCAGATCATCAATACCGCTATGGGTATCCGGGCCGTTCAGCTGCTTGCCAGTATTGCGGCGCCCGCGATCATCGCGATTTCGATCTGGATGTATTTCACCCTCGAGAACGTTGCTTCGGCAGGTGGACACAACATCTGGACCTTTGCCGGCGATGGGGAGATGAGCATTATCGCGCTCTTCGTGGCAAACATGGCATTCTGGTCGCCGCTTGCAGTGGATATCCCGAATATTACCCGGTTTTTGAAGACTGAAGGTGGCGAGAAAAGCTTCTTTCGGCGCAACCGCAATATTTTTATGGCGCAATTCATCGCGCTGCCGGTGGCACAGAGTTGGATCGCGCTGATCGGGGCAGTTTCATTTATCGCGACCGGTGACTGGAATCCGATCAACGTCATTCAGGAGCAGGGGACCGGGATAACGCTGATTGTTTTGCTGGTGATGGTAATCCTGGCGCAATGGTCCACCAACACCAGCGCAAACCTGATCCCTGCCGCGCTGACCTTCGTGAACGCTGGCGCACCGCGTATCACCTATGCGATGGGTATCTTGATTGCGGGTATCGTTGGCACACTCACTATGCCCTGGCTCATCCTGAACCATCTGTTCACCTATCTTGGCATGTATGGGGCAATGCTTTCTGCAGTGGGCGGTATCATGGTTTGCGACTATTTCCTGATCCGGGGTCGCCGCCTTAACGTACCCGAACTGTACCGTGAACACGGCCAGTTCCGTTACTTTGGCGGCTGGAACCCGGCGGGTCTGATTGCCTGGGTCGTTGGCGGTGGACTGGCACTGTATTTCATCCAATACGCCTATGTCGTTGGCTTCCCGACTGCGATGGTAGTGTATTTCATACTGATGAAAGTCTGGATTCTGCCGCGTCATGATCAGGCCGAGATCAAAGATCCGGACGATGAGAAATACCTTGCGACATCGGTGAACATGAACTGGGTCTACACGGCGGAAAGCGGAATGCAGCGGGTCAGAACCGCGGACATTCCAGCGGATGCGGTCGCCCGCGAAGACTTGTAAGTCGGGTCAATCCGGGCGGGTGCAGACCACACCCGCCCATGGAGAACATCATGACAGTGTTTCACGAACATCACCCAGCCGAGGCAAAGACAGCCTCGGCGACCGTTCAGACCGTCGCTGCGCTGCGGGCGCTGGAAAGCTGGAAGGCCTCAGGCGCCTGGACCGCCATCACGCCAGATCGTGCGATGAAGCTGGCAACGCAGGCTGAGGAACGGGCCGCTCATGGCCGGTCATTGGGGCCTTTGGACGGGATGGGTGTCGTTTGGAAGGACATCATAGATCAGAAGGGGCAGGTGACCACTTGCGGGTCGGCGCTACGCGACTCCGCGCCACCGGCGATGCAGGACGCGCGTTGTGTGACGTTACTTGAGGCGGCCGGAGGAGTATCTCTTGCACGGACCGGGTTGTCGGAATTCGCCTTCTCAGGCCTTGGCATCAATCCGCATTTCGGCACGCCGCCATCGGCCTTGTCGGAGACGGTCCCGCTGCTGCCGGGGGGGTCAACGTCAGGATCCGCAGTTCTGGTTGCGGCTGGTCTGGCTGATCTGGGAGTGGGAACGGACACTTCGGGGTCCATCCGACTGCCTGCGGCGCTCAATGGCATTTACGGTTTCAAGCCTAGTTCGAACCGCTATGACCGAGTTGGCGTTCACGAGCTGTCCCTGACTCTTGATACCGTTGGCACGCTGGCGCGGTCCTTTGACGTGCTGCGTGCAGCCGATCAAGTTCTGAGCACCCAACCGAACACAAAACCCGACGCGGCGAAGACCGAAATACTGGACCTTTCAGACTCCTTAGGGCCGGCTTGGGGGCAGGATGTTTCCGCAGCCTATGACGCGGCGCTTGACCGTATCACAGCGGCTGGATGGACTGTGCGTCCTGCGCGTCTGAAATCGGTTGATGAGTTGCGTGTCTTGACCGCCGCTGAGGGGCCGCTGGTCGCAATCGAGGCTAGGCGGAAATATGCAGATCTTCTTTCCAGCGCACAGGCCAATAAGATTGATCCGATGATCCGCGCGCGGCTAGAGCACGCACCGGTTCTCAGCGACGCGCAGTATGCCGGATACCTGCGCAAGCGGGAACAGTTGATTTCTGCAGCCCGCACCGAGATCGGGAACAGGCTGCTCGCCTTTCCCACGGTGCCCTCGCTGCGCCATTCATTGTCTGTTTACCAGAACGACCCAAACGCGGCGCAGGAACTGAATGCCAGATTGCTGACCGCCACGATGATCGGCAGCCTTTTGGACTGGCCCGGCCTTGCCGTGCCGCTGCGCGATACGAGCGGTCGGGTCGAGGGTTCGATCCTGCTTTCGGCCGCGTCCGGAAATGACGATGGGCTGCTGTCGTGTGCCGAACAGCTTGTTCAGGCACTTACCCATCCAATCTTAAACACGTAAGGGAGAATGAAATGACAAAGAAAATTTTTGTCGCTTATGGCGTGGATGTCGATGCCGTTGCCGGCTGGCTCGGTTCATATGGCGGTGAGGATTCGCCTGATGACATCTCGCGCGGGATGTTCGCGGGTGAAGTCGGCTCGCCGAGATTGCTGAAACTGTTCGAAAAATATGGCATCAAGACAACCTGGTTCATTCCGGGCCACTCGATTGAAACCTTCCCCGAGGAAATGGCCGCGGTTGCCAAGGCAGGTCACGAAATCGGCATTCACGGCTATTCGCATGAAAACCCAATTGCGATGACCCGAGAGCAGGAAACGGCCATCCTCGACAAGTCGATTGAGTTGGCAACAGCCTTGAGCGGCAAGCGTCCGACCGGTTACGTTGCACCTTGGTGGGAGTTCTCCAATGTCACCAACGAACTGCTGCTGGAACGCGGGATCAAATACGACCACTCGCTGATGCACAATGACTTTCACCCCTACCGGGTACGGGTCGGCGACAGCTGGACCAAGATCGACTATAGCCAGCATCCCTATACTTGGATGAAGCCGTTGGAGCGGGGCGAGGAAACTGACCTGATCGAAATCCCAGCCAACTGGTATCTGGATGATCTGCCGCCGATGATGTTCATCAAGAAATCGCCGAACAGCCACGGTTTCGTCAATCCGCGGGATATTGAACAAATGTGGAAGGATCAGTTCGATTACGTTTACCGCGAAAACGACTATGCCGTTTTCACCATGACCATTCACCCTGATGTCTCGGGCCGTCCGCAGGTTCTGCTGATGCATGAGCGGCTGATCGAATACATCAACAGCCACGAGGGCGTGCAATGGGCCACCTTCGACGAGATCGCTGACGACTACAACGCACGAGCACCACGCAAGTCATGATCAAAACGGGCAGGCGGGACCGCGACCCGCCTGCCCGATACAGAGGACCATAACATGTGCGGATTATGCGGAATATTTGGTACAGACAATCACTGGAGTGCCGCAGGGCGTGAAACAGGCGCTTCGGCCGATCCGGTGCAACGGCGTCGAGATCGTGTTGATCGAATTGCCGCAGTAAATCGGATGCTGGCCCACAGACGAATTCAACTTTCAGATTGGCAGGGTCAAAGTTACGTCCTACGAAATATGACCGGCCATACGGCCATTGTCAGCAACGTAACCGAAGTATGGGCCGCTCTTGAGACAGAATTCGGTAACAGCTTCGACCCATTGGACGAAGCGAACTTCCCTTGTGCGGAGGTTGAGAAATGAGCCAACGGTCTCTTGTTCCAATCACTCTTCTGACAGGTTTTCTGGGTGCAGGAAAGACGACATGGCTCTCAGCTGCGTTGCAGGGTGAAACTTCCGACCGGGTCGCAGTTCTTGTGAATGAATTTGGTGAGGTTGGCATTGATCACATATTGGTCGGGGAAATTGCGCCGGACACTGTGCTGCTCAACTCCGGGTGCGTCTGCTGCCAGATCCGCGGAGAACTGAAAGACGCGATTCTGAATTTGTTAACTCGGGCCCACCGCGGCGAAATCCCTCAATTTGACCGAATTGTAATAGAAACCACCGGGCTGGCCGATCCATCACAGATCCTTTCCACGCTAACTTTCGACCCAGTGCTGCATAACCAGGTCGTCTTGCAGGATGTTGTTACCGTGGTCGACGTAATGAACGGTGCATCTTTGCATGCTGATCAGCCAGAATGGGTTGCGCAAGTGGCCGCAGCCAGCACGATCCTGATATCAAAAACTGATCTTGTTCCGGAAGCTTTACTGCCAGACCTGCAGCTACGGCTAAGTTTGATCAACCCGGTCGCACGGCAACTGGACGCCCAGCAAAATTTGACGTTCGCTGATATTACTTCCAGTTCGAGCATCGACCTGAGCACCCTGCAGTTTCCCGGGTCGGCCCATCGCGACGGTACCGGGGCGGCGACCCTTGGCCTGACTTTTGACACGTCACTGGACTGGACATCATTTGTAGTCTGGCTGTCTGCTCTGGTTCAACGACATGGGGCCAATCTTCTGCGCGTAAAATGCTTGTTGAAAACGCAGGAAGGGGTTGTTCTGATTGATGGCGTTGGGCACACGCTGCATCACCCGCGTCATCTTGACAGTGAAATCGCTTCCAATCAAAAGTCGCACCTCGTATTCATTGCGCGTGACCTCGATATGGTTCGATTGCGCGCTTCTTTCGAAGCTTTCTTGAACGTAAAGGTATCGTAACGGGCGGAGTGAAGAATGTCTGAGCCAGTGACAACGCCCTTTGTGAACACCAATCCGGCGGTGCTTCGCGTGTTGGGTACTGGCGTGACGCTGATCGATACGATTCATGCTTCTGCCGAGGCCGATCTGGGGATCCGTCTGGAGTTTACCGCTCTGGACGGGATCAAGTCACAACGTCGAGGCGTGCTGGCGCCAGACAGTTTTGATATCTACGATCAGTGGTTTCACGATCTTGACCTGGTATGGCCAGCAAGGTCACTGCGCCCGATTGATGTGGCCCGGATCACCTGTTGGGACCAGGTAAGCAACTGGGCAGTATTGCACCCCGAGCCAAACAGCCATGTACCAAGCGGAACACCTCTGGACCGGCTTTATGTGCAGGAAAATGGCGAATTAGGAAGCGCTGTCTCTGGGCGTATTTCGATGCTGCCGACAGTCTACAACGCCGACAGTTTTGCAATCGTAGGAGAAAGCTCCGTACCCGAACCTACCAGTTGGGGAGATCTTTTATCTGAACAATGGCGCGGTCGCGTCGCTATTCAGGCAGACGCCGCCATCGGTGTGCCCGACCTTCTACTGGCTTTGCGTGCGCGGGGTGAGTTTCTTTGTGACAACCCCGGCAATTTGACCTTAAACGAAATCAAAAGCTTCATCCGGTTGGTCAAGCAATATCAACTTGCGGGTCATTTTGCTGGTTTCTGGACTGACAGAACACCCAGCCCCGATAACGGCGCCACGCTGTCAACAATGTGGTGGTCGAACTATCTGTCTCAAAAGGCGAAAGGCATACCAATTCGGATGTGTTCTCCTTCGGAGGGGTATCGGGGATGGTGCGGAGGTATGGCGCTTTCGCAGAAAATGGATAAGCGCACGGAAGGGCTTGCATACGCCTATTTGAACTGGTGGCTGTCAGGCCCGGCTGGCGCAATCATGGCCCGCAATGGCGCATACATGGTTGCTCCTGATGCGGTTCGCAAAAACCTTTCTGCCAATGAATGGAATTTCTGGTATGGCGGAGAGCCGGCCGTTTCAGAAATTCATGATGCCTTTGGCAACGTCGTCTACTTACCCGGCGAACGTCGCGAAGGCGGTAGTTACGAGACCCGGCAAGGGCAAATCGCAATCTGGAATTCCGTGATGGAGGAACACAATTTCCTGGTGAGGTTGTGGGATTTAATCACCATGGATGCACTCATTTAGTGACAGTGTAACGGTGCCATGTGCCGAAAAAAATGGGCCGCCAACAATGACTCGACGGTCAGCCAAAACGGACACTGGTCCTCTTGAATTTTGTCGGCGGGCTTGCCGAACACTGAAAATCTGGTCTTAGGGCGGGGGTCGCTTTGGCATACCGAATCCGCCTTACTAAATTGTCTATTCTGCTACTAATCCGCGAGCAACAAATGTGCATCAGCTTTCGCATTGGCTACAGAGGCAGTGTGGCGCTTATCGCCAAGTTCCTGACATTCTGTTGCGGATTCGTATATCCGCTGAGCACCAACATACATGTGCCGCGTGAACTCGTCCCAAAACTCTAACGCCGAACACGGATGAAATTAGCTCAATTCACCTCATTTCCAAGAATTTCACGCATACGCGTAATGGCAATTAGGGTATGTTATTATTGAGTCTGAATGAAATAGAAGGAAGGCCGCGCAGCATGGCGAGGATACCGTCATTGAAGAGCATTCAGGCCTTTGAGGCCGCTTGCCGACATCTGAGCTTTAAGGACGCCGCAGATGAGTTGTGCGTGACGCCGACAGCCGTGTCACATCAAATTAAGTCGTTGGAAGAACAACTGGGCGTATCTCTTTTTCACCGGTTGACGCGTGCGCTGAAGCTGACGGAGGAAGGTGCCAACTACGCTCCTTACATAATCGCCGCTTTCAAGAGTATTGAGGCCGCCTCTCTCGCCCTTGAGGAAGACGTGCTGGGTGGGACCTTGACCATTTCAACGACTGGTTCATTTGCCGCCAATTGGCTTAGTCCCAGGCTGCGCAGTTTTTACGAGGAATATCCTGAAATCTCGGTTCGCGTTTTGTCCAGCGATCAATTGGTGGATTTCAAGTCAAGTAACGTAGACGTCGCTATTCGCTATGGGTTTGGTGACTATCCTGACAGTAATGTCGTCTGGGTTTTGAATGACCGGGTCGCACCCGTTTGCAGCATTGAAAAGGCAAGAGAACTGACGTCGCCTGCCGATTTGCTGGAGGCAAAGCTGATAGAATATCAGTGGAGCGGGTACTCCGAGGCAGATCCAAGCTGGGAGCGGTGGATGGATGTTGTCGGGCTGAAGGACAGCAACGTCGAACCCTACGTCACTTACTCCGAAGAACATATCTGCTTATTGACCGCTAGTGACGGCCATGGGGTTGCATTGGTCAGCCTTTTGGCCGCCGCGCGTTTTCTGGAAAAGGAAATGCTGGTCGCACCTTTTGACACGTCGCTGGAAAACAAGAGTTACTACCTTGTTTGCCCTGAAACTTACGCCAATCGCGCTCGGGTGCGGGTATTCCGTGAGTGGTTGCTGGATCAGGCGGACGAGTTTCGCGACAGTGCAGTGGGCCAGAGGTTTTTCGAAGACTGAACCCGCAAAACCGATCTAATCCATCGGTTGAATTTTTGTCATTTCTCAATTGTGCCAAAGCATGCGTTTCTGGACTCTCAAACAGGAGTTTCCGCTTATGCAGCAATATATCCCGTCGCAACCCGATGGCTTTAACAAAAGTGTGAAAAGCGCCATTTCTGATGACGGCGTCCCGGTGCTTTCAAAGCACTACGTTGTTCCCGCGCGATGTGGTGTGGCAGTTCGTTTGGCTGCAGGGCACAGTCTGACAATCACCAATCCGACGGGCTGGCAAGTCTGTGATTTCTGGGCATTTAATGCAAATGACACTCAGGAATACATGTCGATGCCACACGTTCATACAGATCTTCTTTCCATCTCTCCCAAATTGGGTGACAAACTGGTCAGCAATCTGCGCAACCCTTTGTTGACCGTGACCCAAGACAGCTCACCTGGTGTACACGATACGCTTATCGCAGCCTGCGACGCCAATCGATACAAACAGCTTGGTTGTGCGGAATATCATGACAATTGTGCCGACAATCTCAGGCAAGCAATGATTGCAATTGGGCAAGTGGCACCCGTTGTGCCTGCGCCCTTCAACCTTTGGATGAACGTTCCGGTCCTTGTCGAAGGCGCACTTCAATGGGCGCCGCCAGTTTCCAAGCCAGGCGACACGATAACTTTCAAAGCAGAGATGTCGGTCTATGCGGTCATGTCTGCATGTCCGCAGGACATTACACCGGTCAATGGGGATGAAGGTACGCCCAGCTCGTTGGAATTTGTTGTAAATGCCGGCTGATAGTGGAGCCATATTCGCGGCAAAGTGGGTCATTGTTGATGCGTTTCACAGTCATGAGAACCACGCGATTTATGTCAGCCAGGGAAAAATCTGCGACCTAGCGCCGATTCCGGAACTAAGGTCGCGCTACCCTGAAGCAACGCTGCACAAAGACGAACGTACCGTGATCGTACCGGGTTTCGTGAATGCTCACCATCATTGTTTTGGGGTGAATCTGGTTAATCAAGGGATATTTGACGATGTCTTGGAACCTTGGATTTTGTCCGCTGCCGGAGCTGCGGACATCTCGTCGAGAACGGCCACAGAGTACGCCTCACTACGGCTACTAAAAAGCGGGGTAACGGCCGTTGTGGATTGCTGCACAGCCGCAGAGACCGTGGCGCTTTCCGAAAGTAAAATCAGGGAAAAAATCCAAGTATTTTCGAGTTTGGGTCTTGCCTACGCAGTCACACCCGGAGAACGCTGGCAAAATCGGCTGGTGCACCCCGATGGGCAGGATCAAGCTTTCCTTGCGTCATTGCCTGAAAGCTTAAGAGGAACGCTGCAGCGCAAACACATTTCTCGCAAACGCTTGGAACCGGAAAACTACGTAAACCTGATTTCCCGATTGCACGAAGAATATCGGGAAACGGATACCGTGGATATTTGGTTTGGGCCAACGGCACCCCACTGGACGGGGCGACGGCTTTTGCGCGACATCGGCCGAACGGTACAGGAAAAAGGTGTACGCGTTCAAACCCACGCGGAAGAGTCTTTACTGCAACATCGGACCATTGGGGGTGCTGATTTTTCGACTTCCATTACCGAGTTGGCCCAGTCCGGCTTGCTAAGTGAAAATCTGTCGTTGGCACACATGGTCTGGGCCGACGACAAAGATCTGAACCATGTCGCCGAGATGGGGGCTCATATCGTTTGCAACCCCAGTTCAAATTTGCGGTTGCGGTGTGGGATCGCGCGCGCACCAAGAATGAAGAGTTTGGGGATAAATCTTGCGCTTGGGATGGATGGCACGAGCCTGGCAAATGATGATGATATGTTCGCAGAGATGCGCCTGGCCCGGAACCTCTATTGGTCTGACGATCCGACACAATCGGACCTGAGCGCGCAAGACGTCTTTGACATGGCAACGATGGGCGGGGCGCGCCTGATGGGAATGGATCAACATATTGGCAGCCTCTCAATTGGCAAACGCGCCGATTTCCAAATTGTAAACCTTGATCGCCTGAAGGGGCCTTGGCTGGCCCAGCATGTTGATCCGGTCGAGCTGCTGGTGAGCAGTGCAAAGGCTACGGACATCCAAAAGGTTTACACTGGCGGTTCATTGGCAGTTGTGGACGGAGAGACATGTGGGTGCGACGAGCACGATGTTTTTCAGAACGTGGCCGAAGAAGTGCAACGCGCGACCGACCAAAAACTCAGCACGAAGGACTACGCCACCCTTAGGTCTTGCCTGATGCGCTGGTACGAGAACTGGTTGGCAGACAACGTCAAACCTGCGTGACAAAAGAGCAGGAAATTGCAAAAGAAAATCGTCCGGCACAATGGCGCAAAAAGCGCCTGTGCAATCACATTTGATATTGATGCAGATTGTCTGATCCACTTTCAAAAGCAACCGATGGTCATGATCGGCTGTATCCAATTTCCATAGGCAGATATGGACCAACGGCATTGGCAAGTTGTTTTCTGCAGAGGCTGAAATATCGGCCCAGACTGGTTCATACTGCTGTTTCGTCAGTGTAGTTGGCCCAGAGGTTAAACGCATCGTTGCGGGCGTGGCGGTATGAGGCGGCGGTGAGTTGATAACGGCAGGGGCAGAAGATCAGATTGATCCGGTCATGCGCGGATAGAAACCTCTGAGCTAGCCGGTTGGATTTGAACCGACCGAACATCTTCGCCCGTTTGCGGGTCTTTCTGTGCGATACTTCGATCGCAGTGTTGAGACCTTTGTGGGAGCGGCGGTCAGTGTCTGGGGCCAGAGCTTTGATTGGTTTAATATAGCTGCGTAATTTGTTGGTGATCACGACCCATAGTTGGCCAAACTGCGAAACCAGTCTTTGAAAAACCGCTTCTCCGCTTCTGCATTCCTGCGCGTTTGCACGAGAATATCGACAACGCCTCCATTTGCGTCGATCGCCCGCCACAGCCAGATTGCTTCCCGAATGACCATCACACCCCGCGCTGCCAATAGGATCTCGACAAGTGCCGTGTTCAGAGCTGACCGGTGGTACACCCAGACGGCTTATGCAAAGATCTCACGAAGATCGAGAAAGCCTTTCAAGCGCAGCAAATTGGTGGATATTCTCACGGCACTGACATAGCTTTATCGAACCTGGTCAACGTCTTGGCAATACCACATATTCAGCTAAAGCCGCCCGGCTGCCACTTTCCCAGATCGAGGTCAGCCAGTAGGCAAAGGCTTCGGAAAACTGTGTGCTGCGACCAAAGTCACCATAGTATTGGCGTTGTTCGACCCAAAGGGCTGGATCAGCTTTGGACGCCAACGCGGTTTTCTGCAAACTCTCCCATTGGGGGTCATTGGGGGCAATTTCAGAACCATCCTCACGGACACCCGCACACATCCGGCACCAGAACGCCGCGGCCAATGCGAGCCCGTATGTGGATGATCCTGACGCAAGTGCATCGCGCAGGGATGGCAGCAAAAATCCGGGATGCCGTGCAGATCCGTCAAACGCCACCCGGCGCGTTGTATCGTGAATCGCGGTGTTGGCAAATCGCTTTGCAACCAGCCCAAGATATTCCGTCGATGTCGTTCCGGGGACAGCCCTCACATGCGGCAGGATTTCTTCAGCTTGAACTTTCTGGAAAAACGCCGCGATATCTGGGTCGTGCATACAGCCTGAAATCGTCGGTACATTCAGAATTTCCCCGACATTTGCGAGCAACTGGTGGCCCCCGTTCAATATGCGAAGTTTCATAGCCTCATAGCTGTGAACATCGTGGGTCAGCGTTACCCCGACTTGTTCGAGGGGTGGACGCCCGGCGCAGAAGTCATCCTCGATCACCCATTGGCGAAAGTTCTCATGTGAAACTGGAGCACGATCGTCGAGGCCGAGCGCGAGGCATTGCGAGACGACATGGTCTGTCGTCGCGGGTACAATGCAATCCACCATCGAATTGGGGAACGCACTGTTTTCGTCAATCCAGTCAGCCAGATCCGGGTCGGACATACGCGCCAGGCCAACAACGCAGTTGCGCAGAATTGCGCCGTTTCCCTGAAGGTTGTCGCAACTCAGCGTCGTAAATGGTTTGATACCACCGGCCCGGCGCTGTTTGAGCGCTGCAACAATGGCGCCAAAGGCCGTTCGGGGCTGGTTCGGGTTTTCCGCATCATGGCGAATATCTTCTTGATCAGTGTCTAAGATCCCGGAGTTGGCATCCAGAAAATACCCGCCCTCGGTTACCGTTAGCGACACAATCCGTATGGAAGGATCAACCATCTGCCGTATCAGAGCAGCGTTGCCCGCCTCAATCGGCAGGTAGTCAATCATCGGACCAATCACCTCGGCTGATATCCCATGCGGATCCAGTTCAATCAGCGTTGTCAGACAGTCCTGCGCAAGCAGTCTTTCTCGCATCTCGGCGTCATAGCTTCGTACGCCAGCCCCGATTATTGCCCAGTCATGAGCCTGTCCATGCTGCAATAGCTGGTGAATATACCAAGCCTGGTGTGCGCGATGAAAATTGCCTAGTCCGATGTGTACTATGCCCGGACTCAGATCCGTTACCTGGTACGTCGGCACTTTGACAGTCGCTGGCAGGTTTGACAGGTTGTCACGCCGCAGCCGCACCGTAGGTTTTGCATTCGCCACAGGGTCCATCAGTTCATCCAGTTTCCGCCATCGACGTTGTAGGTTTGTGCGACGATGTACTTGGCCTCATCCGAGGCGAGAAATACAGCCATGCCGGTCAGGTCTTCAGCGCGCCCCATTCGGCCATAGGGAACGGCTGCTGCCACTTCGCGCTTCTTTTGGCCGGGAGGTTTGCCTTCATGCTTCGCGAAAAAAGCATCAACGCCGTCCCAGTGTTCGCCGTCGACTACACCGGGGGCAATGGCATTTACGTTTATTCCATGAGAGATCAGGTTTAGGCCTGCCGATTGTGTCAGAGAGATGATTGCCGCCTTGCTGGCGCAGTAGACCGCAACCAAAGGCTCGCCCCGCCGTCCGGCCTGCGACGCCATGTTAATGATCCGACCTCTTGTTCCCTGCGCGATCATGTGGCGGGCGACCGCTTGCATTGTGAAAAGCACGCCAGCGACGTTGATGTCAAAAACGCGGTTGTAGTCGGCACGCTCGATCTCAACGATTGGTGCGGCAGTGAAGATAGCAGCGTTGTTAATCAGAATGTCGATGGGTCCGAAACGGGCGGCCGTTTTCTCTACGGCCTCGTCGATGCTTTGCTGGTTGGTCACGTCCATTTTGATCGCGAATGCTGCCTCGCCAATCTCTGCGGCCGCATCCCGCGCGCGCTGGATGTCGATATCAGCTATCGCGACGCGTGCGCCCTCTGCCACATAGGCCTTGGCAAAGGCCAACCCGATGCCGCGCGCGGCCCCGGTGATCAGGGCGGTTTTGCCTGCCAGACGTGTCATTCGATCCGCAAGCCTTCCGCGTCAAATCGATGGATTACATCGGCCCGCGGTGTCAGATGAATGCGGTCCCCGTGGCGGAAGCCGACCTCGCCATCGGCACGGACGGTAATCGTTTCTGCCAGACCGGTTTCGTGAATATGGAAGAACGTGTCAGATCCAAGGTGTTCCGAAACGCTGACGACTCCGGACCAGTCACCTTCGGTTTCCGAAACTGCGATGTGTTCAGGCCGGATTCCGATGGTGTGAGCCCCGTGTTTTGCTGCTTCTGGTCCCTCGATAAAGTTCATCTTTGGTGAGCCTATGAACCCGGCGACAAACAGGTTGCGCGGCGTCCGATAAAGCTCCAGCGGGCTGCCGACTTGCTCGATCACTCCGGCTTGAAGCACGACGATCTTGTCTGCCATCGTCATGGCTTCGACTTGATCGTGGGTCACGTAGATCATTGTGGTCGCCAGACGCTCATGCAATTCACTGATTTCCAACCGCATGCCAACGCGTAATGCGGCGTCGAGGTTCGACAGCGGTTCATCGAACAGGAACGCGGCAGGTTCGCGGACGATCGCCCGACCTATGGCAACACGCTGGCGCTGGCCACCGGATAACTGGCCGGGACGACGGTCGAGATAGTCTGTCAGGTTCAAAACGGCTGCCGCGCCTTCGACGCGTTTGTCGATTTCAGCCTGATCCAGCTTCGCCATACGCAGAGGGAACGCGATGTTCTTGCGCACCGTCATATGCGGGTACAGCGCATAGGATTGGAATACCATCGCCAAGCCACGTCTTGCGGGGGGTACGTCGGTGGCATCTGCCCCATCAATGTCGATAGAGCCCGAAGTGATATCCTCCAGCCCTGCAATCAGGCGCAAAAGCGTGGACTTACCGCAGCCCGAGGGGCCGACGAAGACTGTGAACTCACCGTCCTCAATGGTCAGGTCCAGTGGAGGAATGACCTCAACATCGCCGAAGCTTTTGGTCACGGACTTGAGTTGAATACGTCCCATGAGAAGTCTTCCTTATTTCACAGCGCCGAAGGTCAGGCCGCGGACAAGTTGTTTCTGGCTGAACCAGCCAAGGATCAGGATCGGCGCAATCGCCATGGTCGAGGCCGCGCTGAGCTTGGCAAAGAACAGGCCTTCTGGGCTGGAATAGCTGGCGATGAAGGCCGTTAGCGGTGCAGCATCCACGGCTGTCAAGTTGAGCGTCCAGAATGCTTCGTTCCAGGCCAGAATGAAGTTCAACAGCACGGTCGAGGCGATGCCGGGAATGGCCATGGGTGTCAGGACATAAAGGATTTCCTCTTTCAACGTCGCACCGTCCATCCGCGCGGCTTCCAGAATTTCACCCGGAATCTCGCGGAAATAGGTGTAGAGCATCCAAACGATGATCGGCAGGTTGATGAGCATCAGCACCACAACCAAGCCACCGCGCGTGTCGAGCAACCCCAACCGGATGAACAGCAGATAGATCGGATAGAGAACGCCCACCGCAGGTAGCATCTTGGTGGACAGCATCCACAGCAAGATGTCCTTGGTACGTTTGGATGGCACAAACGCCATCGCCCACGCGGCCGGAACGGCGACCATGACGCCTAGTATGGTTGATCCACCCGCGATGATAACTGAATTCCAAAGGAACCGCATGTAGTCCGAGCGTTCCTGCACGATGGCGTAATTCTCAAGCGTCCAGTCGAAGTTAAGGAACAGGGGCGGGCTGGCGATCGCCTGCGCCTCGGTCTTGAAGCTGGTCAGGATGGTCCAGAGGATCGGAAAAAAGATCAGCAGACCAACGGCCCAGGCAAGGGCTGTGTTCAGCGATTTGCGGCGTGTTGTGACAGCGCGGGCCATATTCTTACCTCCTCACGCGTCCAGGTTCTTGCCTACGATGCGCATCAGGAAGATCGCAACGATATTGGCAAGGATAATGGCATAGACACCTCCGGCTGATCCAAGGCCGACATTCTGGCTTTCCAGCACCCGCTGGAAGATCAGATAGGTGAGCGTACGGGTGCCGAATGCGCCGCCGGTGGTTACGAAGATCTCGGCGAAGATCGACAGCAGGAAGATCGTCTGGATCAGGATCACAATTGTAATCGCACGGCTCAGATGCGGCAGAATGATGTGGTAGAAGCGTTTCAGAGGCGGCGCGCCGTCCATTTCAGCCGCTTCCAGCTGTTCACTGTCCAACGACTGGATCGCGGTCAGTAGGATCAGCGTTGCGAAAGGCAGCCACTGCCACGAGACGATCATGATGATCGAGGTCATCGACGCTTCGGACAGCCATGAGATCGGCTCAGCCCCGAAAAGGCGCCACAGATGGGCCAGCAGGCCGTTGACCGGGTCCATGAACATGTTCTTCCAAACCAGAGCAGACACCGTGGGCATGACGAAGAACGGCGCGATCACGAGGATGCGAACAACGCCTTGCCCCCACATTGGTTGATCCAGCAGCATTGCCAGCAGCACGCCCAGAATGACCGTGATTACCAGAACCCCGCCAACGATCACCAGTGTCGCCTGAACTGCGGGCCAGAACGAACTTGAGGAAACAAACCGGACGTAGTTATCGAACCCGACCCAACCCAGATCACCTCCGCGCAGTGGCAGGTATTTCTTGAACGAAAAGTACAGCGTCATCGTCAGCGGCACGAGCATCCAGCCAAGCAGCAGGACCACTGCGGGTGCCATCATCAGGCGAGCAACGGATCGGGAATGTTGAGTTGCCATGACGCAAACCCTCTCTGTTCAGGCATTACTCAGCCTGCGAGAAAAACGCGAGTTGTGGAAGGGTTGAGCGGGGGGCAGATCGCTGCCCGCCCGCCGGGGAGAATGCCTCAGTAGCCCGCGGCTTCCATTTCTTCAGCGGTGAAAGCCTGCGCTTTGGCAAGAGCTTCATCCACCGTTTGCTGTCCGGCATACACCGCCGAGAATTCTTGGCTCACCTGTGTGGCTATGCCCGCGAATTCGGGGATCGCGACGAACTGGATGCCGGTATAAGGTGTCGGCTGAGCGCAGCAATTCTGTGGATCAGCCATCAGGATTGATTCCAGCGTCATCTTGGCGAAGGGGACTTCCTGGTAATTCGGGTTCTCATACAGCGAGGTGCGCGCCCCCGGAGGCACATTGGCCCAACCTTCGTTTTCGGCCACCAGTTCGATGTAGTCTTTCGAGGTGGCCCATTCGATGAACTGCTTCGCGGCATCCTCTTGTTGCGTACCGGCTGGGATCGCCAGCGCCCAGGCCCACAGCCAGTTGGCGCGCTTTTCAACGCCCTCTGAATTCGGTGCCAAGGCAAAGCCCACCTTGTCAGCCACGGTCGAATCGTCGGGGTTCGTCACGAAAGACGCCGCAACGGTCGCGTCGATCCACATACCGCATTTGCCCTGTTGAAACAGCGACAGGTTTTCGTTGAAACCGTTGGTGGCATAGCCCGCCGGACCGGATTCACTCATCATATCTACGAAGAAGGTCAGCGCCTCTTTCCATTCGGGCTGATCGAACTGGGGTTTCCAATCTTCGTCAAACCAGCGCGCGCCAAATGAGTTGCCGGTCACGGTGATGAAGGCACCGCCCTCACCCCAGCCCGCCTTGCCGCGCAGGCAGATGCCGTTGATGTCATTGTCGCGGTCCGTCATGGCCGCAGCGGCTTCGCGGATGAATTGCCAGGTCGGCGCCTCGGGCATTTCCAGACCTGCTGCCTCCATCAGGTCGGTGCGATACATGATCATCGAGCTTTCGCCGTAGAACGGCGCGGCATAAAGCGTCCCCTCGTGGCTAAGGCCACCTGCCATCGCGGGCAGGATGTCGTCCACGTCATAATCAGCCGACATGCCATCAAGAGGAACAAGCCAGCCGTTTGCGCCCCAGATCGGGGTTTCGTACATGCCGATGGTCATGATGTCGAACTGACCACCCTTGGTCGTGATGTCGGTGGTTACGCGCTGACGCAGCACGTTTTCTTCCAGCGTTACCCATTCGACATCAATGCCGGTCGCTTCGGTGAATTTGTCGGTATAGCCCTGCATCCGGATCATATCGCCGTTATTTACGGTGGCGATGGTGATGGATTGCGCGTGGGCTGCTGCCGTGGCGACGAAAGTCATTGCAGTCGCCGCACGAAGTGCGTGCTTCAGATACATCCCTGTCCTCCCTGAGCTTGGATGTCGTGCTGTGAGCCTAGGATGTAAATTATCGCGCAGTCAATAAAAACTTTACGCGCGTTAAAAAATGGAGTTATGCGGAGTCCCTTAGTACGAGCCTTGCTGGGAACAGCATCTCGGTTCGAGACTCAAATTCCCCACCATTTTCAATGAGTTCAAATAGGGTTTCGACACTTCGCCCGGCGACGTTGTCATAGTCATGCGCAGCCGTCGTCAACGAAGGGCACGTAAATTTTGCGAACGGATGATCGTCATTCGAGGCGACGCGCAGCGTACAATCTTCCTTCCGACCGACCCGAATCCCTTGTTCGAAACAGGCAGCAAGAAAGCCAATGGCAAGCCGGTCATTACTGCACAAAACCGAGTCCGTTCTTAGACCCCGCTCCTCCAATACTTTCAGCGCGCCCTTGTGCCCGATCTCTTCAAACGCCCAACCTTTGCCGTCTACCTTGATGATGTGTGGCTCAAACCCGAGACGCTCCATCACTTCAACGTAAGCCTTCCTGCGTTTGTTGGCGTTCGGGTTCGCAGGCGTACGCATTTCAAAGAATGACGGGGGCTCGCCCGTCCGAGTCATGTATTCCACGGTCTGCGACACAAAGCTGAAGTTATCCGATCCGATGAACGCAGCCCCCAGTCCTTCAATGTTGCTGTCAAACAAGACAGTCGGAACATTGGCGCAGAATTTTTCTATCACTGAGCGGTCCGAAATCCGGCCTAATGGGGCCAACAGAACCCCTGCGGGCTTCATAGATTGCAAACCATCCAAAATCTCACTTTCCAGCTTTTGTTCGCCATGCGAGCTGAACAAGGATGGGCGATACCCAGCCGCAATGCAGCTTTGCTCCAGATAGCGCGCAATTTCGGCAAAGAACGGATCGGCCAGATAGGGGACCACGATGCCGATATTCTTGGTCAGCTTCCGGTTCTGGTTCACAGCATAGATGTTCGGACGATAATCAAACCGTTCAAGAGCTTCTTCTATGCGGGCTTTTGTCGTTGGGCGGACGCTGTCGGGATCCTGGAAGTATTTAGACACCGTGGGTCGCGAGATACCGCTGAGGGCTGCGAATTCTTCCATATTCTTTATCTTGGTCATACCAATCTGCCTGCCAATCATGGCTGTTTTGTTCTTATCGCACTTTTACATAATCTTTGCGCGCGTCAAGAAAATCAATGGCTCGAATGGTGCTGTATTTTTTTTGGACAAAGAGTTTGAATGTGTCTCGACCACGGGAACATCACAGGCAACCGCAGGATACAACGTCACCTCATTTTTCAGCACCGTTAGCATGCCGGCATCCAAGGAATTTGAGCGTCTTTTTTTTCACGAGCCCCGAGATTTCAACGCTATACCAAGCAATTTTCGAGAAAAAGCCGATACTCACAGTAGGCTTAAATTCACTTACAAATTCACCGAAATATTCGTTGATCCAGGCGCAGTCTGCCCAGCCGCGAAATATCGCTGCTAATTTTGTACGATGGCGTTTTCCCACTCTGACAGAAATGCAATTTTCTTGACTTGATCCAGATAGACTTAAAGGCCAGGTCCAATCCGGATGCGGCTAAGGACGATTGCGATCTGTCTAGGCCCAGGACTTCGGTAGCGGGGCGTTCGATCAGCTTGGTGCCAAGGTCCAGCACCACCGCGCTGTCCGATACAAGTAGCAAGCCTCTCAACGACATCTCCAATGCAATCATGTTCTGCTGAATGGCTTTTCGAGCGCTGACCACGGCACGGATTTACAGTGAACAGGGCGGAACCAGCCAAGGTGAAGCAGGCGCGCAATCCCTTCGGCATCCCACCGATCCGTCTTGATTGGCATCGCTTTCAGCGCAGCTTTCATCTGGCGGGTTTCCATAAGCTCTGCACCCAGGCCCAACTCGGCCAGCCCTCGATGCAACCATTGCGACATAGGTCCAGCCTCCAGGCCAACAGCTGCAATACCACCGTCCAAACAGCGAACCAATACCTCCGGCTCGCTCGCAACCCCGGCCTCTTTGATTATCGCGTCATGCTCGCTGATCACACGGATCGCAGTCTTTGCAAGCGATACATCCAGTCCAACAAACAGTCTCATCCCGTACTCCTTCATGTGGGTTTAATACGGGAATGGCGGCAGCGCG
>NZ_JBXWNC010000029.1:0-29462 GCF_059610165.1 Ruegeria sp. YTSA135 | reverse complement strand
CGGCCCCCTTTCAACCCGGCCTGATGGAGGCGTCTACCAACCCGTTCAGGGCATTCTGGGTATGACCGAATTGCCTGTAATAGGCATTCAAGCCAACGCGGCTCAAGCAATCAAGGTAACCATTGCCAAGGGCAACCGCAACCGGGAATTGAGCCTCGCCGCCATTGGAATGGTCGAGGCCGTGGAAACGCCCGACGAGTTGTTTTGCAATCTTGCCTTCATCCGCGATGACGAGTGCGAGGACCCGGCCACAATGCCAGATTCTGAACTCCGCAAAATTGCCAATTGGGCCTGGACCAAGCGATTGGAGGGCAAAGTGTACCAAGGCCGTGATAGTGAATTTCGTGTGAATCGAACAGCGTTGGACAGGTTGTCCACTTTTGACAACAAGTATGACGCAATCGGCCTTTTCGTAATTCTTCAATCCAATCATGGCCACATCCCCTGCCAGACATTCCCCCTAGGCCATACCGCCATGACCAATTCGGGGCATACGAACCTCAGTCGTCGTCGATTTGCTGCGGCCATCCAAACACTACGTTCAGCCGGTCTGCTCGGCATAGCCAAGGAGTATTCAGTCGGGAATCGCCCCCGATCCTATCACTTGATGCGCATTCGCCCCGACATGCACAACGTCCATTCGCTGTCGTCGTCTAAGTAGGCGTCCTAATGCAGGGGGAGGGGTTTATTTATTACTTATGTTTACCACTTCTGGTAAAAAGGAGTTTCCCCCTCGTCCAGCCTCGAGCGGCGGCTTCGCGAGAGAGCAGACGCTGATCGATAACTCGGCTATGACCGAGTTGCGGACGAAACTGCCGTTCGACTCAGCGCAGCAATATTCCGACAGACACATGACCCATTTGGTGACAAAACCTATGCGGGTGAGCTCGTAGTCTAAGTGAAGCCGAGCTTTTCTGTTCGCACATGTTTTTCTTATGAAAGCAACACTCTTGCTTCCTGACGTGAAACTATAGGCCTTGCTGCCTTGGCTGTACTTAGTTCTTTCAAAAGGTTGGGAAAAAGCAGTTTAATTTCATTGACATCAGTACGACCAAGCTGGTCTCCTATAAACAGGCTTTCTGAAGGAATACCATTTGCGTAAACCACTTGGTGTTCTTCCTGCAACAAGTGATGATAGGTGAATGTTGAACCGGAATAGTGCAAACTAACACCCGTGCATCCAATAAGCGCCCTGGCTGGGATTAAAACTTCTGGTTCACCAAAAAATAGCTCGGACTTGTAACCCGCAACCAGAAGTCTGTGTTGTTGGGAAATCAGTAACGGTCGTTTGTTCCCCAGAACTCCTATGTCTATTTTTAAAGGTTGCAGTGAAGGGTTGCGAAGAAGCATGGAAGGCATGATCTGCCGGCTGCCGACCCAAAGAATTGGCATGTTTCTACCCGACGCGGTAATGACTAAGTCGCCCTCCTTCAAGTCTTCAACCGGAACTTCTCCTTGCGGAGTTTGGATTAATGTTCCGCCGACGAAACATGGCGGATTGCTGGGATCAAGGTCTCCCTCGGTAATCTTCCAGTTGCCTGTCCGCATAGGGCCGGTAGGGTTCAAGGTATCGTAAGCGTAAACTTGTCCACCAACACTGATAAATTCGCCGGACTCACCGGTGCCCCGATAGTTGTCCTGACCTAGATACGTGTAACTTTGAAAAGTTTGCCCGCCGTCGAAAGATATAGTTGACCCGTCGATTATCGCTGGCGCTGTAGTGTTTTGAACAACCAAATCGCCTTGTCCTGTCTCATTAACAGTATGCGCCAGTATATCGAATGCTACTAAGTTCCCCTTTACACACCGTTTATAGCTTTATGAGCGCATTATATTCACTTCTGGCGATTTATGAGAAGGGCTGTTTGTCTGCTTTGCGGACAGTGGGTTCCCCGCGCTCGCGCATCAGATCTTCGACTTTCCGAAGCGAGAGCGGAAACCGAATATACAACATCACCGCCAGGCGGATGATTTTGGGGCTGGTTTTGAAGTATTTGAAAGGCGATCGTCTTTTCATGACTAGAAGCTACGAACGCCTCATGCCCGCCTCAAGAAAAGTTCTTCTGATAAGACCGTTCCAACGCCGACTGGCCTCATGTAGATTGTCCAGAGCGAGGAGCGGCGATGTCATCTGCCGTTGCACGATATCAGCAATATCTTGGAAGTTCTCTGCTCAAGCTGTCTCATTTTTAGACGATCTCTAGCTACCTCAAGCTTCAACCTAGCCACCTGCATCTGCCTCAAAGCTCTGTCGCGCTGGTCATGCAGCCGACGGATGCGTGAACCAGGATTCCCTAGTGACGATGTGAGAGGTCGAAGCTGTGGGGGAAACCATAATCTCATTTCTCTCGTTGCGGTTTCCAAAGCTCTTTCGGCGTCCAAATAGCGCTGAAAAGTCACCTGTAGCACGCGACGCCGGTTTTTAAGATTTGCGTGCATAACTCCTCCTAAAGCTAACCGAATGGCCAAGTCATCTTAGGGCAGATGGAAATGGCTTCAATACATTTCCCAAGCCTAGAATTGATTTGCTGCTACAGGCTTGGTGCAGTCATTCGCTGCACTTAGCATGAACGAATGCTGCCCATTGAACACTGCTAAATTCGCTCATTTCGAAACCGGTCTTTCGCTGCGCTAGCGTCGAACAACTGATTTGTGGTCGCTACTAACTTTTTAAAGAATTGGCCGCGTGGGTATGGGGATCCCACGCGGCCAGACAAGCTAAAAAAATGCACTTTCACTCACTCCGATCAGCTTGGGAGCACGATTGTAGTTTTTCAAGGAAAAGCCGGTAATGGGTGCTTTGGAGGCTGATATTGACGCAGCAACGGCATCAATGATGTCCTACGAGACCAATTTGTTCCAGTTGAAGCGGTTAAAGATTCTCGGCCTGTTTAATTGGGTCAGCTTTGGGCTGAGGCTGTGTGAAAACTCCGACCCACGAGCTCTCTCGTCGCGCTCGTTTTCAGCGCCTGTGCAAAAGCTTCCTCAGAAGCGCGAGGGAATGCACATAAAGGGTGTTTTCGGCATATCTCGCAGACTGGTCAGAGTTTTCACACAGCCTCGGCTCCGAGCAGACCTACGCCGAATTTTGGTGAGTGTCTGCTGTGTCGCGTTTAGCAGCCGTTCGAAGCCGTTGATTTGACATTTCCAGCCTGAAAGTCGGCTTTCACCAGAAGCGGCCGTTCATGAAAAATCGTCGAAAGTCCGAGTCGCGGGACGGAGCCGCCTGATGCCGACGCAGCGAAATTTGCCTCCACGCGGCGGCCAAATCACCGAGTCGATCGCGGCGATGCAGCGCGGTTTCTCTAAACCGGTCATTGAACTTAACCGATTAACGCCAAAGCATCAGCGCCTTGAGCAGCAGAAGGAGCACGTCGTATGTCTCATCCTTTCACTCGCCAAAGAGGAACTTCGCGAGCGCGCTAGTCAAGTTGTCTCGGTCTGGTCTTATCGGCGTTCCGGGTATTCGAAAGGCCGGCAGATCCCTGGCCACGATGATGAGCCAGAAACCCTGTCTCGTCAGATCAAATTCGGCTGCCGCATAAACGCTAATGTGTGAACGCATTCGGATATCTTCTTAAGCATTTTAGGCCGAACGGTCGGCGTCACTGCGACGCAGAGTCCGCGGGTGTCCAACCAGCCGAGCGCAGTCCCTCGACCAAGGCCTCGACAATCTCGTCGTTCGCATGGTGCATACGGTAGGCCGCAACAGGGTTGCGCGCCAGAAGAGGCCAGGCTGAACCCATGGTCGCAAGTGCATCCTGAGCTGCCCGCATATCACCGAGCTTGGCGTGGCTCATCGCGGCGAGCGACAAGCCCATAGCCGAGCCGGACGTCGAGGACTTCTCGGCGGCGGCCAGGGCGTGCGCGTAGTCACCATCAAGATAAGCGTAAACAGCGATCAAGTGATAATACCAACCCGGCGGATTTGCGCTGCGCGTTACCGCTTGCTCCAGATATTCGAGACCTTCCCGGTTACCGCGTACCGCGAGCCGCCAGCCGAGTTGGGCAAGGAGGTCCGGATCATGCGGGTTGAGCGCCATCACTTCGCGTTGCAGAGCCTCTGACGTGGCGTAGTCGCCTTGGTAGAACGTGACCGCCGAAAGTGCTGCCAACGACCGCTGACTGCCACGGTCCAGATCTACCGCGCGGGAAGCCGCATCGAAGGCGGCGGCCATTTCTGCCGCGCGCTCTGCCTTGGGCACAACGTCCATCCGCACGCCGTCGAGATGCAGCCATCCGAGCATCGCCCAAGCGTCGGCATAGACGGGGTCGCGCACTACCGCTTGCTTCAGACAGCCCAAGGTGGGTGCGTAGAGTGCATCGGCGAAGCTCCTCCTATAGTTATAGGCCCGCAGGATACATGTGTAAGTCGGCATGCTGGGAGCTTTTCCACTGACCATGCGCCGCCCAATGGCTTCGTTCACCGCTCCATAGGGCTCGCCCAGTTCTGTCGAAATCGCCACCGCAAGATCGTGTTGCACCCCAAGCAGATCACCAGGGGTGAGTGGTTCGTCGTAAGTACCGCTCCAGCGTACCTCTCCCGTTTGCGTTTCGATCATCCGGGCGCGGAGGTGTACCCGACCGTCCTGCGATTGCATCAGACCCGTCACGACGAAGGAAACCCCCAGGTCGCGCCCGAGGTTTTCCGGGTTAGTACCCGCCTGTCGACGAAAGTTGTTCGGCATCGAGTAGACCCGAAAATCCTGGAAAAGCATGAGGTTTGCGATCAGTTCTTCGGTTACACCGGATGCGATCAGCTCGATGTTTTCCATGTCTCCAAACGCATCGAATGGCAACACGATGATCGCGGGGGTTCGTGTCACAGCGACGTCCGGTTCTGACCCGCGCAAACCGACAAAAGCAGCGCCGATCGCCATCAGACTGCTTACCATAAACAACGTGGCGATCAGGATCAGACGCCCATGTCGGCGCGCGGTCTCAGCTCTTGTGCCGTTTGAACTCTCGCTTTGCGCAGCCATGGACCCGGATGGTCCGACCTGCGGATTTAACGAGTGTGCGTCGCGGCTCTGCCAAGCGAAGTGCGGTACGTAGCCGCCCTTGGGGATGGTGACGCGCACAGGATCTTCGCTGCCAGCGTCGACATAGTAACTGTCAAGGTCGGTGCGCAGCCGTCGCGCTTCAAGGCGCACGACCGGATCCGACTGCTGATCGAAGGTTTCGTCGCGCCCAAAGACAGCCTGGGCAACTGTCACACCCTTAAGCCGATCACCTCGGCCTGCAAGTTTTTCGTCAACGATGAATCGCAGCATTGTCCGGCGGCGCTGACTGGCGCGGAACGACGCACCCTCCAGCATCCGCTTCAGTTGCGCCCGCACATCCTCAGCCGAGGGAACTGGCTGCGACGGGTCGACGCAATCTCGTTGAGCGTCAATCCTCGCGTCCGCTGGTTTCATCCCCCTTGACCTCGCAAAAAACTCTTTCTGACGTGTAGCATAGGGAAGTGATGCGCGGAACAGAAGTTCCAAGCCGCCACGCCTCGACCTTTGTCTGATGCGATGGACCGAATAGTCAGTATCGCCGCGGGAACAGGCAAGCCGCACGTACCGGATGGTAAACCGCCATGTGACGTGCCACGGACAAACTTTTCTCTTTCCGAGCGTGCCTGATCGCGCTGTTCAGGCAATTCAGAAGCGCACCCAAGGGTTCGAACATGTTCGCACCTCCAGACTCACGGGTTTTTGGGGCCTACTTGTGCCTGTCGCTGCCCACAGGAGGGTCTCCGATGAAACCCTTATCCGCCTTGGTGCAGTGTTTTCCGACACGCGAGCTGGAGATCCGCAGGATCTATGCACGGGATGAAGACTTCCGCTGTGCCTGCAAGGACTATGAAGCGGCGACGAGAGCGGCCCGACATTGGGGGAATGACGGATACAACGCTGTCCGGGCGGTCGAATACCGCCAACTCGCCGACGAAATTGCAGCCGAAATCGCATCGCGTCTGGATGCTGCACTTGCGGGAAGAATCACAAGCCTGAAAACAAAGGCTTGGGACATGAACAATTAGCAACGGGAAAAATAGAAATGAAATTACATCTGGTCACGGTACTTGCCGGCGTGCTCGCGATAGGCGGTTCGCCCGGTTTTGCACAGGACAAGAAGCCGAACATCATCCTGATTGTATCGGATGATACAGGCTACGGTGATCTTGGCCCATACGGCGGTGGCAAAGGTCGTGGAATGCCGACACCGGCAATCGATCAATTGGCCGAAGAAGGAATGACGTTCATGTCGTTCTATGCCCAACCAAGCTGCACGCCCGGACGTGCTGCGATGCAGACTGGGCGCATTCCGAACCGCAGTGGCATGACCACAGTGGCCTTCCAGGGGCAGGGTGGCGGGTTACCCGCAGCCGAATGGACGCTTGCCTCAATGCTGAAAACTGGTGCCTACAACACATTCTTCACTGGCAAATGGCACTTGGGCGAAGCGGACTACGCGCTGCCCAATGCGCAGGGCTATGACGAAATGAAGTATGCGGGGCTGTATCACCTCAACGCCTATACCTACGCTGATCCAACGTGGTTCCCCGATATGAGCCCGGAACTGCGGGCGATGTTCGCAAAGGTCACCAAAGGTGCCATGTCAGGCAATGCAGGCGAACCGGCGGTAGAGGAATTCAAGATCAACGGCCAGTACGTCGATACCCCGGACACGGCCACGGCGGAGTATCCTGATGGAGTGGTTGGAATCCCGTTCTTCGATGGCTACGTCGAAAAGGCTTCTTTGGACTACCTCGAAAAGGCAGCAAAATCCGACGCCCCCTTCTTCATGAACATCAACTTCATGAAAGTGCACCAGCCGAACATGCCGCACCCGGACTACATCCACAAATCGTTGTCCAAGTCCAAGTACGCGGACTCGGTGGTGGAACTGGACGCTCGGATTGGGCGCATCATGGACAAGGTGCGCGAGCTTGATCTCGACGATAACACATTCGTCTTTTATACGACCGACAACGGAGCGTGGCAGGATGTTTATCCGGACGCCGGGTACACGCCGTTCCGTGGCACAAAAGGTACCGTGCGCGAGGGAGGTAACCGGGTTCCCGCCATTGCGTGGATGCCCGGAAAAGTTGCAGCCAATAAGAAAAGTCACGACATTCTCGGTGGACTGGATCTCATGGCGACTTTCGCCTCCCTTGCCGGCGTCGAACTGCCCGTAAACGACCGCGCTGGCGAACCCATTATATTTGACAGCTACGACATGTCACCCGTTCTGTTTGGCACAGGCAAGAGCGAGCGCGACGCCTGGTTCTACTTTACTGAAAACGAGTTGACGCCTGGCGCGGCACGGGTTGGGAACTATAAGGCAGTGTTCAACCTGCGCGGTGATGACGGCCAGGCGACGGGTGGTCTGGCTGTGGACAGCAACCTTGGCTGGAAAGGCGCGGAGAAATACGTTGCCACCGTACCGCAGGTCTTTGATCTCTGGCAGGATCCGCAGGAGCGCTATGACATCTTCATGAACAACTACACCGAGCGGACGTGGACCATGGTAACGGTCAGCGAAGCGATCAAAAAGAAGATGGAAACCTACGTGAAGTATCCGCCGCGGCCGTTGCAGAGCGAATCCTATACGGGTCCGGTCACGCTGTCCGCCTACTTCCGGTTCCAGCATATTCGTGAACAACTTCAGAAGGATGGCGTCAGCATTCCCATGCCCACCGGGAACTAAACACGGGCCGCAACGCGCATGGATGCAGTTTTCATTTTCGTTGCGGCAAGCTGACATGTCCTGCGATGTTTCCCAACATTCGCTTTGTTCCCGGTTCGCAGTTCAGTGTTCGCAGGACAAATGTCCAGAAGGTCTCGCAACTCGGACATTAGGTGCGCTAAATCTCGCCGCGGTCCGAACCAAAGGCAGCTTTTCTTTCCGCAATGCAGCGGACACCATCGACGAGAGCTGTGCTGCACTCGCGAACGTCGAAGGCTAACTATGTCTCCTCTGGGCTCGATGCAGTCGTTCGTCAAAATTTAGTGCATGTCCACTTTGCGGACAAAGCCGCCTTAGAGCCATTGGATTTAAAGGACCGCTTCCGAGCGTGTTGTTTACTTCCAGAACCTTTTGGTTGAGGGCGAAGTTGTCAGCGGCTGTAGCTCAGTCAAGCGGGTTATGAATGGACCTGATCCCCCAGTAAGAATGCGCCATTCGCTTGTGCGTCTTGGAGATGGCGGTCTTTGGTGGTAAATTTTTCATAGAGGCCTGAAAGCCCCGATTGTGTGAGCATCGCTCCCGCCAGGCGCGTCCTTCCAGAAATGCATCACATTCGATATTGTTAAACAAATCAAAACAGAGGAAGTCACTTTGCCGTCATCGAATGTTTGTAAACTGGCGATTGCCGCCTTTCTGGCATTTGGAACAGCATCTGGGGTATTTGCACAATCCGCACCGCTGTCAGCTCAGGATTCTGACCCACGGGTTATGGGCTGGATGCAGGGCTTTCCGCCGCCCGAGGACAAGATGATCACGCAGCCTGATAGCGTCTATTTCAGCTTCCCGCGTCTGCGCTGGTCAGTCTGTCATTTGCGGGAGTTCCTGCCCACGGAAGAAATCAGCCGTGGTCTCGGCGCTCCGGTGCCGCTGACCTATCCCACACCCGCCGATTTTGCAGAGCTTCGGGCGCAGATCGACGCGCTGACCTTTCAACCAATCGGTGGCGACGCTGAGATGACGTGGGAGGAATCGCTATACGAGAATTACACCGACGGCATGCTGATCCTGCACAAGGGTCAGGTGGTCTATGAGCGGTATTTCGGCTGTCTAGAAGAGGACGGCAAGCACGCGATCATGTCGATGACCAAGTCGATCACCGGCCTTTTGGGGGAGATCCTGGTGGCAGAGGGCGTGCTCGACGATAAGCTGCTTGTGCGCGACGTGATCCCCGAGATCGGTGACAGCGCCTTTGCGACGGCCACGGTCCGGCAGGTCATGGATATGACAACGGGCGTGCAGTATTCCGAGGATTACTCCGATCCCGAGGCCGACATCTGGGTCTATTCCCGCGCCGCGAGCCCCCTGCCCAAGCCCGAAGGCTACGATGGCCCGGACGGGTATTGGGAATACCTTCAGCAGGTGCCGCCGGACGGCGAGCATGGCGATGCATTCCACTACAAGACCATCAACTCCGACATGCTGGGCTGGATCATCAGCCGGGTGACTGGACACGCCGTGACGGACCTTGCCTCTGATCGGCTATGGCGGCCCATGGGGGCTGAGCAGGATGCGTATCAGACCGTCGACGGCAAAGGCGTGCCGTTTGCCGGAGGCGGCGTGACCGCGGGTCTGCGCGATCTGGGTCGGCTTGGCCAACTGATGCTTGACGAGGGTCGGCTGAACGGCGCGCAGCTCTTCCCGCCCGAGGTCGCCCAAAAGATCGCCGCTGGAGGCGACCAATCGAAGTTTGCCGGGTTCCCCACGATCCCGGATGGAAGCTACACCAGCCAATGGTGGGTGTTTCACAACGCGCACGGGGCCTATGCCGCCCGCGGTGTCCACGGTCAGACGATCTATGTCGATCCGACCGCGGAGATGGTTTTGGTCCGGCTGGCATCATATCCACGCGCGCAGAACGGGTTCATCGACCCGACCTCCCTTCCCGCCTATCAGGCGGTGGCTGAGTATCTCATGAGCCTTGACTGAAATGCGTCTGTTCAGACTGATCGTTCTATGCCTAGCGTACATCCTAATCCCAGTGGGACATGCGACGGCGCAAGAGACTGAAGCTGCAAGCTCCGAACAAAGGGTACCTGAGGTTCAGGTAAGTCCGCAGGTCCCCAAGAAAGAACTCGCCTTCGAGCTTATTCCGCTTACGAAAGAACAACTCGAACCGTTGGCGCGCGCTTGGCAGGGCGTTGTTGAGGCTGAAACACGCGCGATCTCGGACGCGCAGATTGACCTGCTGCGCAATCCCGATGCGGCGACTGAGGCCGCTTACCGGGATATCGCACAAATGGTTGAAGCGCGCGCTGCTGTCTTCGAGCGGTATTCCATGGTCGTGGATGCCTTCGAAAGCAAGGGCGGAGATCCCTCCCTCGTCAGCGACCTGCGGACCTATCGCGAATCGATATTCTTCAACGAGACGATCCTGGCAAGCCCGCGGGCCATCTTCTTTGCCTTCGTCGAATGGGCAACGCGGCTCGACGGCGGATTGGCGATTGTCAAGGATCTGGGGATCGTGGTGGTCGCCTTTGTCGCCCTCGTTGCGATCGCACGCATGATCCGGGGCCTTGCGCGAAAGTGGATCGGACGGGTTCCCACGATATCCACCCTGCTCGAGACGTTTCTGGTCGGCGTTGTCTTCTGGCTGGTCTTGACCATCGGTCTGCTTATCGTTCTGGCAAGCCTCGGCGTGAACGTCACGCCCCTGTTTGCGATGATCGGCGGTGCGTCCTTTATCCTTGCCTTCGCGTTTCAGGACACGCTGGGCAATCTGGCCAGTGGGTTGATGATCATGATCAACCAGCCGTTTGATGAAGGCGATTACGTTCTGGTCGGCGGCGTCGGCGGCACTGTCAAATCCGTAAGCATTGTCGCGACAACGGTCACGACGCCGGACAACCAGATCATTGTCATTCCCAACAAGAATGTCTGGGGCAACGTCATCACCAATGTCACGGCGAGCGACACGCGACGCGTCGATCTGATCTTCGGGATAGCTTACGAGGACAGTATTCCCGAAGCGCTGGCGATCCTGGAGCGCGTCGTGGCGGAGCACCCCGCAACCCTCGAAGATCCGGAGCCCACCATTCGCGTGCACCAATTGGCGGACAGCTCGGTCAACTTCATCTGTCGCCCCTGGGTCAAGACCGATGATTACTGGATGGTTTACTGGGATCTGACGCAGCAGATGAAAGAGGCGTTTGACGCGGCGGGCATCTCCATCCCGTACCCTCAGCGGGACATTCATATCAAAACACAGGCAGGCTGATGGCAGTAAAGCCCAAAGACCAAGAGATGCACTCCGCAGCGACGGGCTGGCAGCGGATCGATCGCGCCGCATTCGGCATCATCTACGGTGCCATCATGGTGCTGAGCATTCTGATCGCCGCTGGCCACCACCCCCAGCCGCCTTTCGAGACAGCCGCCGTGCTCTTTGGCTCCGTTTTCGCCATAACGCTTGCCAAGGCGTTCGCCGAACTGATGGCGCATGCACTCGACACAGGCGAACGGATGACGCGCGGCGCGTGGCGAAAGGCATGGCGCCACAGCGCGCCAACGCTCGCGGTCGCGAACTTGCCGACGCTCTTCTTTATCCTTGCGGGCTTTGGATGGATATCAGCTGAGCTCGCATTGATGCTCTCTCAGGTGGTGGCAATTCTCCTGCTGGCAATTCTGGGGGTGCGTGTCGGTTGGGTTATCGACGGGAAGCTTCTCCCGGCGATCCTTGGCGGCCTCTTCTCAGGGTCTGTGGGCCTAGGTCTGGCGGTCCTCAAGCACCTGATTCATTGAGAGAAAAGGAGGACTAGCATGTTTGACCCGAAGGATTTCAAACTGGAAGGCCAAGTGACCTTGGTGACAGGTGCCGGAGCGGGTATCGGTCGCGGCATTGCCGAGACCTTTGCCAGCGCTGGCGCTGCGGTTGTTGTGAGCGATCTCCACAAGGAAACGGCCGAAAGCGTGGCCGATGAAATTGTCAAAAGCGGCGGCAGAGCGGTCGGCGTGTCCTGCAACGTGACGAAAGAAGAGGATCTCCACACGGCAATCGAGATGGCCGAAACCACGTTCGGCGGTCTGAGCATTCTCGTGAACAACGCCGGTGGTGGCGGGCCCAAACCGTTTGACATGCCTATGGAAGACTTTCGCTGGGCCTATGAAATCAATGTTTTTTCGACCTTCCGCCTGATCCAGTTGGCCGTCCCGTTGATGGCAAAATCAGGTAGCGGGGCCGTGCTCAACATCTCTTCGATGTCGGCAGAGAACAAGAACAAGCGCATGGCCTCTTACGGATCCTCCAAGGCAGCCGTCAGCCATTTGACCCGCAATGTCGCCTTTGACCTCGGCGCGAAGGGGATCCGGGTGAACGCGATTGCACCGGGTGCCATCCTGACCGATGCGCTCGCCTCCGTGCTGACTCCCGAAGTGGAAAAGAAAATGCTAGCGCACACGCCGATTAAGAGACTGGGCCAAGCGTCGGATATCGCCAAGGCGGCCCTGTTTCTGTGTTCTCCCGCCGCATCCTGGATTAGCGGTCAGATACTCACGGTATCGGGTGGAGGCGTTCAGGAACTCGACTGACACACCTGCTTCGGATCTGCCACATATCTTCGTTGACGCACATTACCCAACTGCGATCACCCGGGTGCGCCTCTATGTGCATGACAACGCACCTGGTCGCCCAGAGGATCGTACCGCTACTGCATCGTTCCGAGATATCTTCCAAGCTTCTCGGCCCAGATATCGCTGTCGCGGACCCTTAAAAGAGCGCGGTCCACCTCCTCATGGAACTGTGGGTCCTCTCTCAGCACAAGACCGTAGTTCTGACGTTCAAAACTGTGGGGCAGAACACGTAAATCGGAAACGTCACCATTCTCGGTGCCCCTCTTGATCTCATACCGCAAAACAGGATCATCCGCGACGACGGCATCGATCCAACCACGTTGCAGCGCCGCCAGCATCGTGGGAACGTCCGCGTACGTTCTGTGTGAGATGCCCATGCGGTCGAGGAAGCGCTCAGAGGTTGCCGCCTCCTTCGCCGCGACGCGCAATCCAGCAAGATCCGCCGGTCCGGTGATGTTCGATCTGAGCCGATCGAGCGTGAAGGCGCTGGCCAGGATTGCCGTGAACCCTGCTAGAAACAGGGTCGTGGTGACTGTCAATAGTACCGTGAGGATTCGACCGGGCATCGTCTTGAATTCGTAATAGTTGACAGGGCCGCGCGTGATGGACAGCAAACCGAGCAGGAATGCTTCCAGGCCACGGCCCAAAGCCGTTGGGCGGGAATAGATCTTCGGATTTATCCGGTGTTCCAGAAGATAGTAGATCCCGCCGATGGAACTGGCGATAAGGACGAGGACGCCCAGCCAATAAAGCGTGTTTGCGTCCGTAAGGACTTGCACAAGGGCAACCCAGACCGTCTCTTCTCGCACTGCGATCGCGAGGTGCGTTTCGTGAAGAGAGTGGGAAAAATCAACCCGTTCTTCCCGTTCCGGTGTGATGGAAATGCATGAGACACCCACATCGATCCGGCCTGCTTCCGCCGCGACCAGCAGGTCGGACAGTGGCAACTCCTCAATGCTGTAGGGCCGCCCGAGCTGGTCGGCGACCTCTTCCCAAAGGAGGATGCCGAGACCGGACCAACTGCCATCGCTTTCACGCATTGCAAATGGCGGGCACTCGTAGGTGCCAACGATCAATTCCAGGCTGTCTTGGCCCGGAACACGTTCTTGCGCGCTAGCGGTTCCGGCGTTCCAGACCAGCAAGGCAAGGAAGAATCCACAAAAAAGAAGTCTTTTCATGGATCCTTGATAATTGCTTTGACCGCACGCTGGAAGAGCGGCTGCGGCAGACCTACGTTGCTTGAGGGCATCTCTTCAGTAGATCGTGTAACCGCCAACCGCCCAGGTACCCACCGATCTCCACCCGGCTACCATTTCAACAACGAATTATTTGCAAACTGCAAGCTCAACGGCCTATGCGTAAGGCAGCTTTGTTTGGCGTTACAGACATCTGTTTAGGCCGCAGCATTCGGTAGTTTTGGGCTCGACTCGGTCATCCAGGTGTTTTGCTCAGATGACAGCTAAGCTCGGTTGAGCGGTCGTTGGGTAGGTAAATTTCGAACCTTTAGCCTCTAACGGCCGCTTCGCGCGAGAGCAGACGGTGACGAAAGATGGAGCTATGTCCGAGTCGCGGACTTTTCGGGCCTTCACTTGCATTGCTTCAAATGGCGCATTCCCACCCAAAGCGGAAATAAATAAAAGGCTGCCCATCAGAAGTTCTTCTCTTTAACCCCCCGCCTTTTGGGCAGCAAAGTGAATATCTCTTTGTGGAAACGGGATTGAAATACCCTCAGCGTCAAAACGTTCTTTTACAGCGCCGGTCAAACCCCAAAAGACTGTCCAGTAGTCCTCCCGCTTCACCCAGGGCCTGCAATAGATATTTACTGAACTGTCTGCTAACTCGCCCACGAAAATCTGTGGGACAGGCTTCGTGAGGCATTTTGGGTTCTCGGCCACAAGCTTCTCCAAAACACTGATCGCACGGGGTGCACTGTCGAAATAGGACACGCAAAACACAAGATCGACCCGGCGCGTATCTGACGCGCTTACATTAGTAATCACATCGCCCCAGATCATGCTGTTGGGTATGGTGATGATCTGATTATCGAATGTTCTTATCTTGGCCGAGACAACCGACATTTCGTCCACTTGACCGGAAACGCCGGCCACTACAACCGTGTCACCGGTATCAAAGGGTTTCAGCACCATCATCATCAGACCGCTGGCCAAATTCCCGATTGTCTGCTGCAAAGCAAAACCCAGTATGAAAGACAGACCTCCAAAAATGGCGAAGATTGGTGTGATATTCACACCCAGAAAACTGAAAAAGATCAGCCCGCCGATCACGAAGGTCATCCAATAGACCACCTTCAGAAGAAATTTCTTGAGAATGCGGGATACGGCGGAGGTTTTATTCAGTGCACGTTCTGCCAATCCGCGGGAAAATCCAGCCCACAGCAGAAGGACGCAAACGGCGACGGCAAATCCAACCACCTTATAAAGAACAAGAATCCCACCATCTGGCGACAATAGCCAGCGTTCCAGACTTCGACTGAGATCCAAAGGGTTGAAAGATCGCAGAGTGCTTTTGAGTGCCGCTTTGAGATATAATTCGTGCGGCTTAAGTGCTGCGGCATCTGCCCCTTTCTGTTTCCACTCCGCGAGGATATCGCGGTATTTCAGTTCCAGTGACCTTTGTGTTTCAAATAAGACGTCCTGATGACCCTGTGATTCATCGTCAGATATTTCGCCAGCATGTTGGGGCGCTGCATTTTGTCTGGCCATCTCTTCAAGGTTGGACTGCAGGAAGCCGCGCCATATCTCGGCCGCCTTGCCAAGTTCCGGCTCCGAAAGAGGTATGATGAGTGTCTGTAAATCCTCCCGGCTCAGGTCCGGATTTTGCGAAAGTGACGAGAAACTATGTGAAGTCTTGGCTGCCGCAGCACTTTGCTGCGCAAAAACGGAACTTGCTGTAATTGCAGCAAAGCAAAGAAACAGACCCAGCGCTGAAAGGCAAAAACGACAGGCATGTCTCATAAAACTCTGCATTTTTTCAATTTCCTGTCTTTGTGCTATGTTGAGGCACGTTGGAATTACGGCACCTGGGAACTTTGGGACAAACCCTTGCTGCACTTACTTGGCCTTACCGTCTGTCGCGGAAGGCGCGCCATCTTGCGCTGTGCACGCAAAGGGTACGAACGTGCTGGCCATTCCTTCGTTCATTCACATTACAGTTAGCAAATCTGCCAGTTGCTTATCGCCCTTCGTAACGGGACATATCTTTATGCCGTGATCACAATTTGCATCAATAATGACTGGTGTTCTTTGATGAACGCGATCCTGACACCGGCAAGATCTTGCGTTTCCAAAATCCAAGTCCACGCCTCGGCGCATAGATCGCATTTCCGCTGTGTCCAGTTGTTTTGCGGGAAGGCCTGACTGACCGTCACGATGACCACGAGGCAAGCCAAGGCGATCACCGGTATAGCTGTCATACCCGCCTCACGGTTTTCTGAAGATCCTTGTCGAAGCGCTGCATAGGTGACCACGGGACGTGCTGTTGTCAAAATTCAAAACTGATACGTCAGGCCAATGACCGGGCCGGATAGGCCGACCTCGACATCTGATCCCTTGATTGTCTTACTGACTTCCATGTGGCGGTATCCGAACCGGACGAAAAGGTTATCTTTGATGCTATAATTCATTGTGCCAAGGACCTGCCACGTTTCGCTGGAGCCTGTGAAACTCCCGTAATCGGCGAATGCACTGGCGGACCATTTTTCAGATAACTTCCAGTTCCCGCGCAGCCCGATCACAGGGTCAAACCAATTGTCGTTCAACGATCTGCTTTGTGCCGGTCGGGTGCCCGCGCCCAACGACACAACGGTGTCCAGATCGAAATAACGGAAACCGGCAGCGACTTCGTAACTGGCTGTGTCACTTTGGTAGAATCTGTAGGTGAGGTAACCACTCACTGCCCACATCGTGATGTCGGTCGTTCCATCAGAAAACAATGTGCCAAAAGGCGTGCTCTGAGTATCTGAAAGATCAACATAAATGATGTCCTTGACGATACCCCAGTTGCCACGGTGTGCTTCGAACGTTCCCATAAAGACCATGTCGAGGTCAGACAGAACATCACTTCCCGATGGGCTTGATTCAATTTCTCCGAAGGGCGTCTCGATGGACGTGTCGAGCGCCGGGAGCCAGCCATAAAGCGTGATCACTTTTTCCCATTTTTCGGCATGCCCGACAGTTGGACACGTGGCAATCAGTACGGCTGCTAGGGTTTTCTTTTTCATCTATCTGTCCCTGATATTGTCCGTGGCTTTTTCCGTTTACAGTCTGCCAATCTCTCTGGAATCAGATGACTTTCATTCTGAGGTCGGGAATGGTTTCAAAATGTTTGGCGGCCCTCTGGCATAAACTCCTCAAGCGTCCGATAGCCGCACCCCTCAACTTTTAGGGTGCGGTCTTTACTGTGAGTGGTGGCGTTACTTGACCATGGTTACGGCTGGCGGCTTCCACGTACCTTTCAATGCATCGTCCTTTGGCCAATAAAGACGCATAACCATGAAAATCGGCCCATCCGGCGCAGGGAGCCAGTTTGCTTTCTGGTCTGGATCTGTCGGTTCCTTGTTCTGAATATAGAGCGTCAGGGACCCGTCAGCGCTGGTTTTGAGGTCAGGCAACATCGGTGAGTTGATCAAGTATCGGTTGATCGGGTTCTCGATAAGAAGTTGAGTTTTGCCATCATACATCGTCACCGACCAGAAGGCGTTTACGGGAGGCAGCTCTCCTGCTGGAAAGGTCAGAGTATAGTTTGCTTTGCCGCCATCCAATGGTTTGCCGTCCGCGTCTACTTTGGCCAGCGGGTACAGCGCTTCGGCGGAGTCGTTGCCGAATATGCCAAGAATAGCTGCCGCTGCCCGTACCTTATAGTCATCGCCCATCATCTTGCGATCACCGAACAAACCTTCAGAAACTTGCCAGCCATTGATTTGCTTGCCGAGTGACGCAACTTCGGTCTGCATTTCGGCGGCAGCGGCTTTCATGCCAGCGATCTCGTCTGCACTCAGTGGTTTTGACGGAAACGATGCGCCTGGCTCTATCCCGACGTTGGCAAACCGCTCACGCATTGGTTTCTCGTCTTCAAAAATCCCAGTCGGGGGTGCGAATTGCAGCAGGAATGAGAGGTAACTAAAAGGATCCTGCTTGGCGAGGTCCTTGTCAATTTTGGGCCAGTCAATTGCGGGCTGTGCCGCAGGAGCTGTGGTGCCCAGAAACTCCGAGAGAGGCTTGGCGCTGTATTTCGCCTGAATAGCTCGGACGTTGCCTATGTCGGCTGCGTTGATCAACTGCGTCCGGAAAAGACCCAATGCGAACTGTGTGCCTGATTGGAACACCTTGTCGACACCTGCGGGCGTGTCTCCGCTCCACTCGGGGCCGACAATCGCGTAGCAGCCTCCGTCATTCCCTGTCGTTCGGCTGCCAATGTAGCCAAAGTTATAGGTGTACTGCGAGACAAGCTGCACCGAATAGTAGCGCGATTTCTCAATTTCGGGCACGCACAGCACCATCGGCTCGGCGCGCAAGTCCATCCAGATAAAGGAATAAGGTGTATCGCTATTGGGTGTTACAACAGCGGTGTCCTTGTAAGTGAAGACATTTGCCTCGCTGAACAAGGTGTTGAACGGTGCTTTATATTGAGGGCCGTCAACATCGACTGCGTATTCATACATTACGCCATAATTCATCAGCATTGGCAGGGCGTAGACTGTCGCCTCCTTCGCTATTTCCGTGATCTGGTCCTTGGTCGGGCTGCTTTGCGACACTGCTGCAGTTCCGCCAAGCGCCAAGGTCCCAGCAAGCGCACTGGCTAGTATTCCTGATTTCGTCATTGTTCTAAGTTACTCCAAAAAGTGAGTGAGCATGCGTTACCAGCGGGTGCAAAGCACCCTCCTACACGGCAATATCGGGAAGTGTTGCAACACAGCTGTGCGGCCGGTGTGCAAGGCAGAATTGAAATTTACGTTCAAGCCGTCGCGCAAACTTCAATGACCTTAACCGCTCTTCGAGACCCTTGCGAAAACAAGGCTCAAGACTGAACACTGGTCATGAGCACACGGGTACACTAATTCTGGGCACACCGCTTCGCTTTAGAGGACAAAATGAAAAAGGCTCATGCGCATACGATTACAACTCAACGCGTGGGTCCGCTGTCCGAGCTTCCTCGCGTACTGAAAGATCTTGGCGCGGACGTAGGAGCGATTTTTGACGGCAGCGGTGTGGACCCTACGACGATCACGCCAGACTTGCGGATGCCCTTCCCGGATCTGTTAAAGCTATTGGATCGTGCGGCGGTGATGTCAGGCTGTCCTCATATAGGGCTTCTGTTCGGGGCGCGCTTCGAGGTGGTCAAACACCACGGTCTGATCGGTGAACTGATGCATACTGCTCCAACGCTCAAGCAGGCACTCGTCGATTGTGTGACATGGCAACTGGGATATTCGAGCGGTGCAATTGTCTACCTGAACAATTTGGGCGACGAATACGCTTTCGGATATGGCACGTACGAAGTTTCCGCGCCGGGCACCCGTGTTCTTTATGACGTCATCGTCTGCATCGCGATGCGCATGGTTCACGAACTCACGAACGGCACTGTCAAACCTATCGAGGTCCACCTTGCGCACAGCAAGGACGATGATCCCGCAACCTATGCAAAGCTGTTGAAACTGCCTGTGCGGTTCAACCAGCAACGTACTTGCGCGATCATTGATGCAACGTCAATGCGGATCACGCCGCCCCATGCCAATGCTGAAGAGCGACAAAAGTTGCTGGCAGTCATTGAAGACTCGATCTGGGAAACCAAACCCGGTGTATCTGCAAGGGCGGGCCATGCGATCAGACACTTGATGCACTACGACGGGCCGACGATGGCAGGTGTGGCAGGCGAATTGGGCGTTCATTCTCGGACCTTGCGACGCCGGCTGGCAGGCGAAGGGCAAACATTCGAAGAACTCCGTGACACAGTCCGCTATGCAGTTGCGCGCGAGATGCTTGAACTTACGGAAATACCACTTGGTGAAATCAGCGACTTCCTTGGTTTTGCATCGCCCGGGATTTTCAGCAAAGCATTTCGACGATGGAGCGGGACATCTCCTTCGGTATGGAGACGGCAAGCGTTGGCGTCATGGCTTGCGCACCAAAGCAATTTCAACCGGGCGGTTCATTAAACGTTGTCAATTATCTGATTAAATCTCCGGTGCTCTTGCGCGACCGCTCAGCCAGATCGCCGCAAGAGCGAGGGCAGCCCTCCTCTTGCCCAAGCAAGCATGACCGGTGTGCATCAGATGTCTGCATGCGAGCGTGCCGCCAAACATTCGCCTGCCTGCTGGGGACCATGGCATCAGGACCAATGGCAGCCTTCGCGCCTGGTTTCCAGTCCCGTTGGGCCAATTCGGATCAAGGACACGGAGGCAGCTTTAAGACGCAAAGCCGCTGTCCACCGATAGCAGTCACGAAGACCGGTTCGGGCTCAACGCAGTCACCTGACTGATTTACTCAGATGACCGATTAGCGGCTTTGAGCGGACGTTCACCCCCGAAAACTCGGAGTTTCGAACAGGAACGACCGCTCTCACAAAAAGCGATCGCTCTCCGAAATCTTGGCTACGACCGGCTTGCGGACAATCCAGACTCTCAAGTGCCGCTGTGGGTATAGGACAGGCGGCTTGGGTGGCGGCTCCGGGGCTGAAAATGGCGCCTGTTAGATCGGAAGTCCGTTCTGTGCTATCTTCGCTCAGCATTAGTACTCGAAGGGGGGACACTAAAATGTCCGACTTGGATCAGATCAAAGCGCTCGACAGTCGAGTAGCCCATGGCATCAACTCAGGGGACGCCGCTGCAGTTGCCGGTCAATACACAGATGATGCATCGATCCTTCCGCCGGGAGCCGGACGAATTGATGGCAAGGAAGCGATCCAAGGCTACTGGCAAGCCGGCATCGATGCGGGTCTCAGCGATGTGAGCATCGTCGCAACGACCGTTGATGTCACCGGCGACAGCTCAGTCACGGTGGGAACGCTATCTGGAAGGATGGGCGATACCGAACTCGCTGGGAAGTACATCGTGATTGGCAGAAAGACCGACAACGGTTGGAGGATCCACCGGGATATCTGGAACTTCGACGCCTGACATAGAGACGAACAGAGCCCAACTCGCGGCCCGCAAAGTGGCTTCCACTTTGAGGAAATCGATCTGTCGATTAGACAGCGTTCCGCTTAGTAGCCGTGCGAGCCAGGCGTTTATCTCAGAGGGTTAACATGGCTAAGGATCAGTTAGTCACGGGAGGTTGTCTCTGTGGCGCAGTCCGCTTTGAGTGCCAACAACAACCATTTCATGTCTGTTACTGCCACTGTGGGAGGTGCCGAAGGAACGTCGGCAGCGTCGTGAGTGCGTGGGCGTTCTTCACTTAAGCAGAACTGCGTTTCATAAAAGGACAACCCACTTGGTGCCAATCAAGCGCCATGGTATCTCGCGGCTTCTGCAGTGCATGCAGTTCGCAGATCGGTTTCAGCAATACAGAATATGAGCATATCTGCATTGCCCACGGCGCTTTGGACAACCAAGATGCATTTCCGCCTCAGAAATACTGGTACTTGGAGGACAAACTGCCATTCCTGGACTTGCAGATTGACCTTGAACACATCTCCAGCCTGCCAGACGCGCGACGGACGAATGCTGAAAGCTGAAGGGCAGTATACCGTGTTGGTCTTCATAAAAGATGCCGTGTCGGCGCCTTCCCATGCCACATAGATGCCGCCTTAGGGTGCTGGCAGACTAATTCGAACCGGTCTCCACAAGGACAGTGGCACTGCCCGTTATGCAGTACCGAGACCGCGCCACTCAGCAAGAGCAGCGGCACGGTTGATTTTAAAATTGGGTCGTAAGTGAAGGCTTCATTCCGAATTGAACAGGTTGTAAATTGAGGCGTGGACGGCGGCGAATTTCTGCAAACTTCGCATGCGCCGGAAGCGGAGCACCGCCCGTTCTCATCGTCGGAAAGGCAGATGTGAATTCTCCGCTCGGTTGTTCAGCCAGCGGCCTGTTTCTTGTTTTCCAGCTGCACCGATATCCTTCAGAGCCGCACCGTAAGAGCGCAACAGATCTGTGACGATCACCTCAGGACGACCGTGTTTTCGCATTGTTTTCTTTAAGAATTTCAACGCAGCTTTCTTGTCACGTGTCTTTGTGACGAAGCTTTCCAGAATTTCGCCTTCATAATCGACAGCCCGCCAAAGATAATGCCGCTCGCCGTTGATCTTCACGGAAATCTCATCCAAATGCCAGCGCCACTTGCTGGATTTCATGCCAGCAATCCGCCGTTTTCTGATCTCGGACGCGAACCTATGCCACCAGTACCGGACCGCTTCATGGCTGACATTGATGCCCCGTTCATGCAGCAGGGTGCTGTCAGACGGATTCGAACTGGTCTCAGCTAGGACAGGGAGGCTACCCCTTATTCCGCACAAAGTTGCCGCCACTCGGCGAGAACGGCGGCACGGTTCAGCTTGAAATCAGATCTTGAGTAGAGGCTGCGTTCCGAATTGAAGAGGTTGAGGACAGAGGCGTGTACGGATGCGAATTTCTGCAGGCTTCGTAATCGCCGAAAGCGTTGCATTGCCCTCTCCCTTCGTCGAAATGGAAGATGAGAATTCTCCGCCCGATTGTTCAACCAACGACCAGTCTCTTGCCGATCTACGTTGCCGATTTCCTTCATCGCAGCGCCATAGGAGCGGAGCTTGTCCGTAACAACGGTTTCCGGTCGGCCGAATTTCCGCATTGATTTCTTGAGGAATTTCAACGCTGCCTTCTTGTCTCGCCTCTTTGTCACATAGCTTTCCAGAACTTCACCTTCGTGATCGACGGCTCGCCACAAATAGTGCCGCTCGCCGTTGATCTTCACGAACACCTCATCCAAGTGCCACTTCCAGTTAGAATGGCAACGCATCGATTGAGAACGCCTTTTGCGGATTTCGGATGCAAATCTCGGGCCAAATCTTTGCCACCAGAAACGAACAGATTCATGGCTCACGTCGATGCCGCGTTCATGCAGCAAGTCTTCGACATTCCTCAGCGACAAAGGAAACCGAATGTACATCATGACCGCCAAGCGGATGATTTCCGGCGACGTACGAAAGTAGCGAAATGGGCTGCGTTTGGTCATGGCCGGACGCTACGGGAGCGCCCGGCTTTTCTCAATGACCTTCCCTCTGACAAGACCAATCGATGAGTTCCATTTTCGTGGCAGACAAACTCGACGCATTTCTTAAGTCAGCTTTCGCTTCAACTGAGAAATCTGACGCTTTCAGTCAGATGACAGCTAAGCTGCTTTCAGCGATCGCTCAGGAACAGCGGATGCTGCGGCATCGTCCGCTTTGACGCCTCTATGTCGGCTTACGGCAGAACCGGACGTTGGCTTCAAGGCGTCTAAGTTTGAGTTACGGACAAACCCGCCTGTCGGCCTCTGCGCGCAAGGCGGCAGTGGAACTGGTTGAATAATTCGGCCACCTTACCAACGTTGATGTAAATCAACGAAGGAATTAACTTTGAATGCTAGCCTCTACGGACCCGACGCATCGAGCGATCGCAACTGCGGGCAATTTCGGTCGGAGATCAGTGTTGGCTTTATGGAGGTGGCGGCACCGATGCATCCGAAAAGACAAGAACACCGAGTTCCAACCGATGGATCGGACCGGGAGTTTGGTGCCAAAAGGGACTTGTCTGGAACCGATTTTGATGCGGCGCTTTGGCGTGTTATTCACGGACCGGGGCCCTTCGTCGGGCTTGCCGTTCATGCGGGTCATGCCATCCGTCCGGGCCTGCGCGCTGCCCTCGAAATCGATGACAAGACGCGTCTTCGGGAAGAGGATCCTTACACGGACGGAATCGCCGCACTTTGTGGTACGCAGATCCAGACATTCCGTTCACGGTTCGAGGTCGATCTGAACAGGCCGGCTGACGAAGCAATTTGTGTTCAACCTTCGGATTGCTGGAACCTTCAGGTTTGGAAGCCGGGTGATGGGCTTACGCAGACCATGTATCGGCGTTCTCTGGAAGAGCACCGGCGCTTCTACAAGATGCTCGGCGAACTTCTGAAGCGGATCGAAGATCGCGAGGACCGGTTCATCGTTCTCGACTGTCACAGCTACAACTACCGAAGAGACGGGCCGGAAGGACCGGTAGCCGAACCTCGAACCAACCCCGAAATCAACGTGGGTACCGGCAGTATGGATCGCGAGTACTGGGCTCCGGTGGTCGATGAATTCATTACCTCTCTGTCAGGTGCAGATGTCGCCGGTCGTCATCTCGACGTTCGGGAAAACGTGAGGTTTCGTGGTCGGTACCTTGCCGAGTTCGTCCACACGCGGTTTCCGCGGAGCGGATGCTGCCTGGCGATAGAGGTCAAAAAGTTCTTCATGGATGAATGGACGGGCTCGTTGAACCGCAGCACCTTTGAACAGCTCCTTAGAGCTTTCCGAAAGACGCTCACGCAAGTTGAAGTAAGTCTGAGGATGGTTCGATGACAAATATTGAATTTGGCTCCGCAAACCTCGACTTCACGCTGTTCGCGCAGGATCTGAAGGACGGGAAGACACTTTCACTCAAGCTTCCCAATGGCAAAGGTGAACTTTTCGTCGACCACCTCCAACCGTTCATCTGTTTATATAGGCAGCCGGTAGATCGGAGCGATCCGGGCACACGCCAGCTGCTATCCGGGCAAACTGCGTACCTGGTCGCGGATCCTCTTAGGCAGAGCCTGCCCGAAACGCGGAAAGTCGTCGCGCAGCTGGTTGACACCATGTGCCAGATTTATGGCGCAGCACTTGTAATAGAAATCTGGAGTGCATCGAATAGCGCATTGGACGCGATGGGTCCTGAAGAAGCTCCTGCGCGTTTCAGGATAATCGCTGAGCAGCACGGTGTATCGCGAGAGACAATCGCGGCACTGGAGCGGGCCTTGCTGTCCATGAGGTCCACTCCTAAAGCGGAGATTGCTGTTGAATATTGCTCCGGTGCGTCTCCGCCCGGAATGCAACCTGTTCTAAGCGAGCGTTCCGAAGCCCGCGACGACATATTTCTGATGGGCCTTGAAATCCCGCCGCTGTTTCGTGTCCCGAAGTCCAGCGAGGTAATCCCGGGGGTCCTCAGAACATTCACGCGAGACGTCGGCCGCGCGCTGCGAAATGCGTTCTACGCATTCTCGCACACCCATGCCCGCAATCGGCCTGCGCATTTCCATGAACTCGGGCCGCGAGCGATGGGCCCGGAAGTGACGGAGGTCGACAAGCGATTTTCGGCGGTCAGCGACACATTCGACCTTCTACTTTTCGTAACACCGGTGAATGCCGAGGTCTCCTTTCAACGTTTCATTTCGAATGGATGTGCCGCTGAACCCGAGTTCCTCTATCGGCCGGTAACCGTCGATCCCGGCGCCCTTAAGTTCCAGCTGTATCAGGTCCCTCTCGAAACGATCGAAGACCCAGCGCTGCATTACGTCTATTCAGCGCAGCGCGACGAGCTTGATCGTCAGATCACGATGCTCGCGGATCGCGGTTCTCCGCGTTTTCTCCTGGAAAGTCAGCAGGTTTTCGGTGGAGCAGATGAGGCTTTAACTCAGGCCTCGCACGACATCCTTGATCGCCTAGAGACCAAGGTGAATATTCCGTCAAACAGGGATGTCGTAAGCGCTCAGGATTTCGCGCTTTTGGCCGAAGAGGAACTCGCCTACTACCGGGAACTCATGCCTGAACTACCTGCCCGCGTGGAGCTTCGAGAGGACATACCAGGTGTTTTGGTCTCGAAAGGAAATTTCTTGGTCGGTGCTACGACGTCAGTCGCAAGAGACCGAGTGAATTCCTTGATCCAGCATGAAGTCGGCACCCATATTCTGACATATTACAATGGCTTGCAGCAGCCTTTGTCGCAATTCCATTCGGGCATGCCAGGATACGAGGAAACGCAAGAGGGTCTTGCCGTCTTGTCTGAATATCTGTGCGGAGGCTTCTCAGCCGCGAGACTGCGAACGCTGGCGGGCCGGGTTGTCGCAGTGGACTGCATGACCGGCGGCGCGGATTTTATTGAAACATACCGGGTTCTGGCCTCGACCTATGATTTCGGGGAACGGGATGCATTCACGATTTCAATGAGAGCTTACCGGGGAGGCGGCTTGACCAAGGATGTAGTCTACCTTCGAGGCCTTGTAGCACTTCTCGACCATCTCGGCGCAGGTAATGCCTTCGATGACCTCCTACTTGGGAAAGTGGCCTTGGAGCATATGGAGATCGTCGAGGAACTTCGCTGGCGGAAGATATTGACGCCCGGTCCGCTTAGACCGCGCTATCTTGAGGATGCAGCTTCGCAAGATCGCCTAGAGGCTCTGTTGTCCGGCGCCCGTGTTACTGATCTGGTGAATGGAGGCTGCCCATGAAACTTGCGTTCGCTATCAATGATCTCGCCACCGAACGCACTGACTACACAACAACTCATTTGGCGATGCACGCCCTCCAGAAGGGGCATGAGGTATGGTATGTGGAGGTCGGCCAGTTCGAACTTGGAATGGATGACCAGTTAAGCGCCCGCGCCCGCTGCCTCGGCAGATCGCCCTTGGACAGCCGTGCAGAGGTAATATCTTCGCTGGTTGCGGCCGATGTCAGACAGTTGGACCTCGGAGAGCTCGACATTCTTTTCTTGCGGAACGATCCGGCAGCCGACGCCCTGACCCGGCCATGGGCCCAGCTGGCCGGTGTGAATTTCGGGAGGCTTGCGGAGCGGGCAGGTGCGCTGGTGGTTAATAGTCCCGACGGCTTGTACCACGCCGTCAACAAACTCTATCTCCAACTGTTTCCGAGCGAGGTGCGACCACGAACAGTGATTACGCGGGATTTCGATGCTGTGCGCGCCTTTTTGGACGAAGTCGGTGGCGTGGCTGTGGTCAAGCCGCTGCGCGGTTCGGGCGGGCACAATGTCTTTTTGATCCGGCAGGACGACCAGTACAATCTGCGCCAGATTTTCGATGCGGTCTGCCGTGAAGGTTACCTAATCTCGCAAGAGTACCTCCCAGCGTCGAGCGAGGGCGACACGCGGGTATTCCTAATGGATGGCGACTTTATCGAGACGCAGGGCGAGATCGCCGCGGTTCATAGAGTTCCGGCGCGGGGGGATCTAAGAAGCAACCTGACGGCAGGCGGTCGAGCACGGAAAGCCGCGATCACTCAGCGTGTCCGCGAAATCGCAGAGCTTGCGCGTCCGCGGCTGCGGGAAGATGGCATGTTTTTTGTGGGCCTAGACATCATCGGCGATCGAATGGTCGAGGTAAATGTTTTTTCGCCAGGCGCGCTCATCGCAGCTGAGCGTGTAACGGGGGTCGAATTTGGGCCTCGCGTTATTGAGGGCCTTGAGCGGAGGTTGGTGCACCATCGGCGTGAAGATTGATCGTCCGCTCCGGGCTCGACTCGGTCATCCGAGTGATTTGCTCAGTTGACGGTAAAGCGCCGCTGAGCGGTCGTTCGGTCACGAAAGACCGAACATTTTGCTTCCAATGACCGCTTCCGGCGATTGCAGACGCTGGTGAAGAAACCGTCTATGACCGCCTTGCGGTGCCGATTCAACCGATCGACGCAACACATTCTTCGAACTTCTCTGCGGGTGAGAAGTAATTCAAGGTCTTTCTGGGCCGCTCGTTGAGTTCACGGGCGACGGCATCAAGATGCTCTTGGGTGTGCACGGAAAGGTCGGTGCCTTTCGGGAAGTACTGTCGAAGAAGACGGTTGGTGTTCTCGTTGGTGCCGCGTTGCCACGGGCTGTGCGGATCGCAAAAGTAGATGTCGAGCTCGGTGGCCAACGATAGGCTCTTGTGATCGGCCAGCTCTTTGCCACGGTCCCAGGTCAGCGAGAGCCGAAGCTCTCTCGGCAGATGCTGGACCTGTTTGGCGAGGGCCGACACGACGGTCTGTGTTTCTTTGCCACTCACCTTGGCGAGCATGACGTAGCGGGTCCGGCGCTCGACCAGCGTGGCAATGAAGCTGTTCTTCGAGCCCGCGATGAGATCGCCTTCCCAGTGGCCGGGGATAGCGCGGTCCTCGATGGCGGCAGGGCGTTCCCGGATGGAAATCGCATCCTTGATTTGACCGAGGCCGTCCCGCTTCAGGCTGGCGTGCCGAGAGCGGCGGATGGCGCGGGTCGCCCGGAGGTGCGTCAGAAGCTCTTTCTTCAGAACGCCCCGCGCCTGGATAAACAGGCTTCGATAGATCGTTTCGTGCGACACCCGCGCGTCCTCATCATCGGGATGCTCGCGCTTCAGCCACCCCGCGATCTGCTGGGGGGACCACTTGCACACAAGCTTCTTTGCTATTGTCTGACAGAGCCACGGCCTGTTCGCCAGCTTGCAAGGCCTTGAGCCACGCGCCCGATCCCAGGCCGCTTGGTCAGCACTGGCGGCTCGGTAGATATGCCGGCCGCCGTTGCGCCGTACCTCTCGGCTGATTGTAGACGGCGCCCGGTGAAGCTGCCTCGCAATGCACCGCAGGGATAGCCCGGCGCTCAGACTGCGCGACACCTCCTCCCGCTCCGCAAGGGTCATCGCCAGTCGTGACCTTCGCCGCTCCGGCGGACGAATACCGCCCGTTCTCGCAAGCAGTGGATAGATCGACGATGAGCCGCGATCGAACAGCCGTCCGATCGAGCGCATCGACTCTCCACGCTGCCAGCGATCCCAAATCTCAGCCTTCTGCTGCTCCGTGAAATAAATCCGACGACGGTATCCCATCCCAACACTCCATCTTTGCTCTCAAAGTGAAGTGTTGCGTCGACCCATTGAACCCGCCGCTCAAAGTAGCCATTCGCTAATTCGTTGCACGATTAGTAGAAGTGAACGACTGCTCCGCTGGCTGAGCGGTCATTGGTAGGTGCGACCATTTCATTGGCGCAGCTACTTCTGGACACCCCGCGCGCATTTTCAATGACCTAGTACCTAGTGATCTCGTGGACATTGCCAAATCTGGATTGGGAACTAGCGTACGTCGCCTTTCTGACTTCTTGCACCGGCATCAATTGCCTCAGTCCGCTGGCTCCAAAGAGCGCGGCACCAAACATTTCGCAGGTTTCCTCAAGCAGCGTCACGTATCGGCCGTTGTCCATTTCGTGAAACCACATGAAGGCTGAAACCATCTCTAGCCCAAGTGCAGCGCCAAAATATACGAGTGCACCAAGGACTAGATATCGCCTAGGCGCAGCATTCATGCCGTACACCACAAAGCGAAATCCAAGCAGCACGAGTATCGAAACAACCGCGAAACCGTAGAAGACCCATTCCCAGGCAAACAACCCACTCCCTTCAATACCCTTCGTTAGGTAGGAACCAACTGGCTCATGTACCTGAGCGGAATCGTCGAACGCCGCAAGAAGAACGACAACCGCAAGACCAAACCAATGCCAGCGCCACGGATCCCTATCGGAAAATGCTTGCGCTGCCGCCAAAGCAATGAAGCCGCTGGATACAATAAGAAGCAAAAAGTTAATGAATGTTGGCACGTTGGATTCTTCACCAACCCAGAACACCTCGAAGGCAAGTCGCCCGTATTCACTGTCGGTCGCATTCGATAAAATGAGAGAAAAACCAGCCAGACCCGAAGTAGGAATAATAACTACGGCTGCCAAAAAAAGGTATTGGAAGGGAGTTGGTAAATTCGGCACTCTAAGTTTTGCTCTCCTAGTTTCGCTACCGCACACTAGCTTAGACGCAGATCTCTGAAGGTAAATCGCATTGCCGAAATAACGTGATTTGGAAGTAAATTTTGGCTCAATTAACGCATCAATTATGGATAGAATGACTCTATTGTTTCCAAAAATAACTAAAAAATCTAGGGTCAGGAGTCTTAACAAGTAGAAGACTGTTGCTGCGAGAGCGGTGGCTGAAAGGAAGATCTTGGGGCGGCGGTCATAGCGGGTGGCCACGCGCCTCCAATCCTTAAGCCTGCCAAATAATACATCAATTCTGTTTGTATCTGCGCTTGTCGTAAATGACCGACGTCTTGCGCTGCTTTCGGCCTGGGAGGACCTTCGCTGCATGGAAACATTTGGCAGCTTTGGGCTCGACTCGGTCATCTGAGGGGTTTAGTCAGATGACGGCTTAGCTGTGTTAAACCGACGTTCACCGCTGAAA
>NZ_JBXWNC010000028.1:0-29562 GCF_059610165.1 Ruegeria sp. YTSA135 | reverse complement strand
TCACGCCTCCATAAGTTCAGAAGCTTAAAACAGCCCGGCGCGCCAAATAAAACCAAATCAACGGGTCCAGAGCTTAACCTTGATGGCCCGGAAAGGGCGCATGTGATGGGGAAGCCCTACAAACGATACACAAGGGACGCTGGGCGTCACGTCCAGCTTCTTGAATGGCCGCAAGCTTCTGAAGCCTGAGCAGCCTTATCACCGGGGCCGAGGGCACTCTAGATCAAACTGAAGCGACGGCAACAACGGCGATATCATCCTAGGCTGTCGCGATGCATCAACGGCACTGAATGTCCACCACAACACGGTTGGCACTTGGTTTCGAGAACTTGAGGAACGCAGGTTCATTAACATGACCCAAGCCCCCTATCTTGGCCCGTCAGGTATCGCCAAAGCGTCGGTCTGGCGCTGGGCGAAGTGCCGACCCGCGACGGAAAGTCCGCCGAAAAGCGGTTCATGTCTTGGCGACAAAAACAGACGCCCCGCACAAAAAACAGGACACCGCGTCAAAATGGCTGTGACGGTGCAGCGGTGGTTGAGCCTGTTTGATTTGAAACCGTCCTGAATAATGTGGGGGATCGGATCGTCGAGCTTCAAGTCTTCCTTCAACAGACCTGCCGCTTCCGCAAGACGCATACCAGTGTCAGATACCAATGCGACCAGCCATCGGAGATCATCGTCGAGTTTACGACACTCGGATTGCAGGTTGCGGATGGCATCAACTGTGAGGGGTTCCCTGTCTTCAACGCCTGCTGTTCGGTCATAGTAGACCCGGCCAAAGGGGTTGGTAATATCCATGCCGATCTCGCTGGCCGCAAAGTTGATCACCGAACGAACCGTCCCGAAAACGCGGGTAATGCTACAACCTGCGAGACCGCGCTCAATCAGATTGTCGCGGAAGGTATTGGCGTCGGCTTTTGTGTAAGCCGTGATGTCTCTATCGCCGCAGACATCGATAACGTAGTCACAGGAACGCTCCGCTGCCCGGTGAAATGTGATGGGAAGATCCCTGCCCTTCAGCCGAAGGTAGATGGCTACACCTTCTGACAGCTTCACTGCTTCTGACTTGGAAGTGGAACCAAAGATGGCCTCAGGTGCGTTGTTGGCGTTCTGCGCCAGCCGTAGCAGGTGCTTCCCTGGTAGATCGCTGTTCCTGATCCTTAGGTGATACCAATACTCGTCGAGTTTTTGAGACTCTCTCAGGGCGCGGGAAGAGGCCACAGCAGCCGACCTTGTGCGCAATGAGTATGAAATTTTCCGAGACGTGTAGTAGTGCTGCAAATCTTTCGGGACACGTCTGACGAAGTAGTAGACGCCGTCTTTCACAAATGCATGGGGTGCAGTTTTGTTCTCCGCCATGTACTACGGTCGCTCCATCTTGCGATAAAGCTGAGGCAAAACAATTGCTTGAGCGGATGAATGGTGCCCAGGAGAGGACTCGAACCTCCACGTCCATACGGACACTAGCACCTGAAGCTAGCGCGTCTACCAATTCCGCCACCTGGGCAGGTGTCGTGGAGGGGCGTTTAAGCCTACTGGCGAGGGGCGTCAACCGGATTCGGGAAGTTTTTTAAGTTTTTTGTCACACAACCACGTTGGTTCACAGCCTGTCGACTTTTCGCATGTTCGCGGCGTTATTGCGCCTTGTTTGCGAGGGCTTTGAGCGCTAATTCAGGTCAAAACCAGTCAATAGGAGCCCTCGCATGTCCAAACTGGTCACGATTTATGGCGGATCGGGATTTGTCGGTCGGTATATCGCTCGGCGTATGGCAAACGAAGGATGGCGCGTGCGGGTTGCCGTGCGGCGCCCGAATGAGGCGATGTTTGTCAAGCCGTACGGCGTCGTGGGGCAGGTCGAACCCGTGCTGTGCAATATCCGCGACGATGCGTCTGTTGCAGCCGTGATGCATGGCGCCGATGCCGTGGTAAACTGCGTGGGTGTTCTGAACGAACTGGGGAAGAACGCGTTCGATGCGGTGCAGGCTGACGGCGCGGCGCGCATAGCACGCATTGCCGCTGACCAAGGTGTTGAGCGCATGGTGCACATCTCGGCGATTGGTGCGGATGCCGGATCGAACAGCACATATGCCCGCAGCAAGGCGGACGGTGAGGCCGGTGTGCTGGCGCATATGCCAAACGCGGTGATTCTGCGTCCGTCGATTATTTTTGGAACAGAAGACCAGTTCTTTAACCGTTTTGCCGGAATGGCGCGTATGGGGCCGCTGTTGCCCTTGGTCGGGGCCGAGACCAAGTTTCAACCAGTCTATGTGGATGACGTAGCCAAAGCCGCCGTAAAAGGCGTTTTGGGAAATGCTGGGGGCGGCGTCTATGAGCTGGGCGGACCCGAGGTGAAAACTTTCCGCGCATTGATGCAGCAGATGCTGGACGTGATCAATCGCCGACGTGTGATCATCGGTATACCCTTCTGGACGGCTTGGATCATGGCGAACGTGCTCGATTTCTTGAAATTCGTCACGTTCCAGTTGTTCTCCAATCCCATCTTGACCCGTGATCAATTAAAAAACCTGCGGCGGGACAATGTGGTGGCCGATGGTGTCAAAAGCTTTGCGGATCTGGGCATTGCCCCTGCGACGCTGGAGTCTGTATTGCCGGACTATCTGTGGAAGTTCCGCCCCTCGGGCCAGTATGATGAGATTCAGAAGTCGGCTGACAACCTGCGATCCTAATCAGCTATACGCGATCACTAAAAGGATCGCGCCCAGAATCACGCGGTAGATGACGTAGGGTGTAAAGCTGACGCTTCGCAACAGTCGCATCATCAGGCTCAGGGCCAAAAGAGCCGAAACAAATGCGAAGAGGGCGGCGATTGCGCCATCTTTGGCCAGTTGCGTGTCTGCTTCGTGGATGACGTCCGCGGAAAGCAACACGCCCGAGGCCGCAATTGCGGGGATTGACATCAGCATTGCAAGCCGCGCCCCGTCTTCCCGCTTGTAACCAAGGTGACGTGCGCCGGTAATTGTGATCCCTGAACGCGAAGTGCCGGGGATCAACGCCAGCACTTGCCACAGCCCCATGATCATCGCATCCCGCAAACCCCAGTCGCTGGTCTTTTTGGTTTGCGGGCCTTTCTGGTCCATCCAATACAGCAAAAGCCCGAAGCCCAACATTGTCCATCCGATGACTGCCATTGAACGAAGGGACTGGCTGAAACCGGTTTTAAACAGGATGGCCCCAACGATAACGGTGGGAATGGTTGCTATGATCAAACTCATCGCCAAGCGCGCCTGCGGGGTATCAATTCGTCCTGTCAGAGCGCGCGGCAGACCCGCGATGAGCTGTTTTACATCGGACCAAAAATAAAGAACCACTGCACCCAGCGTACCAACATGCACCGCGACATCGATTGCAAGCCCTTGGTCATCCAAGCCGGTCAGGTTGGGTAAGAGGATCAGGTGACCCGATGATGAGACGGGCAAAAATTCAGTGATACCCTGAATAATCGCCGCAAGAATCAACTGAAATAAACTCATTTAACCTGCCGTGTTGCCGTCACGTAATAGTTGCGAGCAATGGGTATAAGTGTGGTGTGAAAAAGGAAAGCATGTAAATAGGTCCGAATCGGATATAAAAAACATACTCTTCTTTAAAATTTTTGCCGCCGCCCCGTATTTTTTTTAAAATAGGTAAGTAGAATTGACTTTTAATATCTGAACGCATCCCGTAAACAGGCGCGACCAAGCCAATTCATGGAGTCCGACCCGTGGCCAAGCAAGCGATGCTGAAATTTGTGCAGATCGATCGTGTCATGCCCGAAAAGCGTGCCGCCGATGACCGCAAAGACGACTTTGACGAAATCTATGCCGAATACGCTTCGGCCAAGGCGGAAGAACAGGCCAGCCGCTGCAGTCAGTGCGGTGTTCCGTATTGCCAGTCGCACTGTCCTTTGCACAACAACATTCCGGACTGGCTGCGCCTGACCGCAACGGGACGGTTGCAAGAGGCCTATCAGACCAGCCAGGCCACGAATACCTTCCCGGAAATTTGCGGCCGCATCTGCCCACAGGACCGTCTGTGCGAAGGCAATTGCGTGATTGAGCAATCGGGCCATGGCACGGTTACCATTGGCTCAATCGAGAAATACATAACTGATACAGCATGGGATAAGGGCTGGGTCATGCCTGTTTCCCCGCCATCCGAGCGCAGCGAGAGTGTTGGGATCATTGGTGGCGGCCCCGGTGGTCTGGCGGCTGCGGATATGCTGCGCCGTGCCGGGATTCAAGTCACGGTCTATGATCGCTATGATCGCGCTGGCGGTCTGCTGATGTATGGCATACCGGGATTTAAACTGGAAAAGGATATCGTGCAGCGCCGCAATGATCTTCTGGCTGACGGTGGGGTCGAATTTGTTCTGAATTGCGACGTGGATGCAGCCAAGTTCGACGAAATCCGTGACAAGCATGACGCCGTGATCATTGCCACAGGCGTATACAAGTCTCGCGATCTTTCCATGCCGGGCAGCGGTCTGAATGGTATTGAAAAGGCTATCGATTTCTTGACCGCCTCGAACCGCAAGAGCTTTGGCGACGTGGTTGAGGATTTCGACAACGGACGTCTGAATGCCAAGGGCAAAAAGGTTGTCGTGATCGGCGGTGGGGATACCGCGATGGACTGTGTACGCACATCCATTCGTCAGGGTGCAACCTCGGTCAAGTGTCTCTATCGCCGTGACCGCGCCAACATGCCCGGTTCCCAGCGCGAGACACAGAACGCTGAGGAAGAAGGCGTCATTTTTGAATGGCTCAGCGCGCCCAAAGGATTCGCCGGCGATGACAACGTCACCGGTGTGATGGTGCAGAAAATGCGGCTGGGTCAGCCCGATGCCTCGGGTCGTCAGGCGCCTGAAGTTATCGAAGGCGCGGATTATGTCGAAGACGCCGATCTGGTGATCAAGGCGCTGGGCTTCGAGCCCGAGGATCTGCCCACCCTATTCGGACAGCCAGACCTGCCTGTAACACGATGGGGAACCGTCAAGGCCGCCTTCCAGACCGGTGCGACCGAGATGGATGGCGTCTACGCGATCGGTGACATCGTGCGTGGTGCGTCTTTGGTCGTTTGGGCGATCCGGGACGGACGCGACTGCGCCAATGCGATCATCGACACGTTCAACAGCAAGGCCGCAATTGCGGCCGAGTAACAGTCACGCCCAGCGGCAGGAGGAACGCAGTGTCCGAATTGCAAGGCCAATGTATGTGCGGTGCGGTCACCGTCACTGCGACCCCGGCGCGTGATGCGCTGGGCGCCTGCCATTGTGACCAGTGCCGCCGCTGGACCAGTTCGATGCTGATCACGTTCCCGGCCGAGCATGGCTATGCCGCTCTGGGCCCGGTCAAGACCTTTACCTCGTCCGACTGGGCAGAACGTGCATTCTGCTCCGAGTGCGGGTCGGCGTTATGGTACCGGATCACGCTGCCGGGTGAGATGTATGGACACACACAAATGGCAGCGGGCCTTTTCGAAAACATCGGCCAGCCGCTGAAACTTGAACTTTATATCGACAAGAAACCCAAGGGTTACACGTTCGCCGGAGAACGCCAGCAAATGACCAAGGCCGAGGTTGAAGCCATGTATGCCCCCTCGGAAGAAGGAGACAGCCAATGACCAAATATGATGCCAATTGGGTGCAGGCCGAAGAAGCCAAGCGCAAATGGATGGCGGAAAACGGTCTCTATTCCGAGCAGGAAGAGCATTCATCCTGTGGCGTCGGGCTTGTTGTTTCGATCGACGGCAAGCCATCGCGCAAGGTTGTGGACGCCGGGATCAACGCGCTCAAGGCGATCTGGCACCGTGGTGCGGTGGATGCCGATGGCAAAACAGGCGACGGCGCGGGTATCCACGTTCAGATCCCGGTTCCCTTCTTTTACGACCAGATACGCCGCACAGGGCATGAACCAAACATGGGTGAGCTGATTGCGGTCGGTCAGGTGTTCTTGCCCCGCACCGATTTTGGTGCGCAGGAACGGTGCCGAACGATTGTGGAAACCGAAGTTCTGCGTATGGGTTATTACATCTATGGCTGGCGTCATGTGCCGGTTGATGTGACCTGTCTTGGCGAAAAGGCCAACGCAACCCGGCCCGAGATTGAGCAGATTCTGATCTCGAATTCCAAAGGAGTGGATGAAGAGACGTTTGAGCGTGAGCTTTACGTCATCCGCCGTCGCATTGAAAAAGCAGCCATCGCTTCGGGCATTTCGGGTCTGTATCTTGCATCGCTGTCCTGCCGTTCGATTATCTACAAGGGCATGATGCTGGCCGAGCAGGTGGCGGTCTTCTACCCCGATCTCATGGATGAGCGGTTTGAATCGAACTTTGCGATCTATCACCAGCGCTATTCGACCAACACGTTCCCTCAATGGTGGCTAGCGCAACCGTTCCGCATGTTGGCCCATAACGGTGAGATCAACACGCTGAAGGGCAACATCAACTGGATGAAAAGCCACGAAATCCGCATGGCTTCGGCAACCTTTGGCGATTATGCCGAGGACATCAAGCCGATCATCGCCGGTGGGTCATCGGATTCGGCCGCATTAGACTCGGTTTTTGAGGTTCTTGTCCGTGCTGGCCGTTCGGCTCCGATGGCGAAAACCATGTTGGTGCCAGAAAGCTGGTCCAAGCAGGCGGTGGAACTCCCGCAGGCCTGGCGCGATATGTATTCCTACTGCAACTCGGTGATGGAGCCTTGGGATGGCCCCGCCGCGCTGGCGATGACCGACGGGCGCTGGGTTTGTGCCGGACTGGACCGCAATGGCCTGCGCCCGATGCGCTACGTCGTGACCGGCGATGGTCTGGTCATCGCGGGTTCGGAAGCAGGCATGGTGCCGATTGATGAGGCCAGCGTGACCGAAAAAGGCGCGTTGGGACCGGGTCAAATGCTTGCGGTCGATATGAAAAAGGGCAAGCTGTACCGCGACAAGCAGATCAAGGACAAACTGTCGCGCGCGCTGCCATTTGGCGAATGGGTCAGCAAGATCAACGATCTGGACGAGTCGCTGGCCGGTGTGACCGAAGCTCCGATTTTCTCAGGCGAAGACCTGCGCAAGCGTCAGATCGCGGCTGGCTATTCGGTTGAGGAGCTAGAGCAGATTCTTGCTCCGATGGCCGAGGATGGAAAAGAGTCCATTGCCTCGATGGGCGACGATACGCCTTCCGCCGTCCTGTCCAAGCAATACCGCCCTCTGAGCCATTTCTTCCGCCAGAACTTTAGCCAGGTTACCAATCCGCCAATCGATTCACTGCGTGAATACCGGGTGATGTCGCTAAAAACGCGGTTCGGTAATCTCAAGAACGTGCTTGACGAGGACAGCAGCCAGACCGAGATCATCGTGCTGGAAAGCCCCTTCGTCGGCAACGCGCAGTGGGACAATCTGGTCGAGAATTTCAACGCTCCGCTGGCTGAGATCGATTGTAGTTTTGAACCTGGACGGGGTGCGCTTAGCGCTGCATTGACTCGTGTTAGAGCCGAAGCAGAAGAAGCCGTGCGCTCGGGCGCAGGGCATCTGGTGCTGTCTGACATGAACTCGGGGCCGGGACGTGTCGCGATGCCGATGATCCTGGCGACCAGTGCAGTGCATTCGCATCTGACCCGTCAGGGGCTGCGGACCTTCTGCTCGTTGAATGTTCGCGCGGCAGAATGCGTGGACCCGCACTACTTCGCCGTACTGATCGGCTGCGGAGCGACCGTTGTAAACGCCTATCTGGCCGAGGATTCTCTGGCAGACCGCATTGATCGCGGTTTGCTGGATGGCACGCTGACGGAAAACGTCGCGCGCTACCGTGAAGCCATCGACCAAGGCCTGCTGAAAATCATGGCCAAGATGGGGATTTCGGTGATTTCCTCGTATCGTGGCGGCCTGAACTTTGAGGCCGTCGGTCTGAGCCGTGCCATGGTTGCCGAGTATTTCCCGGGCATGACCAGTCGGATATCCGGGATCGGCGTCACCGGTATTCAGACCAAGGTCGAAGAAATCCACGCCAAAGGCTGGGAGAGCGGTCTGGACGTGCTGCCCATCGGGGGCTTTTACAAAGCCCGGACATCGGGTGAGACCCACGCGTGGGAAGCAACGTCGATGCATATGATGCAAATGGCCTGCAACCGCGCATCTTATGAGTTGTGGAAGCAATACTCGGCCAAAATGCAGGCGAACCCACCGATCCACCTACGTGATCTGATGGATTTCAAACCGCTGGGCAAGCCCGTGCCGATTGAAGAGGTCGAGTCGATCACCTCGATTCGCAAACGATTTGTCACACCTGGCATGTCGCTGGGCGCGCTGTCGCCCGAGGCGCACAAGACGCTGAACGTGGCGATGAACCGGATTGGTGCCAAATCCGACAGCGGTGAGGGCGGCGAAGACCCCGCGCATTTCGTGCCGGAGCCAAATGGTGACAACCCGTCGGCCAAGATCAAACAGGTGGCCTCGGGCCGGTTTGGCGTGACCGCAGAATATCTGAACCAGTGTGAAGAGCTAGAGATCAAGGTAGCTCAGGGTGCAAAACCCGGTGAGGGTGGCCAGCTGCCCGGTATGAAGGTTACGGACCTGATCGCGCGCCTGCGTCACTCGACCAAGGGTGTAACCCTGATCTCGCCGCCGCCGCACCACGACATCTACTCGATCGAGGATCTGGCGCAGCTGATCTATGACTTGAAACAAATCAACCCACGCTGCAAGGTGACGGTCAAGCTGGTGGCGTCGTCCGGCGTTGGCACGATTGCCGCGGGTGTCGCCAAGGCAAAAGCGGATATTATCCTTATTTCGGGTCACAATGGCGGCACAGGTGCGTCGCCCGCGACCTCGATCAAATACGCTGGTCTCCCGTGGGAGATGGGCCTGACCGAAGCGCATCAGGTTCTGGCGATGAACAACCTGAGGGATCGCGTCACGCTGCGAACCGATGGCGGTCTGCGTACCGGGCGCGATATTGTCATGGCTGCGATGATGGGGGCCGAAGAATACGGCATCGGCACCGCCGCTCTGATCGCGATGGGCTGCATCATGGTCCGTCAGTGTCAGTCGAACACCTGTCCGGTTGGTGTTTGTACGCAGGATGATTCCCTGCGCGCCAAATTCACCGGCAACGCGGACAAAGTGGTCAATCTGATCACCTTCTACGCGCAGGAAGTGCGCGAACTGTTGGCCAGCCTTGGCGCGCGTTCCATGGACGAAGTGATCGGGCGCGCGGATTTGTTGGCACAGGTCAGCCGTGGCTCGGCGCATCTGGACGATCTGGATCTCAACCCGCTTTTGATCACCGTCGATGGCGCGCAAGACATCGTTTACAACAGGGATAAAGGCCGCAACGCGGTGCCGGATACGCTGGATGCTGAGATCGTCCGCGATGCCGCGCGGTTCCTGAAAGACGGCGAAAAGATGCAGCTGTCTTACGCGGTGCAGAACACGCATCGGACCGTGGGCACCCGAGTCTCAAGCCATATCGTTCAGAACTTCGGTATGCGAAATACCTTCCAGCCCGACCACTTGCACGTAAAGCTGCAAGGCTCGGCCGGTCAGTCTCTGGGGGCATTTGCTGCGCCGGGTCTGAAGCTTGAGGTATCGGGCGATGCCAACGATTATGTCGGCAAGGGCTTGTCGGGCGGCACCATCGTGGTGCGACCGCCGCAGGTCAGCCCGTTGAAGGCGGATCAAAACACCATCATCGGCAACACGGTTCTGTATGGCGCCACCGATGGACACCTGTTTGCAGCCGGACGCGCCGGAGAGCGTTTTGCGGTTCGGAACTCGGGCGCAAAAGTCGTGATCGAGGGTTGCGGCTCGAACGGGTGTGAATACATGACGGGCGGTGTCGCAGTGATCCTGGGCGATATCGGTGCCAATTTTGGTGCGGGCATGACCGGTGGCATGGCCTATCTCTACGACCCGGAAGGCAAGGCGGAAAAGCTGATGAACAAGGAAACGCTGGTGACCTGCCCGGTGACGGTTGACCATTGGGAAAACCAGTTGAAATCGCTGGTTCAGGCGCATCAGACCGAAACCTTCAGCCGCAAAGCCGCCGATATCCTGCAGCATTGGGATGTTGAAAAGGCGAACTTCCTTCAGGTCTGCCCGAAAGAGATGCTAAACAAGCTAAGCTATCCTTTGACCTACGAAGCCACTGCGGTGCCAGCAGAATAAGCCGGTCAGTCTTCGCTGCTGACAAACCCGCGTGTCGTAGAAAGCACGCGGGTTTTCTATTTTTGTCAAACTTATATGCACTTATTGATTTATCAACAGGCGCTCGTACAAAAGACCAAGTTCCTTCACAATTTGCTGCCAAGCTGCTGTGCAATGTGACGAAGAGGCAAGAGCGAACCTATGCCGACGACCTATACAGATCAGTTTTTTGACATGGATCCAGCGAACCCGCCGGCAGCCGGTACAACGCTGACTGTGCAGAGCTACACGCTGGTCGATCAAAATGACGATGATGATATTGACCGGTTCAACAACGACACGGTGAATGGTCAGGATGTTACCCGCTCGTGGCCCGGCGATACGGTGACGATCAACGTCTCGGGCGTGGGGAATGTCACTTATACCGGCACGACTTTTTATCTTGCCGACGGTACACGGGTTTTTACACCAACCGATGGTCAGGTTCTGCAATCCGGAACATTTATATCGTCTTCATTCGTTACGTCGCAGGGGCCGTTGGATGTTGGCGATCTTGGCCCTCCCTGTTTCACGCCCGGTACACTGATCGAAACGCCAAACGGATTGCGCCGGGTTGAAGAGTTAAAGCTTGGCGATCCGGTGTTAACTGCGGATAACGGCGCGCAGCCCTTGTTGTGGGTAGGTCGCACCACCGTTAAGGCCGAAGGCAAGCTGGCCCCAGTCCGGTTTGAAGGCGGCGTGCTGGGTCTGGATCATCCTCTTATCGTGTCACCGCAGCACAGGATGCTGATCGAAGACTGGCGCGCCCCGTATCTGTTTGGCTACTCAGAGGTGCTGATCGCAGCGCATTGCCTAATTAACGGAGACACCGTAACCCGCGTCGAATGCGATGAGGTCACGTATATCCACCTGCTGTTCGCACGGCACGAGATACTTATCGCCAACGGGGCAAAAAGCGAAAGCTACTATCCCGGACATGCGGTGAACACGGCGGATCGGGATACGCAGGCCGAACTGCTTTCTCTGTTCCCGGAATTACGCACTCGCAACCCGGTTCTGCCGGAAACCGCCCGCCCGGTCATCCGCCCGTGCGAAGCGCGCGCCGTGGCGATTTAAGCCGTTTTCAAGCCTTGCGCCGCGTCGTATAGCAAGAGGATGGCAAAAAAGGCAGTACGCAAGTCGGGCAGCAAGAAACGCAAGGCGTCCAAAACACAAAAACAAACATCCGCGCGGGTCCGTCTTTGGGCGACCCGCATTGTGTTGGGTGTGATTGTTTTTGTTGTTGGGTTGGTGGCGCTTTATTCTGTGGTGAACCCACCATTGACCCTTACCATCTGGTCCGAATGGCGCCGGTTGGGCAAGGTCGAACGGAATTGGGTGTCGATCGAAGACATCTCCCCGGTCATGGCGCGTGCCGTTGTTGCGGCCGAGGATGCAAATTTTTGCCTGCATTGGGGTTTTGACGTTGAGGCGATCCGTGATGCGCTGGAAGATGGGGGGTCTCGTGGCGCATCGACCATTTCTCAGCAAGTGGTCAAGAACGTATTCCTGTGGCAAGGGCGCAGCTGGGTTCGCAAAGCTCTGGAAACCTCGCTTACGCCGGTGGTTGAGATTTTCTGGAGCAAGCAGCGCATCCTTGAAGTTTATCTGAACGTGGCTGAAACCGGAGAAGGCGTGTTCGGTGTTGAGGCAGCAGCCCAACGGAATTTCAAGGTATCTGCCGCCCAGCTTAGCCCTGTGCAAGCGGCGCGGATTGCCGCCATCCTGCCTTCGCCGCGTAACCGATCCGTCACGGACCCTTCGGTTCGCACGCGCCGGCGGGCCGCGGCAATTCTGGATGGAGCGGCCACCATCCGCGCAGATGGTCGCTCAAACTGTTTCGAGGATTGAAATTTATCGCCCCTCAAGGCTAAAGCTGAGGGGTCTACACTGGTTCGATTGGAAGCCCATGGCGCGTCTGTTTCATGTTCCCCTGTCCCCTTTTTGCCGGAAAGTCCGCCTGTCCCTTGCGGAAAAAAAGATCGAGGTTGAACTGGTCGAAGAGAAATACTGGGAAAGAGACCCGGATTTTCTGCGCAGAAACCCTGCGGGAAAAGTGCCGGTCTTGCGTCTGGATGGGAAGATTTTGGCAGAAAGCACCGCCATCTGTGAATATATCGAGGAAACCCGCCCGGAACCCCCGTTGATGCCAAAAAACCCTGACGCTCGGTATGAGGTTCGGCGCCTGGTGGGGTGGTTCGACGATAAATTCCACCATGAGGTCACATCGAAACTGCTGTACGAGCGGGTCAACAAGAAGGTAACCGGCGAAGGCTATCCAGATAGCAAGAACGTCAAGGAAGGCGCTCGCGCAATCAAGTACCATCTGGATTACATGGCATGGTTGCTGGATCATCGCCGCTGGTTGGCAGGGGACACCATGACTTTGGCGGATTTCGCAGCGGCGGCGCATTTTTCAGCGCTGGATTATATCTCGGATGTGGATTGGAACCGATCGCAGGCGGTTAAGGACTGGTACGCAAAGATTAAGTCACGACCTGCATTCCGATCGATTCTGGCGGATCAAGTTCCGGGATTCCGGCCTCCGTCCCATTACGCCGACCTGGATTTCTGATAACTGCATCCGGGGGCCGTTGGCCTGATTTTGGTGTGAATCGCCCACAAGAAGATTGGGCTTTCACCGTTCACCGCCCAAGGATTATTTTAACCAGATGACGAACGGATCGGGCCTAAAGGAAAAGCTGGTGGCGCAGGCGCTGACCGAAGGGTTCGTGTCATGCCGCGTGTGTCGTCCTTGGGACGTTCCCGAAGTTCCTGCTCGCCTTGAGGCGTTTCTGGAGGCTGAGTATCACGGGCAGATGGGCTGGATGGCTGAGCGGACCCATTGGCGTGGCGATCCCGCGGCATTGTGGCCGGATGCACGGTCGGTGATCATGCTGGCCGAAAGCTATACACCTGAACATGATCCGACAGAGGTTCTGAACCACCCGGACAAAGCCGCGATTTCCGTTTATGCGCAGAACAAGGATTATCATGATCTGGTCAAGAAGCGGCTGAAACGTCTGGCGCGTTGGCTGATCTCTGAGGCTGGCGGAGAGGTGAAGGTCTTTGTTGATACCGCGCCGGTTCCAGAAAAGGCGCTGGGCCATGCTGCGGGGCTTGGCTGGCAGGGGAAACACACTAATCTTGTCAGTCGAGACTGGGGCAATTGGGCTTTTATAGGATCAGTTTTTACCACTCTGGACCTGCCAGCTGACATGGCAGAGGTGGATCATTGCGGATCATGCCGGTCCTGTCTGGATGCCTGCCCGACAGATGCTTTTCCAACCCCGTATCGCTTGGATGCACGACGGTGTATTTCCTATCTGACCATCGAACACAAAGGCCCGGTGGATGAAGAGTTGCGGTCGAAACTCGGCAATCGGATTTATGGCTGCGATGACTGCTTGGCCGCGTGCCCGTGGAACAAATTTGCGGTGGCAGCCAGCGATATCCGCTATGCAGCCCGTGATGATTTGAAGGCACCATCGTTGGCAGAGATGGCCGCGCTGGACGACACTGCATTCCGCGCAAAGTTTTCCGGCTCACCCATCAAGCGGATCGGGCGTGATCGGTTTGTGCGCAACGTGCTCTACGCAATCGGCAATTCTGATATGGCCGAACTGTTGCCGGTGGCCCAGGAATTGACTAACGATCCGGACCCTGCCGTGGCAGATGCGGCGCGCTGGGCGGTCAAACAACTGTTGTAGCTGACGCAAACAGGCTGGACGTGTCGGTCCAAACCGTTACACCCATCGACAGCGAACAGGAAGGAGTTCCCGATGGCGCTGGCTTTGGGGGTGGATACGGGTGGAACCTACACGGACGCGGTTCTGATCCGGGATGAGCGTGAGGTGATCGCCTCGGCCAAATCCCTGACGACACGGTCCGATCTGGCAATTGGCGTCGGTAAGGCGATTCAGGCAGTTCTGGACGCGGCGCAGGTGGCGCCAGAGCAAATCTCGATGGCATCGCTGTCGACCACATTGGCAACAAATGCACTGGTCGAGGGGCAGGGCGGGCGCGTGGCGCTGATCTATATCGGGTTCAAGGAAGACGACCTTGATAAGCACGGTCTGAGGGATGCGCTGAAAGGTGACCCGGCCCTCGTCTTATCAGGCGGTCATACCCATGCCGGAGGACAGGCTGCTCCGCTGGACACTGTGGCGCTGGAGTCGTTTTTAGACTTTCACAAAGGCGTTTCTGGCTTTGCGGTGGCCGCTCAGTTCGCCACGCGCAACCCCGCGCATGAGTTAGAGGCGGCGCGACTCATTGCAGATAGGACGGGTGCGCCGGTGACGTGTTCGCATCATCTGTCGGCCAAGCTGAACGGTCCGAAACGCGCCGTTACAGCGGTATTGAACGCCCGCTTGATCGGTATGATTGACCGCTTGATCGGGCGAGCTCAGGATCAGCTATTGGAACTTGGTATAAGTGCCCCGATGATGGTTGTACGCGGCGATGGCGCATTAATGAGCGCCGAGCAAGCGCGCGAGCGACCGATTGAAACGATTCTTAGCGGTCCGGCGGCGTCCATTGTTGGGGCAAGCTGGCTGACGGGGGCCGAAAATGCGCTGGTTTCGGATATTGGCGGGACAACGACGGATGTCGCTCTGATCCGGGGTGGTAAACCGGCGATAGATCCAGCAGGTGCACAGGTCGGCGGGTTTCGCACTATGGTCGAGGCCGTGGCGATGCGGACGCATGGTTTGGGTGGTGACAGTCAGGTGCATGCGGTGACCGAAGGCTTGGGCGGCGGGGTGTTTCTGGGGCCGCGGCGGGTGGTGCCTGTCTCTTTGATTGCGTCAGAAGCCCCCGACGTCGTTCATGCTGCTTTGGATGCCCAGTTACGATCGACCACAGTTGGTGAGCATGACACGCGCTTTGCGCGCCTTGTTCCCGGTATTCACGCTGGGGGGCTGGGTGGACGCGAAGAGGCTTTGATCGAGCGGTTGGGAGACCGGGTTATGCCGCTGAGCGATCTGTTGCGCACCCGGATGGAGAACGGGGCCCTGACGCGTCTGGTGGATCGAGGGATCGTTCAGGTTTCGGGCGTCACGCCATCAGATGCCAGCCACGTACTGGGTCGGCTGGATAGCTGGGATGCTGAGGCTGCCGGGAAAGCGTTGGAACTGATGGCGCGCAAGCGTGTGGGTACCGGAGACAGGCTGGCAGCCACGCCCAGAAACCTGGCGGAGATGATTGTAAACAAGCTTACGGAACAAACGGTTCTAACCTTGTTAGAAACTGCTTTTGTCGAAGAAGCAGAAAATTTCGGTCTGCCACCCGCCGAATTAGCCCGCCATGTTCTGACGCACAAAGGCTTGTCAAAGCATCGCGGGCTTTTGGCGCTGGATGCAGCGTTGAATGTGGATGTGGTAGGACTTGGCGCGTCGGCCCCCAGCTATTACCCGGCAGTTGGTGAACGCTTGCACGCCCGGATGATCCTGCCTGAGCACGCAGGCGTGGCCAATGCCATCGGTGCCGTAGTCGGGCGGCTTACTCTGCGCCGGTCCGGGACAGTGACGTCCCCGTCCGAGGGGCGCTACAGGGTTCATCTTGAAAATGGTCCGCAAGACTTTACCGAATCCGACAAGGCACTGGACATGCTTGAATCTGTGCTGCGGGATGAGGCAGAGGGCGCTGTTCGCCAAGCCGGGGCTGCGGATATCCGGGTCGTCGTCGATCGGGACATCCGCACTGCTAGGATCGAAGCACAAGACGTGTTCGTCGAGGCGATGATCACTGTTGAGGCCAGTGGTCGGCCTCGCGTGGCGTCAGGGTAGCCCCGCAAGGGGGCTGCGCCACTATTCTGCCGCGTCGCGCTTGGGCAGAACCCAATCTGCACGTGGGAAATGGCAGGTATAGCCGTTCGGGATACGCTCAAGATAGTCCTGATGCTCGGGCTCGGCCTCCCAGAAATCACCGACAGGCTCGACTTCGGTTACAACCTTGCCTGGCCATAACCCGCTGGCATTCACGTCGGCAATCGTGTCCAGGGCCACTTGTTTCTGCGCGTCGTCAACATAGTAAATCGCCGAACGATAGCTCATCCCGCGATCGTTGCCCTGACGGTTCAGCGTTGTTGGATCGTGAATCTGAAAGAAGAACTCCAGCAATTCGCGATAGGTGATTTTTGTTGGATCGAAAAAGATCTCGATCCCTTCGGCATGGGTTCCGTGGTTGCGATAAGTTGCGTTTGGTACGTCACCGCCCGTATAGCCGACACGGGTGCGCGACACCCCCGGCAATTTGCGGATCAGGTCCTGCATGCCCCAGAAACAGCCCCCGGCCAGTACGGCACGTTCTTCGGTCATCAGATATCCTCCACATGGTTCAGGTAATCGCCGTACCCTTCGGCCTCCATCTCATCGCGATGAATGAACCGCAGCGCGGCAGAGTTGATGCAATATCGCAGGCCGCCATGCTCGCGCGGCCCATCAGGAAACACGTGGCCCAGATGGCTGTCCCCGTGTTTCGAGCGTACTTCGACCCGCACCATTCCAAGGGTTGTGTCAGATTTTTCCAACACGTGTTCATCAATGATTGGCTTGGTAAAGCTGGGCCAGCCGCACCCGGATTCGTATTTGTGGGTGGAGGCAAACAGTGGCTCACCTGATACGATATCCACGTAGATGCCCGGTTCCTTGTTGTGCAGGTACTCGCCCGTTCCCGGACGTTCAGTGCCGTTGCGTTGCGTCACGCGAAGCTGTTCGGGTGTCAAGGCAGCAATGGCTTCACTGGATTTGGTGAAACGCGTCATGGTTCCTCCCGCTTGGTTTGACTGATATGTAATCTGGTGCGCCAAAGAGGAAATAAAAAGCCCATTTCAGCGGCCTCGCGGTGTCGTGTGTATGATCCACGTGGGCGCTTACTGCGTATACTCAGTATATCGGAGGGGTAGAAATGGTTCGTGTACTTCTTTTGACCGCTTTAATCCTGATTGGTCGCACCGTTCAAGCGTCACAGTTGAGTGGTGAATTCCCGTCGATCGACGGGGGCACATTGTCGATAGAGAATTGGCGAGGCCAGGCGGTTCTAGTGGTGAACACGGCGTCGCAATGTGGATTTACGGGCCAGTACGAAGCACTCCAACAAGTTCATGAAGAGTATTCGGATCGTGGGTTGGTCGTGTTGGCCGTGCCGTCGGATTCGTTCAATCAAGAGCTGAACTCGGCCGAAGACGTTAAGCAATTTTGCGAGGTGAATTTTGGACTGACCCTGCCGATGACCGATATCACACCGGTCATCGGGCCGGATGCGCACCCTTTTTACAAGGCAGTTCTGGCTGAGACCGGGTTCGCACCGCGTTGGAATTTCAACAAGGTTCTACTTGATCAAAATGGCTCTGTCGTTGCCACGTTTGGATCGAGTGTCCGGCCGGATTCGTCAAAGCTGCTGCGTCAGGTCGAGGCCGTGCTTCCCTGAGATGGCTGCCGCGAAAGCTGCACAGCCAGAATGCCCAAGGTGGTGATCCCCACCCCGACAAGATCCAGCGGGCCGAGTTGTTCCCCTAAAAGGATCGCCGCGATGCTGACGCCGAACACCGGATTGAGGAAATGGAAGGTTGCGGCACGGGTCGCGCCGATCCGATCCAGCAGCAACACCCAGATCAGAGTGGCCAGCAGACCGGGGAAAAGCGTCGTATATGTGAAAGCCAGCGCAAGGGGTACAGTTGGGTGAACAAATATTGTCTCAAACATGGGCGCGGCAACAAACAGGACCGCCGACCCCACCAGCATCTGTAACCCGACCACCATCATGAAGTTCCCACCTGATGTGGCGCCGCGAATGGTGAGCGTTGCGAATGTCAGCGCCAGAGCGCCTATGCAGCACAGTGTAACGCCGAATAGATCGACACCACCGCCGATGCGGGTGCTCAGGATAAGAGCGACGCCTGCGAATCCGGCAAACAAGCCTAGTACCGCGACCGGTCGTAACTTTTCGCCCAGAAACAGAAAACCCGCAAATGCCACCAGCAAGGGCATGGTGGACGCGATTATTGCCGCAACCGAAGCCTCGACCGTTTGCATTGCATAGAAGTTTAGACCCAAATAAAGGGCGTTTTGACAGATACCGAACAAAATCGTTGCACGCCATTGGGATCGTGTCAGATGCCAGCTTTGTCCCATTACCCAGGCAATGAGGACCCCGAGGATACCCGAGATCAAAAACCGCAGCGCCAATGAAAACAATGGTGATGCATCTGTGACGATGATCCGGGCCGAGGTGAAGGCTGACGACCAGATGAAGGCAAAAATCAGCCCCATGGCGATTGCGCGAAAATCCATTGGTCCCCCGTTACTTCGGTGGGACTTTTTCTGATTTTCAGGTGGGTCGCAAGCATCCTTGGGTAAAAAACATGCCTGCGGGGCGCGTATTTACGTCACGATGTTGTTGGTGGGCCTTGCGGTTAAAGCGCAATCCGAACGCAAGCAAAACCTGGGATTCACCACGTGATGCCTACGGGCCCCAATCTGCATTTCCGAAAGGTAGGCACCGCTTAATGACTTAGCCCTTAACGAAAGCAAAGTGCAGTCGCCCGGTTTGTTTTGCGGACCAGAGTTGGCAGCGCCAGCCGCTACGCTATCTTTCGATAAAAGCAATTGGGAAAACCACAGAATGCTGGAAGAAAAACGCAAAGACCTTGATGCAGAAAAGCAGAAGAAGATCCTGCTGCGGCTTGTTGACGAACTCAGTCAGTCATCTCCGGACTTGTACTACAGGCCAACTAGCGACATTGCGGCATATCTTGAGAAATATATTCGTGGCGACGCAAAGCTGACGGCGGATGAACGTACGTTGATGAACCGGCTCAGCCGCCGCGATCTGGAAGTGTTGTTGAGCTTGCACTGACACCATAGAAAAAGGGCCCCCGATCGGGTGGCCCTTTATCATTGTTCATGCTGCCTGCGATTAGCCGTTGACGCTGTCCTTAAGCGCCTTCGCTATGGTCATCTTGACCACTTTGTCGGCTTCTTTCTTGAACTGCTCGCCAGTGGCAGGGTTGCGCACCATGCGCTCGGGGCGCTCGCGGCAATAGATTTTGCCGACGCCAGGCAAGGTCACCGCACCGCCAGCCGATACTTCGCGGGTAATCAGGCCAGTGATAGCCTCCAGCGCGCTGTTGGCGGCTTTCTTGTCGGTTCCCATTTCCTCAGCGAGAGCAGCAACCAGCTGAGTCTTTGTCATAGGCTTTGCCATTTCTTGGTCTCCTTAACGTGCCCGATAGATTGGGCCTCACCGCGTAACTGTAACGGGATATTGTGGTCAAACACAACGAATAGTAGCGCTGAAAACCCTAAAAATAGGGGGGTTTCGTTGCTTTTTTGCGTCAGAGAAAGGCTGTTTCGTCAAACGAACGCAATTTCCGGCTGTGTAAACGCTCCAGCGGCATGCCGCGCAGGTGTTCCATCGCTCGTATTCCAATCGCCAAATGACGGCTGACCTGAGTGGTATAAAACGCCGAAGCCATACCGGGCAGCTTTAGTTCGCCATGCAGCGGTTTGTCTGACACACACAGCAAAGTGCCATAGGGCACCCGGAACCGATAGCCGTTTGCAGCAATGGTGGCGCTTTCCATATCCAGCGCAATCGCGCGGGATTGGCTGAGTCGCTGCACCGGGCCAGACTGGTCGCGCAATTCCCAGTTGCGGTTGTCGACCGAGGCAACTGTACCGGTTCGCATGATCCGCTTGAGTTCATAGCCTTCCAGTTCCGTGACCTCGGCCACGGCCTGTTCCAGCGCCACCTGAATCTCGGCCAGCGGCGGGATCGGCACCCAGACCGGCAGATCATCGTCCAGAACCTTGTCATCGCGCAGATAGGCATGGGCCAGAACGAAATCCCCCAGCGCCTGCGTGTTTCGCAACCCGGCACAATGGCCGACCATAAGCCAGGCATGCGGGCGCAGCACGGCTATGTGGTCGGTGGCAGTTTTGGCATTCGACGGACCAACCCCGATGTTCACAAGCGTAATCCCGGATCCATCGGCGCGCTTGAGGTGATAGGTGGGCATCTGCGGCAGTTTCAAAGGTTGCTCAATCACGCCATCGGGGTCCGTGATTTCGGCATTTCCGGTCGAGACGAAGCTGGTATAGCCGCTATCGGGGTTCGCCATTTGCGCACGGGCGTAGCTTTCAAACTCGGATACGTAGAACTGGTAGTTGGTGAAAAGAACGTGGTTCTGAAAATGATCGGGGTCGGTTGCGGTGTAGTGTGAGAGCCGCGCAAGCGAATAGTCTACCCGTTGCGCAGTGAACAGCGAAAGCGGTCCAGGCTTGTCCTCGGCATCATGGACGCCGTTGACGATGTCGTCATTGGTTGAGGTCAGATCCGGTACGTCAAACACATCGCGCAACGTGAAACCGGCCGCTCCCTGATGTGGAACCACGAGGTCTGGATTGTTGGCCACGGCGAAATGCACCGGAATCGGCGTATCGGATGCGCCGATTGTCACAGGTTGGTCGTGGTTCTTGATCAGCAGCGCGATCTGCTGCGTCAGGTATGAGCGGAACAGATCGGGGCGGGTGACAGTCGTCGCATGAGTGCCCGGTTCCGATACATGACCAAAGCTCAGTCGGCTGTCGACCTGCGCATAAGAAGAGGTCTTGATGCGAATCTCTGGGTAATACGCCCTGTAGCGCTCAGTTGGTGCCTCTCCATCCATTGCTTCCGAAAAGCTGTCACAGAGGAATTGGATTGCTTGGGTATATAGCTCTTCCAGATGAGCAACTGCTTCAGCGGGGTCTTTGAATGTTTCCGGGGTCGGAACATCAGGTGTTCTTATAATCGTCATGCAAGGGGTTCCAGAAGGTCAATCTTTTGAAATGTCCGCACGTCCACCAGACCAAGGTCGGAAATCCGCAGCTCGGGGATCACGACAAGGGCCAACAGTGAGTGCTGCATATAAGCGTTGTTCAATTGGCAACCGCAAGCCTGCATTGCAGCAACCATCTGTTCCGCTTTTGCCGCGACATCGGTTGCCGGGCTGTCTGACATCAAGCCCGCGATCGGAAGTTCGACCAAGGCCAATTCTTCGCCATCGCGGTAAATAGTGATACCGCCGCCGACCTCGGCCAGACGGTTCGCGGCCAGTGCCATCTGCTCGCGGTCGGTGCCGACCACGATCATGTGGTGACTGTCATGCGCTACGGTAGAGGCCATCGCCATTTTGCCCTGATACCCAAAGCCCGAAACGAAGGCATTTGTCACGCCCCCGGTCGCGCAGTGACGTTCGACCAGCGCGATCTGGCAAACATCTCCCTCCCCCTCGACCAGCCCGCCAATGATCGGAAGCTCGGCCTTCAGTGCCTTTGTGGGTGCTTGGTTTTCAACTACGCCAATCACATTGGCCTGCACACGATTGGCACCAACGGGCGCTTTGATTTCGAAATCTGTTTCTGTCAGTGCGTGGCCGAGATGCACGGTGTTGCGTGCGGTGTCTGGCCAGTTCAGATGTGGGCAGTCGACTGTGATCGCGCCGTTCTCGGACACCACCTGACCACGGGCGATGACCATTTCGATGGGCAGTTCCGTCAGGTCCGAACTCAGCACCACATCAGCTCGTCGTCCCGGAGTGATTGAGCCGATCTCACGCTCCAGCCCGAAATGGGTTGCGGTGTTGATTGTCGCCATCTGCAAAGCCACAAGCGGATCACAGCCGCAGGCAATTGCATGGCGTACAACGCGGTTCATGTGCCCTTCATTGACCAACGTGCCCGAGTGGCAGTCATCTGTACAAAGAATAAAGCTCCGCGGGTCCAGCCCCTTTTCAGTAATGGCCGTGATCTGGCTTTCGACATCATACCAGGCGGAGCCCAGTCGCATCATCGACCGCATCCCTTGCCGAACTCTGGCAATTGCGTCAGCCTCACATGTCCCTTCGTGATCATCCGCTGGGCCTCCGGCCACATAAGCTGCGAAGTCTGGTCCTAAATCAGGTGATGCATAGTGTCCGCCCACTGTTTTGCCAGCGTTCTGTGTGGCTGCGATTTCGGCCAGCATCTTGGGGTCGCCCTGGATGACACCGGGGAAATTCATCATCTCACCCAGCCCAATGATACCGGGCCAGGTCATCGCCTGGGCGACGTCCTCGGGCGTGATCTCGTACCCAGTTGTCTCAAGCCCCGGTGCTGAAGGCGCGCAAGAGGGCATTTGGGTATAGATGTTGACGGGCTGCATCAGTGCTTCGTCATGCATCATGCGTACACCGTCCAGCCCCAACACGTTGGCGATTTCATGTGGGTCCGTGAACATCGATGTGGTTCCATGAGGAATCACCGCACGGGCAAATTCGGCCGGGGTCAGCATGCCCGATTCGATATGCATGTGTGCGTCGCAAAGGCCGGGCAACATATAACGGCCCTGCGCCTCGATGATTTGTGTATCAGGACCCACGCAATGGGATGCATCCGGTCCAACAAATGCGATGCGCCCTGCCGCGATGGCGATATCGTGGTTGGGCAAGGTCTCACGGCTGTGCACATTTACCCAGATGCCGCCACGGATGACCATATCCGCAGCCTCTCGCCCTGCGGCGACGGCAATTAAACGAGGGGCAACATCGGGCCAGCTTGGGAAGGATGTGTATTCCATGACGCAACTTTCCCGAATGCTGAGAAAGGTGCAACCCCCGTCGAACAGCTATCGTGAAACCGTCGCGCAGCGCGTCAGCGCTGCCGGGCCCAACCAGAGGAGATGTCGCGCAGCGGTATCGACGATGGACGGGAGCACCCTTGATTACCGTAGTTGGTCCACCTGCATCTCACGGCGAATCCAATCGGCAAACGCGACAGCGCCCGGAGTTTCTTCGGCCTGGGGCGAAAGCAGCAGGTAATAGGCCTCGGGCATTTCGGCACGATAGGAAAAGGGTGCCCACAGCCGTCCCTGCTCAATCAGGTCGCGCGCGATGGTGTCATGGCTCAGGCACAGCCCTCCGCCGGACATCGCAACGGATAAGCTAACCAGATAGGTGGTTGAGTACACAATTGGCGGATTTTCCCATGTTAGAGCCTGGTCTTGGACCCAATTCATCCAATTGGACATCAGGTTGGAGCAATCAAATAGTGGTTTTTGTTGTAATGTATCCAACGTCACCTGATAGCCCGGCGCGCAGACCGGGTAATAGTAATCGGTCCGCAGCAATTCTGTCCGCACTGTATCGGATGGTCGCAGCGAATAGCGAATCTCAACCGCAGCCCCCTCGGCCATTTCGCGGGGTTCCCAAAGTTCGGTGAAGATGTTCAGTTGCACCTCGGGATGCTCGGTCCTGAACTTTGGCAGGCGCGGAGCCAGCCAGTTTACAGCGAAACTGATGTTGCTTTGGACCTGAACAGCATTTTGCTGCGCGCCCGTGACCGCCTGTGTGCCACGCATCAGTGTCCGGAAAGCGTCACGCACAACAGGCAGATAAGTGATGCCTGCCTCGGTCAGTTCCAGCGCTCGTGGCCGGCGTAGGAACAAGGGCTGGCCCAGATACCCTTCAAGAGACTTTATCTGCTGACTGACCGCGCTTTGGGTCATGTTCAGGTCACGGGCCGCACCGGTGAAGGACATATGGCGCGCTGCAGCTTCGAATGTGCGCAGCCAGCCAAGCGGCGGAAGCGGTGTCTGCATGACATAACCTTTCCATTAGTTTAGCTAATGCTCTACCTGCGTATTTTTCGTTGGTCAAACTCTGGTTGCCAAGGCACCCTTTCCCACAACACTTGCCAGCCTGATCGGAGACGCCAATGACCGTCACAAACCTGCGCCCAAATATCGACTACTGGACCGAACGAGTGGATCTGGCCGCGACTTTCCGCTGGACAGAGCGGCTGAACATGCATGAAGGCGTGGCAAATCATTTCAGCCTGGCTGTCAATGACGAGGGAACACAGTTCCTGATGAATCCCAACCAGATGCATTTCGCGCGCGTGAAGGCGTCGAATCTGTTGTTGCTTGACGCCAATGACCCGGATGTCATGTCCCAATCCGGTGCCCCGGACCCCACGGCATGGGGGCTGCACGGCTCGATCCATCGCCAATGCCCGCATGCGCGCTGCGTGATGCATGTGCATTCAATCTTTGCCACTGTTCTGGCGTCTCTGTCAGATAGCACTTTGCCACCGATTGATCAGAACACGGCGACGTTCTTCAACCGGTATGTGGTTGATGATGAATTTGGCGGGCTTGCTTTTGAAAGCGAAGGTGCGCGCTGTGCCTCAATGCTGTCGGACCCGAAAAAGAAGGTGATGATCATGGGCAACCACGGGGTTCTGGTGATCGGCAGCGACCCGGCGGACACGTTCAATCGCCTCTACTATTTTGAGCGCGCGGCGGAGACCTATATCCGCGCGCTTCAAACCGGCCAACCCCTGCGTGTGCTGTCCGACGCGATCGCCGAGAAGACCGCGCAGGAATTGGACGACTATCCCGATCAGGCCGAAGCGCATCTGCGCGAGATCAAAGCTCTGCTGGATGCCGAAGGCTCCGATTACGCCACATAAAGGGTATCGACATGGCCGAAGCCTCACAGGATCCCGAAACTGCCCGCTGGCACTATCACCCGAAAGGGCCGGTAGGGTTGAACCCGTTGTTCAGTTGGCCCCCTCGCCCTAGTGCTGTTTTGAAATGGTATAGCGGTGCGTGGTTGCAAATCACGTCACTGACGCTGTGCATGGTGCTGGCCGTAACAGCATACGTATTCTTTTTCCCTTCGTTAGAGACAATGCAAAGCTTTGCTCCGGGCTGGATGTTTCGCATCTGGCTGCTGAACATGGTGCCGCAGATATTGATCGCGGGCGGTCTTCATTGGTGGCTGTATGTGCGCAAAGGACAGGGCATGTACAAGAAATTCGACCGCCGGGACCTGACGCGGAACAATGGCAACTTCACCTTCCGCAATCAGGTCTGGGACAATATCTGGTGGACGCTTGGCAGTGCGATGACTGTGGCGACCGTGTATCAGTGGATCATTTATTGGGCGATGGCCAACGGATATGTGCCCACCATGGCCTGGGCCAGCGCGCCGGTTTGGTGTGTTGTCTGGATGGCATTCATTCCGATGTGGTCAGGCTTGCATTTTTACTGGGTGCATCGTCTGGCGCATCACCCCAAGCTCTACAAACACGTCCATGCCGTGCATCATCGTAATGTGAACATCGGGCCGTGGTCGGGCATTTCGAACCACTGGTACGAGAACCTGCTATATTTCTCTGGCTACTTTATCCACCTGATCGTGCCGTCGCATCCGCTGCACGTGTTATTCCACACGTATTTCCAGCAGATCAGCCCTGTTCTGTCGCATTCCGGATTCGAAAAGCTGAGGGCTGGAAACACCGATGCCGCCCGCGCCGGTGATTTCTTTCATCAACTGCATCACCGGTATTTCGAGTGCAACTATGGCACCTCCGAGATTCCGTTCGACAAATGGTTTGGCACCTATCACGACGGCACCGCCGAAGCGACGACCCGCACCCGCGCGTTCAAAAAGCAGATGTATACCTAAGGGGTCAGGTCCGTTCGAACAAAGCAATCAGCGCCGTGTCATCCTTGTTAGGCCCGGCGGCGAGTTCGCCGTAAATACGTACCTCTGGCAGGGTAAGGTTTTGTATCTCGCCCTGCGCCAGTTCTTGCAGGGTTTCCGCAAAGCGCATCTTTTCATAGTGCTTTGCATTGATCGACAACGCGAATTGCGCGCCGGGCCGGGCGATGCGCAGCAAGGCGGGCAGGGCCTCGGGGCCCAGATGACCGTGGGTGAACGTGCCAGACGAAACAATGCCCGCATAGCTGTTGTCCGGGGCCGGAATGCCCTGGTTCAGATCGGCCTCGATTGCGTGTCGATAGATGGCCTTGCGCATGGCCTGATCCAGCATCTCGGCGCTGATATCAGTTGCATCAATCGGACCAACGCCCAGCCCAGCCAGAATCGCGCCACATAAGCCCGTACCTGCACCTACATCCAGAACCGGCCCCTGGCCGCCAGCGGCCACAAACGCGCGCGCTGTATGGTTATGCAGCTGATAATCTTCAAGCGCGGCAAAGCCTTCGTCATAATCTCCGGCCCATTCGGCATAAAGCCGTTTGTGGTCTTCCGGAGTGTCCAGCGCGTAGGCGGCGTGCAGGTTGGGTGTTTTATCGCTCATGCCTCAATGAAAGTCGCATCGAAGGATTCGATCAAGTATTCTGACGCAGATGCTTGCATCCACTGGGATTGCGGATCATCAAGGGCACCATGTCAGGTACTCTTTTTTCCTTCGGCCACGGGTATTCGGCACAGGCTTTGTCCCGCCTGTTGTCACCCCAAGGCTGGACCATTCGCGGGACCACACGCGATCCGGCCCAATTCCAAACGATTCGCGCATCCGGCGCGGAGCCTTTCGTTTGGCCGGGGCAATCTCCGGACTTGAATGGGGTGACGCATCTGTTGATCTCGACCGCACCGAATGCTGAGGGCGATCCGGTTCTGGCGGTTTTGAAAGAAGAAATCGCCGCGAGGGCTGCGCAGTTTCAATGGGTCGGATATCTGTCGACTACAGCAGTCTATGGCGATCATCAGGGCGCATGGGTGGACGAATCCACGCCGGCCACCCCGACGGCCAAGCGGGGCAGATGGCGGCTGGAGGCTGAGCAACAATGGCTTGGCATCCCGGAACTGCCCGTACATATCTTTCGGCTGGCCGGTATTTATGGCCCCGGTCGCGGCCCGTTTTCCAAGCTCAAGCGTGTCGGGATGCGTCGCATCATAAAGCCCGGGCAAGTGTTTTCACGCATTCATGTGGCAGATATCGCGCAAGTTCTTGCAGCGTCGATGGCCGCGCCGAATCCGGGCGCGGTTTACAACGTGTGCGATGATGAACCGATGCCGCCGCAAGATGTGATCGCCTATGCGGCTGAACTGCAAGGGCTGCCCTTGCCCCCGGCAGTGCCGTTTGACGAAGCTGACCTGACACCCATGGCCCGAAGCTTTTATAGCGAGAACAAGCGCGTCAGGAATGACCGTATCAAGGATGAACTGGGCGTGCGCCTGCTGTACCCGGATTATCGCACCGGGTTGCAGGCACTGATGAGCGATGGCTAACCTTTAACGCGCAGCGGCCTTTATCAGGTCAGCCGCCTTTTCGGCGATCATAATGGTCGGTGCGTTGGTGTTGCCTGAGACCAGAGTTGGCATAACCGAAGCATCGAGGACCCGCAGCCCCTCGATCCCGTACACGCGCAATTCGGGGTCAACTACGGCCATATCATCCACACCCATCTTGCATGTTCCCACGGGGTGATAAATCGTATCGGCTCTGTCTCGGATATGTCCTTCCCAATCCGCATCTGTCTGGGCGGTATCGGTCCCAAACATCTCTTTATGCCGGTATTTCTCAAGGGCAGGTGCCTGAATGATGTCGCGCATCATGCGCGCACCTTTGATCATCGTCTCCAGATCACGATCATCGGACAGGAAGGCTGGATCAATGGCCGGTGGCGCAAACGGGTCGGAGCTGGTTAGCCCGACGGTCCCCCGGCTTTCGGGGCGGAGCTTGCAGACATGGCAACTGAACCCGTGGCCATAATGCAGCTTTCGGGCGTGATCATCGACCAGCGAGATAACGAAGTGAAGCTGAATATCGGGTCGATCGAGATTCGGGTACGTTTTCAGGAACCCCGCCCCCTCTGCAAAGGGCGTGGCCGCCATTGAAACTCCAGTTTGACGCCAGCGCCACAGGTGGCGCAGCAGGTTGGCGGTAGCAAACGCTCCGATCCCAAAATTGTCGGTATCCCTGGTTTTATAGGACAGGATGAAATCCAGATGATCCTGCAGGTTCTTGCCAACGCCGGGCAGATTGTGACGCACGGCGATGCCATGTCGGGTCAAGTCCGCGCCCGCCCCGATCCCTGAAAGCTGCAATAATTGCGGCGACATGAAGGCTCCGGCGCAGATCAGCACCTCGCGCCGCGCTGTAACCGTAATGTCTGCGCCTTTTGCTTTCTTTTTGTAAACCACACCGGTTGCGCGTTTCCCGTCAAACGTCAGTTCCTTGGCGTGGGCATGAGTTATGACCGTCAGGTTCGGACGCTCCATCACCGGATGGACATACGCTGCAGCGGCAGAACAACGTTCACCGTTTCGCGCCGGGTCGTGGAATTGCGTAACCTGGTAAAGACCAACGCCTTCGTTGTCGCCGCGGTTGAAATCTCGCCTGCGGCGGTGCTGCATCTGTTCAGCCGCCTCAATGAACGCATGCGTGATAGGGCGGGGCTCTTTCTGGTGTGAGACATGAAGCGGACCGCTGTCGCCATGTAGGTCATCTGCACCATCCTCATTATTCTCGGATCGTTTGAAATAGGGCAGGACGCTGTCCCAGTCCCATCCGGTGCAGCCATGTTCGGCCCACCCGTCATAGTCCTGACGCTGCCCCCTGATGTACAGCATTGCATTGATCGCGCTGGACCCGCCCAGCACCTTGCCGCGCGGCTGATACCCGCGGCGCCCGTTCAGCCCTTGCTGTGGCACAGTTTCCAAAGCCCAGTTGTTGATCTTTGGCCGCCCCGGCAGCGCAGCAACCACGGCTGCGGGCATCCGCACCACAATACCGTCGCCACGCCCGCCGGCCTCAAGCAGGCAAACATGGGTGTCGGGGTCTTCGCTCAGTCGGTTTGCCAGAACAGAACCTGCTGACCCGCCGCCGACGATCACATAGTCAAATTCCATTCCGCTCTCCTTGGTGCTGGGTCGGGCATGGTCCTGCCCGCCTTGTCCTTCTGATCAGAGAGTGGCGTAACTGCGAAAAAACACAATCTCCACAAATGCCTTGTGACCCAAGGTTATATAGGGACGCAGTTGCGGAACCGAGTGTAGCCCGGGCCTCCGCCGAAGTTGTCCCGAATTCAAACTGCAGAACTGCCATGAAACACAGCCTTCGTGTTTTCGTTGGTCTGGGACCACATAGAGGGACAAGATAGGATTGATGGCCGCTGATACGAAGATGAGCATGGGCGCGATTGATGACCCAATCTCGAAAACGGTTTTGAGAGAACGCCAAAGAGCTTGATGTTGTCTTTACTAAAATCGTCCGTGACTTCACCTCGGTCGGCGTTTTCCGTGGCGCAAGGCTTTTGTGTATACCAAGCATTGGGTACGATTCTGCTGAAAGGTCGCCTGTTCACCCACTTAAAGCAGTGCTTTGGCGGCTTCACAGTGAAAAACGTCAGTTTAACTAATTGACTTAATTACATTTAATGGTTTTCGTTTGAGAAATGTGAAGTTTTTTCAAAATGGGGGTTGCAGGTCCCAGACCTAATCCGTAAATACCCCTTCACCGGCGCTGCTGAGGCGGTTGCTGGGACGCTGGAGACGGCGGTGACGCATCGGAGAGACGGTGGGACGCTCGGGAGAGACTGGGGGCATCTTTGGTTGTGGGTT
>NZ_JBXWNC010000027.1:0-34090 GCF_059610165.1 Ruegeria sp. YTSA135 | reverse complement strand
GCGACAGAAAGCAGGGCGGGCACGAATTGATAAAGCGACACCGCCATCGCGGACAAATCATGCTGCGCAAAACAGCTTTACTGGGACCGCCCCAATACCGAAGCCCGGGGCCTAGACAGAAAAGTTCGCTTACATCACCGCTCCGTTTTCCGCGCCGTGAATTATGTAGTGCGTCGGAAATCATTGCATTCTGGCCCGAGCAACGGTCTGTGCATGGTTTGTTTTGTTCAGATAAAACGTTGCATGCTAGGGCGAAGGATCCTAATTGCGCGGCGTCAAGCAGCCACGACAGCTTTGAGCATCCAAACCGCCTCTTCGTGTTTGACCATGCGCGCATTCATCAGGTCTTCGGTCGCTCCGTCGCCGTGCCGTGACGCAAGCGCCGCCGTTTCCCTCAGGTTGCGCACGATTGTTTCGTTATCTGCAATCAGTTGTTTGATCATACCATGAGCGTCTTTGACGGTCTCTTCTTCCGCCAGCGTCGCTTGGCTTAGCATGTCCGTGAACGAAATCGGTGCAACATGACCCAAAGCACGGATACGTTCCGCCAATTCGTCGACCGCCTCAAAAAGGTCACGATACTGACGCTCGGTCAGCTCATGTATCGGTAAAAACAGCGGACCCACGACATTCCAGTGGCACCCTTGGGTTTTCACCATCAGCAGCATGCTGTCAGCCAGCACTTCGGTGACCGCATTGGCGATCCAGGTGTTTTTGCCGATGCCCGTATCATAGGTTTGGTCTTGCGCTTCGGGTTTCAGAACTTGATACGTCATGTTCAATCCTTTTTGTTAATCAACTACACTCAACATGTATACATATTTACTTAAAATCAAATAAAAACAGATAGTTAAAAGACGTATACGCCATTAGTCACCCAGGTTCATGAGGTGCCATGTACAAGGTGTCGAACAGCGCTGACGCATGCGGTTGTAGAAATGGAGATGCCCTGTCATACATATTTGGAGTAAGTGACGTATGTAATTGAGGGTGTTTCAGTGTCTGACCAATCCCGGCCGCCGAAAAGAACTGAAAAACTCCAGCTGATGCTAGACTTGGAAGAGCTGAAAGCGATCGATGACTGGCGGTTTGAAAACCGTTTGCCATCCAGAGCAGCCGCAATTCGCGAGCTTATCCGCAGGGGGCTCATCTCACAGGAGTTTGATGAACCTCCGACTGATGCAGCGTCAGGTGAGTTCCGTGTCACGGATGAATAAGGCAAAACGTTTTGCCTGACCCTTGCAGACTGCTTTCTCAAAAGCTGAAACTGGTCAACGGGTCGTTCACTGACCTTTACAAACAATTGCGTATCGCTTTGGCTTCAGGCGTTTGGCCGATCCGAAGTTTTACGAGCCATGCCCCGGAGCACCGCCTGTTCAAGCTCATCCTCTTCATGGATGCGCGCAAGGATTTCCTTGCTGCTCACCACAGTTAACGGTTCGCCGCGCTGCGTAATCACAAGATTGCGGACCTCGTGCTTGGCCATCAGGTTTAGAGCGGTGGACAGCTTAGCGCCAGTCGGACAGGCAACCGGGTTTTCTGTCATCCAATCGTTCACGGTCTGCTCGTAAAAAGACGAGCAGGAATCCGCAAGGCACAGAAGGATACCATGATCCTTGATAATTCCGACCAGTTGCCCATCTTCGATGACAGCCAGCGCGTTGACTTAGAGAAGGGCCATCGTCACGGCCGCGTCAAAAACGGTTGTGTCGGTATCACAAAAGGGGCGGCGCTTAAATTTCTGCGCGTCAACTATGCTGGCGATGGTCATGGCTATGCCTCATTTGAGAGTTCGCGGTTCATGGCGCCATTTCAGAATAACATGGGACAGGAAAAAACACGGGGCGACATCCCGCGCCCCGTGTCATTCTAAGCGATCGTGTACCGTTTTTTGGCTCACCAACACCTCCCAAGCGGCAAGCGCAATCAGAACCGACCCGGACACCCACGCATTGGCCGCAGCCATATGGTGTCCGGAGAAACCCAACAGCATTGGCATAGCAATCAAAACTAACCCAGTCGCCACGACCGGAGCCACCCATACGAGATGGTGGCCTTGGGTAACTCTGCTGCACATGAGCAGGATGCCAAATCCGAAGGTCATGAAAACAAGCATCTCCCGATCAGCCAAGCCCCGTAGCAGAACCTCCTGGCTAAACAGAAGAAATGGAGACATAACCAACCAGATACCCAGCGCTGCAATCATCCACCTGTAGGGTGGGATTGGCTTTCTCATGGCTTGATCGCCTCTGGCTTACTGATCGGTGATGGACGCGGGCAGAAGGTCGGCCTCAACGGCGGCCAACAATTCGACTTCGTTGATGAAACCATCTGCATTTGCGTCTATATCAAGGAAAATATCCCCGGTTATCTGAGGATACTTCGTCTGCAGCTCTGCCAAAGACGCAAGCCCGTCGCCATCCATATCAGAATCGGCTGGCACGGCGAACGCAGGCAGAGCGAACAGTGGTGAGAGCAGAGTAACAATTGAAACTCGACCCATTTTTGGTCTCCAGGAAACATGGGCAGCTTGCCCGTTTCGGGGTTGGTGTAGCGCGCTGGTGTAGGTGCATCTTCGGGTGTTCAGGTTGCAACGCCTCCGCAGGTCGGGATCTCCACTACAAAATGAAATCCGTTGATTGGTCTTCCGATCTGGTGGGGGCACTTCTGCGCTACACAGGCACTATGACACAGTCGCATCGTATTGAATAACGAATTTTTGTCGTCGATAATATCGGATATTCAAATAGGTGACCCGTGGATATTGAGCTTGCCCGAACATTCCTGGCCGTCGTTGAAACAGGCACCTTTTTTGATGCGGCAAACAAGGTGCATGTTACGCAATCGACGGTCAGTATGCGCATTCGAACGCTAGAGCAACAGCTGGGACAGGCGGTATTCGAACGTGGCAAGTCGGGCGCAACCCTAACACCTGCAGGGCGGCATTTCTTGAAACATGCTCAGGTCCTTGTGCGAACCTGGACGCAAGCAAAGCTGGATGCGGGCCTGCCCGTAACAATGGCCGCCGCGCTGGAAATCGGGGCTGCCCCCAGCCTCTGGGACGGATACCTTATCGAAGCCTTACCCGATTTAATGGAGGCACTGCCAGACGTCGCAATCAGGGCATCAGCAGCGTCCCCTCAAACCCTGTCACGTGAGATTTCAGAGGGCGGTCTTGATCTTGCCATCATGTACCGCCCCCGCAAAGCGTCAGGCTTATCTGCCCTTCAACTCTTTCAGGATGAGTTTGTTCTGGTAAGCAGTGGGCCAAACGCACTACCAACTGAACTGGGTGAATCATATGTTCTGATAGATTGGGGTCCGGAATTTCGGGCTGACCATCTGCTGAATTTTCCTGAACTTGATGCGCCACGCCTGCAATTGGGGATTGGTACGCTTGGCCTTCAGTACCTGAGGTCTGTGCCCTCGGCCGGTTATTTTCCGCGGCGTGTTGTTGAACCGGCATTGAGTGAAGGCTGGTTAAGCCTGATCGAGGAAGCGCCCCGATTTGCATATGCTGCCTACGCGGTATTCGACGAAGGCGAGGAAGAAGGATTTCCGGGGCAAGCCGCACGACGGCTTCTCAACGCTGCAAAGGCAGTTGAAAACGCACCACCTAGGGGACGGCAGATCGGTAATTAAGAACTTCTGATATGTTCGACGCACAAAGATCACCTGCCACATGGGGCAAATCCTGCGGCCTTTAATCCATCATTCGGACATGGGCAGGTACGTCCAATCGAAACCTGCCTGTGTGCGTCTGCTCCCCTTGGTGCGCTAAACCGTCGCTATTTTCGGTTCCTCACCGGACTTCTCAACAGCGCTCGCTATCTGCCGTCAGATCAATAATCGGGAGACTGCTATGAAAACGACATTGCTAGCCATCGCACTCAGTGTGGCATCTGCCGCACCTGCGCTTGCTGACATCATCGAGATCGAGATGTTGAACAAGAACGAGGACGGAGACCGAATGGTCTTCAGCCAGGAACTGATCCGTGCCGAAGTCGGTGACATCATCCGTTTCGTTCCAACTGACAAGTCACACAACGCTCAATCCGTTAAAGACGCGCTTCCCGAAGGACAAGAACCGTTCCGAGGACGCGTAAACCAGGCGATTGAGTACGAAGTAACAGAAACCGGCCTTACTGCTGTTGTGTGCTTGCCGCATCAGGCCATGGGTATGGTCGCATTGGTTGTAGTCGGGGATGACCTGTCAAATGCTGATGATATCCTCAAAGCACGCGTCCCCGGAAAAGGCGGGGACAAGCTTGAAGCGCTGGTGGAAGAGGCAAGGTCTTTGATCACCACCGACGAAAGCGGCACTGATCAAAACAGCTAAAGGAACGGCACAAATGGCAGCGGGACACACAGGTCCTGCTGCGCAATGGACGGAGAGCCCAACACAGTAATCAGCAACACATGGAAGGAATGACATGCCGAGCGACATGACCGTGAACTCAAACTCATCGAAACGTCAGGGACTTGCACAAGTGGTCTATACGATTGGGCGGCGCAAGGGCCGGGTGCCCGGCTTCGATTGGAGTGATCGCTTCGCGCACTGGACAATCCGCATCCCACTTGCGGGACTACTGTTCTACTACGGCCAACAAAAGTTTCCGTCCGTATTCACGTCACCGGGGATTTTGGCGTACCGGCGGCATTGTACATTCTTGCCGCATTTGCAGAAATCTTTGGCGCTGCCGCACTGATCGTGGGTGGTGTGATCGAAACGTTCAGACCGCAACTGGGTAAGTTCCGGCTCGCTGGCGATGCCCTTACCCGTCTTGGCGGCTTTGCGGGTGTGGCAGCTGTTACCGGGGTAATCGTTTATTTCTACTGGGGTGCGCTTACAATCGCTGACCTTCAGGTGATGGCCTTGGGTCTGTCAGCTTTCATGCTTCTGCGCGGTAATAAATACGGGCGCAAAGCCTCACTGAGCGCGTGATAAAGCCAGCATGACTTAAGAACGCGATATCCAAGGTCTGACGCGCGCATCGCGTCGGGCCTTCCGAAAGGTGACGCTTGCCACTCAAAGCACGAAATCTCATTCGCTCGCGGGGAAGGACTTCCCGGATTGGTTAGTCGGCGCTCTCGGGGTGGACGTCACGCGGTGCGCAGCTGGACGCAAGGATGACTGCAATCCAATTAACATCAAGGTCCATGCTGCGTTCAGCCAGCCAGTCCCTCTGCAAGTTGTAGGCGGTTTGCTCTTTGGCCGCCGGGCAATAGTAGTGTCGGTCGTTCTGACGGTGATGCACAAGCTCGTGCAGAAGCACCGATATGTCCTGTGGGTTTGATGCGCTCCAGGGCAGAACCAACGTGATTTCACCGGTCATCGGGTCGTACAAACCGCGCGGTTCTGTCCCGATCATCGAAGCCATTTCGCCGGGGTCTGAAACGTCGTTACGCGTTGCAAACACGATGCTGGCCGGTTCACGGGCGCGGGGAAGGTCCGAGGCAGAATCGACCCAAACGTGAAGGTCTTCAATCAACGCTGCCGGAATTTCCGGCGTGTCCGCATTTGACGAACTGGCAACAACAAAAAGCTGGGCGGCCGCGGTCAGCGCGGCGCGTCTGAAAGAGGACATGGGTCTCTCCATTTGGCAGGTGTGGATTTGCGGTAAGCCTAGCCGGATGGTATGATTGCTGGCAAAAGATGATTTTTCATCACCCAGTGAGGGAAATTCACGCGTGAAGAAACGGCAATTGCCTCCCTTCTCGGCTGTGAAAGCATTCGAGGCCGCGGCTCGTCATCTAAGTTTCAAGGATGCCGCGCAAGAGCTCTGTTTGAGCCCCTCTGCAATTTCGCATCAAATCCGGGCCCTCGAAGACTATCTTGCGACGGCTCTTTTTCACCGTGAGAGCAACAGGATCAGTCTGACCGCCACGGGACGAGGTTACGCAGGGCGGCTTACTCAACTGCTCGATCATCTCGACGACAGCACGCGGGCGGCAAAGGGTGACGAGGACGGGCAAACTCTGCGGGTATTGTCCACACCGGGTTTTGCGGCCCGCTGGCTTTTGCCACGACTGGGGCGATTTGAGCACGCGCAGTCCATTCGATTACGTATTGCAGAGGGTGCCCCTTCGACGGATTTCGCAACCAATGACGCTGACATTGTCATCAAATGGCGCGATGACCCGGAAAATGGTGTTGATGTCACGCCTTTTCTGTGTTCGGCGCGCTATCCAGTTGCGTCACCATCGCTGCTAGAGCGCAACAACATCTCCCATCCGCGCGACCTGCTGCGTTTGACACTGTTTCGGGACGAAGTTGACGACCAATGGCCTGAATGGTTCCGTGCGGCAGGCGTTGTGGCTGAGCTTTCAGATGGTGATCCTGTCTATCCGAACTGCGAATATGCCTCGACCGCAGCAGAGGCCGGTTTGGGCATCTCGCTGGCCTACGAAGTCGTTGTGCGCGCGACGGTTGAGGAAGGCCGGCTTGTCAGACTGTTCGACGCCACGACGCTTCCATTCACCATCTATGCTATTGCGACACAATCATCGCGGCGGACAGATCCCCTCATCAGGTCCTTCCATGATTGGCTTCTTTTCGAAGCCGGAGATCACAAGGCCTCAGAAACACTGATTAAAGCCGCCAACTAAATTAATGCACGGACGCTGCGGTATTTGCCTGCGCATCAGGTCCTATCATGTGGCTTCCAACCACCGGATCAGGGCTGCTGTCGTATCATCGGGCTTTTCCAAAGTAGGCAGGTGCCCGGCCTCTTCGATGATTTCCAATGTGCTGTTTAGCAGCAATTCGTGCATCAGCCTGTGCCGCTCCACCGGGCACAGGCCATCCTCGCGTCCGCACAGAATAAGTGCGGGGCCGGTATAGGATTTCAAGGTCTCACTCTGGTCGGGGCGATCCATCAAAGCGCGGGATTGGCGCAGAAATACATCGGGACCAAGATCCATCGCCATGGCCTTGCAGAGGTCAAGAATAGCACCCCGATCGGGGCCATCGGCCAGATAGTTGGGCTTCATCTCATCCCGCATTACCTGGCGCAGCTGGCCCGCCTTCACCGCAGCCATCTGCGGCCCGCGACGCGCCTTGACCTGCGTCCTTTCGGCCAGCGGGTTGGTGTCCAGCAGGGCCAACCGCTCAACCCTCTCTGGTGCCTGCCGCACCACCTCCATCGCCACGATGCCACCCATGGAAAGACCCGCCAGCGCGAAAACTGGGGGGGCGTGGGACAAGACGTAAGCCGCCATTGCCTGCACGCTGTCCTGCGTCGCAAGTGGAAAGGTCATCAATGGCCGCGAACCCGACAGAGCGGCGATCTGCGGCTGAAACAACCGCGCATCGCACATCATTCCGGGTAGCAGAACCAGCGGAGTCATGCCCGGGCCAGCTTTGCGCCCTCGGACAATGCTGTCAGCTTGGCATAAGCGATATCCGGATCGACCGCACCAAAGCCCGCGAAGGTGCCAAAGCCGCAATCACTGCCTGCGATCACCCGGTCAGCCCCTACGATATCGGTGAACCGTTCAATCCGCTGCGCCACCAGTTCGGGATGCTCAACAAAGTTCGTCGTGGTGTCGACGACACCGGGAACCAGAACCTTGTCGTCGGGAATCTCACCCTTGCGGTCATGGAACACCGTCCACTCATGCGCATGGCGCGGGTTCGAGGTTTCGAACAACACATAGCGAGATTTGGTGTTCATCAGCGTCGTGAACACCTTGTCCATGGCAATGTCGCAGCAATGCGGGCCTTCGTAATTTCCCCAACATATGTGCACCCGCACCCGATCCTGCGGTACATTCTGCAACGCATGGTTCAGCGCCACAACGTGCATATCGGCGATCTTGACGAATTCCTCGTCTGTCAGATCAGTGAACAGCATATGGCGCGACAGGGCAAGGTCGGGACAATCCAACTGGATATCCAGACCGGCGGCCACGATGGTTTCGTATTCATCCTTCATCGCATCCGCCAACGCGGCCAGATAAGCCTCACGCGTTGGGTAGAAATCGTTTTGCAGGAAAAGCGAAATCACGCCTGGGGATGCCGCGTTCATAAATCCGCGCTCGGCCCCGTGCTGCGCCATGGCGGCCTTGAGGTTGGCAATATCCTTCTCAAGCTCTCCCTGCCCTTTCGAGCGCACCTCGCCGGTGCATTGGGGCCGCGCGTATTTTGGTGTGCCACCGTCATCGGCCAGCCGTTTCAGAAAGCCGGGGAACATCTTCAGATCAGCCGGGGCATTGCGCGGGCTGTCGCCTGAAAATCCGGTATATCGATCCTTCACGTAGGTGGCATAGGAAATCTTTGAAGTCTCGCCATCACTGACGATGTCCACGCCCGCCTCAACCTGTTTGCGCACAGTCTCGGAAACGGCTTTCGACATGCTCGCGTCAAAAGCGGCCTGATCGAAAGGCTCTTCGCGTTCGCGGGCAAAGATAAAATCGACCACCTCTTGCGAGCGCGGCAAAGACCCGACATGTGTTGTTTTTACAGGCATGGCCCCTCCGTTACATCTTGCGCGCCATCAGAACTGTATGGCTTTGGGTTTCCGGATCTTTCGCCAGAAAGCCAGTCATAATCATCCCGTTTTCCTCAAGACAAGCCGCATAGCCTGCGGGCGAAAGTGACGCGTGATACACCGCCTCTCCGCCGACGGTGCCGTGTTCCTCACCGGCGCTTGGGCCTACGGTTAGCATCAGCATGCCGCCCGGGCGCAGATGGCGTGACATTCGGGCGATACAGCTTGTCTGCTCGTCAGCCGTCAGGTGGAAAAAGCTGTTCCAGGCGATGATCCCATCAAAGGTCTGGTTCAACTCAAAATCGCGCATATCCGCCTGCCGCCAATCGCAATCGGGCCAACGGCTTTGGGCAATCTCAAGCATGGCGTCCGAGAAATCGACACCAGTGACGGTGAAACCTTCGGCCATGAACCAGCGCGCGATGGGCTCGCCCGTGCCGCATCCCAGATCCAGAACGTGATCACCGGGTTTCAGACTTGCGGTGAAGCGCGCAAGCCAGCGCGCTTCGAACAGAACCCGCGAGCGTTGCTCATCATAGGTTCTGGCCTGCCGGTCATAGACGGCGCGGGTATTGTCGGGATCAAGGGTCATCCGATCCAGGTGGCTCCGGCAGGATCGTCAGTTGCCGTGATCCGATACAGACCTGCCTGCCCGGTCATGGAGGGCGCGACGCTGTATGCCTCGCCCGGCATGACCAGCACGGTATCGCCGTTGGACAATACAGTCTCGTACCCGTCGACAGAGATGCGCCAATGGCCACTGGCTGGCATCAGAACCACTGGCTTATCGGCCTTGACCGCTTCGGTGACGGACGAGCCACGGGTCAGGAAATCAACTTCAAAACCCGGTTTGTCTTTGATAAGGCCGGTTTCGCCAATCACCAGCGCCGGTTTGTCTGCTGCCAGCGCCATCAGGTCCCAGTATCGGGCCACGTATTTGCCAACTACAGCATCGACTGGAACCTCGGGATAGTTTTTCAACTCTTCTTCGGTCAACACAGGCATTGGGCGGACATTGTGCGGCAGGTCCTGACCCTTTTTGCTGTCGTATAATACGCCATTGTCACCCAGCATCAGACCATGCGCCTGCGCGTCCTGGATCACCTGCGGTGCCCATGTGACACCCCCGCCCGCATCATCGCCACCAAGGATCGACATGATCATCCCATAGTCCTGACCCACATTTTCGAAACCACGGAAGATGCCGGTAGGAATGTTGAAAATGTCGCCCTCTTCAGCAATGAACTCACCCGCCGTCCCATAGCGGCCCCAGAAAAACCGCCAGCGGCCTTTGGCAACGAAAAACACCTCGGCCGTGGTGTGGCTGTGCAGCGAGTTGCGGCATTTCGGCGGCTGACCCGCCGCACCGATGTTAAAGCCGATCTTGTCGGTAATATGCACGTGCTGATCCGGCGATTCCGACACGCCACCACCGATAATGGTGAAGTTTTCCTTTTGATCGCTGCCCGGCGTATGCGCATCGATAAAGGCGGTTTTACAGGGCTGCAATTCGCCATAGCGGACGATGCGTTGTTGAATGGTGCTCATGACTGTGTCTCCTTGGGATTGAGGGGTGTGTTGGGATCAATTCCCATCCCCGGAGGACGATTGTTCAGACGCCGCGCGCGCAGCGACGCGCGATGCGAATGATGTCGCCGCGCCGCCTGACTGGCGTTCAGAGATGATACTGTCGCGGTCACTCAGCCCTCTCCGCCTTGCAGCAGAATCTGTTTCCAGACCGAGGTTTCGTCAAACAACGTGTATTCGCGGCGCAATTGCGGGTGGCCCGTGATCAACTCGCCAAACTCGGCATGGCTGATGCCCAAAACATAAACCTGTGCACCAGTCGGCGCACCAAAAACACCCCACCCGTCATGCTTGCCCCACAAGCTCCAGCGGATCGCAGCACGAGGGGCCATGTTCGGATCGTCGCGACCGATCTGGTGTTCGATCTTGAATTCGGCATTCGGAAAGCTGGCGCGCAGTCCCATCCAGAACCGGTCTACCGAGTCCCACCCGTGGCCCGTGACACCGCCGACATATTCAGACTGCACGGCGCGATCATACTCGGCCTCGATCACGCGCATATCGGCACTCATGATCCGGGTCAGGATATCGGCATAGCGCTGACCCCATTCATTGTCGTTTCCATTGCCTTTATAGGGGCCAGGTCTATCGGTTTCGGGCGTCAGGGGTTTAACGCAGGTGTCCGGCCCACCTTCGCGCGCGATCAGGCCCGCGGCATATTCCTTGGGGTCCCATGCCATCTGCCGCACGATGGCACCCTGATCACGGATCAGCCATTCATCGTTGATCTGATTGTCGATGGCATGGCAATCTGCCAGAATCCGGTAGCGCAGTTTAGTGCCGGTAGGCTTGCCATACACGCCCTCGGCCAGATGAGTCGCGGTCGAGATGATCCGGTGAGAGCTCAGCATTCCGTCTTCCGGCGTACCAGACCAGATCACATCCTCGCCCAGAAGCTGCCTGTCAGGAAACTCGGCCAGTGTCGCCATGGTTGCGCCGATGACATTCTGGTTGCCCACGACCACCGACGCGGGCGACCGTACAACGATATCCTCGCTGTAATAGTCATGCAGCGTGGCTATACCCCGGTCTTCCCAGATTTCCTTGGTGATACCGATGATGTAATCCGGAAAATCCCGGAACTTCGGATCGAAGCCTTTCATGTCTCTGTCCTTTGTGGTGTCCACCCCTTTGGCAACCGGGCCGAGGTCCGCACGACCAATGGCCCATCAATGGCCACCTTGCGCGGCTCGATCGTCGCGAGGGCTTCGATATGTTCAAAAAGCGCGGCTACGGTTTCGGCCACCATCATGTTGGCCCGCTGCCGGATTGTCGTCAGGTTATAGGCGGGCCACCCTGCGGGCGGCACGTCATCATAACCCACGACCGAGACGTCCTCGGGCACGCGCAGGCCTAGCTCAAAGCGGATCACATCCATCACCGCTAGGGCCATATGGTCGTTGGCAACAAATACGGCATCCGGTCTTTTGGTGGGGTCCACATCGAACATCCTGCGCGCGGCGGCGCGGGCGTTTTCGGTGTGAAACTCACCAACGTCATGGGCAAACAGGTCATGCCCGGCCGCGTTCAGCGCCGCGCGAAATCCGGCCTCGCGGTCACGCTGGGTCGAGGCGCCTTGCCAACCTGCGATGTAAGCAATCCGTTCATGGCCCCCCGCCACCAGGAACTCGGCCACTTTGCGACCACCCGCATAGTTGTCGGACGTGACGGTGGTGATCCCCTCGATATCCTGGCTACGGTTGAACAGTACCACCGGTACCCCTGCCTGCTGGCAGCGCATGGCGATGTCCGACGACATGGGGACCGAGGCCAGAATGACCCCGTCCACCTGATAATCCAGGATTTCATCCATTACATCGTCGATATTCCCGGCTGAGCGTGAAGCCATGAAAATCAAAACGTGGTAACCTCGCTCTTGCAGGGCATTCGAAAGCTTCTCAAGCGCTTCGGGATAAAAGTAATTGTCCAGATACCCGACCACCAAGCCGATGATGCGGCTTTTGCCGGACACCATCGCCCGCGCCAGAACATTAGGACGATAGCCCAGTTTTGCCGCGGCCTCGCGCACCTTCTCTTCGGTCTTTTTGCTGACCGACGCGCCGGGGGTAAACACCCGGCTGACCGCCGACTGGCTGACACCGGCCAGTTGCGCAACCTGAAGAGAGGTGACTTTCTCGGGCATCAGTCCGCCGTCCACCCGCCGTCAATCAGCATCGAAGTCCCGGTGACAAGCGCCGAGGCGTCCGAGGCAAGATATGTGACCGCACCCATGATGTCTTCGACCTCACCCACACGGTCCAGCTTGATTTTCTCAAGTATCCAGGCGGCCCGTTCCGGATTGTCGAAAGTCGATTGGGTAAGGGGCGTGCGAATAAAGGTCGGACAGATTGTGTTGATCCGAATGCGCTGCTTACCCCATTCGATCGCCATGGCTTTGACCATACCCTCAAGCCCATGCTTGGTTGCGCAGTAGAGCGCCCGGTCAACACCGCCCACGTGACCCATTTGGCTTGAGATGTGAATGATCGACCCCGGTTTGCCAGCGGCCATCAGTGCTTTGGCTGCGTAAGCCGACAGGAAATAGGCGGACCGCAGGTTCACATCCGTAACGGCGTCAAAATCCTCTGGCATCGTCTCAACCGCGGGGCTGTGGCGCGCGGTTCCGGCAGAATTCACAACCACATCAAACACGCGGCCTTCGAACAGGTGTTTCAGAGCGTTCAGATCACTCTGATCCAAGACCGCGGCCTCGGCTGACCAGCCCTGCCCTTGCAACGCGGCAACGGTGCCGGTCAGGCGGTCCGCGCCGCGCGCGGCGCAGACCACATGGGCTCCGGCCTCGGCCAGTGCCACGGCGCAGCCCTGCCCGATCCCCGAGGACGCGCCGGTTACAAGAACGGTTTTACCCTTTAGCGAAAACGAAGGAGTACGGGGCAGGTCTGTCATCAGCTCATTCCATCTGGCGTTTCAATGCGGCCCAGGTTCCGGGCCTTGTTGAATTCCCGCAGACGGGCAAAGACGTCAACGCCAAGCTGCCGGTAAGCATCCAGAATATCCACCAGCACCCAGTTTTCACGGATGCGGCCGTTTTCCAGCCGCCAGAAGTCGAGGCTGCGCATGGTGATCTTTTTGCCGGAAGGTGCGATCCCCAGCCAACCATCATGCGTCACCGTCTGGATCATATTGGGCCAGCCGGTCACCGCCGCGTATTCACCATCACCGAAGAAGTGATAGGTGATGTCATCCACGTACTGCCCACGATCCGGCATACCGTTCAGGAACGGAATCTGGTGCCAGTTGCGGAAACCCGCATAGCCGCGCCCAGTTCCGATGCCTGACGGGCCGTACCAGTTCATCCGCGGATGCCAGAAACGCTCCATCTCCATAACTTCGGGTCCACCTTGCGACGGGTGCTTTTTCAGGTGTTCCAGCATGTCGATGATGTGCCGGCAGGTCGCCTTGCCCTTGGCGGCATCATAGGGACCGGGTACAAAACCGTCCTGTGTCGCCGGTCCGGGCACATGCCATTCATGACCAAGGCTGGGGGCCATCGGCCAGGCGTTTGCCTGCATCATCACCTCAGGGATGTCCCAAAGCGCCTGAACCTCAACAACCTTGCCGTCCACGAACCGAAAGAATTCGTGGAACCGCATGGTCACTTGATGGCCGGTTGGCGGAATATCAAGCCACTGACCCGTGAAAGTACCGGTATAGTAACCCCCACAACCGACCCAGTCGGCGCCATCTTCATCCGGTCCGGCCATGACGATGTAGTCGCGCCGTTCGAGATCGGGCCAGGCATCCAGAAGATCCTTGTAGGCGCGGTCATAAAATGCATCGCTGCCAGTGCTGTCGCCGAACGGATGGCACAGGTGAAATACGGCATCGTCAGCCGTAACCTCAGCCAGCGCCTTGCGAACACCAGCCTCGGAAAAGTCGTACATTGCGGCCCTAAGCGGTGCGATCAGGGCCTTGTGTTGGGTATGCGCGTCACTCATTCAGCGGTATCCCGATAGGGGGCGGGTTCGCCATAGGGGACATTGATGCCGCCATATCTGCGCACGCGAACATTGCATTGCTCGGCATGGCCAACAAAGCCTTCGAGCATGCACAAGCGTGAGCCATATTCACCGATCAGCGTCGCCGCCTCATCCGTCAGCACTTTCTGATAGCTGTGCGTCTTGAGGTACTTGCCCACCCAAAGCCCACCGGTATAGCGCCCGGCTTTCTTCGTTGGCAGGGTATGGTTTGTTCCGATCACCTTGTCCCCGTTCGAGACATTGGTGCGCGGACCAAGGAACAACGCGCCATAGCAGGTCATGTTTTCCAGGAACCAGTCATCGCGGTCGGTCATCACCTGAACATGCTCAGACGCGATGTCATCGGCAACCTGCAGCATCTCGTCATAGGTGTCACAGACAATCACTTCGCCGTACTCGTCCCACGACACTTTTGCAGTGCCAGCCGTTGGCAGGATGCCAAGCAGGCGATCGACCTCGGCCATGGTGTCTTCGGCCATTTTGCGCGAATTGGTCAGCAGCACGCAGGGGCTGTTATAGCCGTGCTCAGCCTGACCCAGAAGGTCGGTCGCGCAGAGCTCGGCATCTGCGGCGGTCTCGTCGGCAATCACCATCGTTTCGGTTGGTCCTGCGAACAGGTCGATACCGACACGGCCGAACAGCTGACGCTTGGCTTCGGCCACGAAGGCGTTGCCGGGGCCGACCAGCATGTGAACGGGATCGATCGTCTCGGTACCCAGTGCCATGGCACCGATGGCCTGAATACCGCCCATGACATAAATCTCATGCGCCCCGCCCAGATGCATGGCTGCAATCACTGCCGGGTTGGGCTTGCCGTTGAACGGCGGCGTGCAGGCGATGATCCGGGGCACACCTGCGACCGAGGCCGTCGCCACCGACATATGCGCCGAGGCCACCATCGGGAACTTGCCGCCAGGCACATAGCATCCGACCGACTGAACCGGTATGTTCTTGTGGCCCAGAATGACACCGGGCAATGTCTCAACCTCGATGTCCAGCATCGAGTCGCGCTGCGCCTGCGCAAAGTTACGCACCTGTTCCTGTGCGAACTTGATATCAGCCAATTCACGGTCAGTCAGTTGACCAATGAGATCGTCGATCTCCTGCTGCGACAGACGGAACGAGAGCGGGGAATAGTTGTCAAACTTCTCGCTCAGTTCACGCACAGCGGCATCGCCGCGGGTTTCGATGTCTTTCAGCGTGGCCTCAACAACAGCCCGTGTCTTGGCGTCATCCTCGGCCCGGTCAGCGTCAGACTTCCCGCGTTTCAGATACTTGATTGTCATGTTTCCAATCCTCAGTTTTCGGGCCGGGGCGGAGTTTTTTCGCCCCGGTCAAATGCTTCCCAGCCTTGCCCGTTGAACACGTCCACGCCCAACTGCGCCGCAACATGGGCGAAATCGACATTCACCCAATTGTCCACGATCTTGCCGTCGACCACTTTCCAGAAATCCATGTACCGAATCTCGACTCGTTTGCCGGTCGGGGCGATGCCCAGAAATTCACCTGAATGGGTGGCCTCCTGACGGCCGAACGCAGCCGCCCATTCACCCATGTAAAGCCGGGCTTCGTCGATACAGGTCTTGTCCGAGAACGCCGCCTGAAACGGGCGCTGCCAGTTGTCCTGAAACTCTTTCAAACCGGTCTTGGTGCCGCAGCCCTGGTTGCCCATCCAGCGAAAACCCTGCGAAAAAAACTCGCTGATATCGTCAATTCGATGGTCGTTCAGTCCATCGACCATGGTTTCGATGACGTGGCGTGTTTCTTCCGTCTTGCTAAGGTCCGTGTCGCGGGTCAAAACCGCTTGTTCGGGGCGGGAGCCTTTCATTCTTCATATCCTTTCAGGTTGTCCGGGGATGAGTTTTGAGGAGAAATCCCCAAAGCTCAGGAAGTCCCGTGGCAACCTGTTTAAGGCAGGATGGCGCGCCATGGCGTTGTGTCGGGCGTGGTTACTCATCAGCCTTTCACGGCTCCGGCGGTCAAGCCGCTGACGATTTGACGTTGGAAAATCAGAACAAGAAAGATCAAAGGTGCAGTGATCGATACGGCAGCCGCCACAGCGACGACCTGATCGGTTGTGGTCGTTTCGCGGTTGAACATACCAACAATGGCCGGAACCATCGTCTGGTTCTGTGCGTCCAAAAGCAGAGAGGTAACCAGAAAGTCGTTATACGCCAGCAGGAAGCTGAACAAGCCCGTGGTGATCACACCCGGCCACATCACCGGCATGATAACACGCCGGAATGCCTGAAAGTGACTGCAACCGTCGACCCGCGCGGCCTCGTCCAGTTCGGACGGGATGTTCTGGAAAAATGACCGCAGCATCCAGATGGTAAAGGGCTGATTTATCGCGACAAGTACCGCAATTACGGCAAAAGGCTTACCGTAAAGCGTAGGCGCGTTTTCACCAAGGATCGGGGCCAGCCATTCAGCCGATGAGATAAAGACCGGCAGGTAACCCGAAACCAGCACCGAAGGGGGCAAAGCCCGGAAAATCAGCGCGACAATCAGGATCCAGAACGCCAATGTCGAGCCTGAACGCGCCAGCCCATATCCGGCCAGCGTACCCACGGTCAGTGACAGCGTGACAACTCCAGTCGTTACGATCAGCGAGTTTTGAAAATTGCTGGAAAAGCCACGGTCGACCCACACTGTCTTGTAATGCTCGGTGGTCAAACCCAACACATCTTTGCCCAGCGGGCCAACAACCGGGTTCAGTACCCCCAGAACTGCGGGCAGGATTACGAAAAACACCAACAGGAAGCCGACAATCACAACCAGTACACCGATCACCCATCCAAACCACGCTTGTCCGGGTTTGCTGTACGACTTGACTACCGAGGGCAGCGTTTTCGTTGAAACAAGGATGGTGCCCCAGAAAACCGCAATGCCCGCAATGATATCGAGTATCGATATTCCCTGCCCTTTGGCCAATGTTGCTGGCCCAAAGATGACGTTCAGCGCATTGCTGTCAAAAGCATCTACCGGCGATTTGAAGCTCATGACCGTAATCCAAAGGATCGGAAAGACGGCCACGATGCACCAGAATGCAAGGAAGATATTCGACGTCAGCCTCAAGCTGAGGGGTTGGCGAAGCGCACGTGAAGACATCTTAGTGACCTCCTTTATGATCACGCCATGTCCGGCGCAGCGGGAAGATAAGCAGGATGACGACGCCGATCATGGTCAGCATGGCACTGGCCGAGGCCCGGCTGATCGACCGGTTGCCGGCCTGATCAGGCACAAGGAAGTCGTAGGTCAACCACTGCAGAGAGATGACATAACCCTGGCTTGAGAAGCCGACGATTTCTTCAAACACCCGGTAGCTGTCCATCAGGTGGATCATCGACACGAAGATGATCAGCGGCATCAGATGCGGGATCACAATATACTTCATCCGCTGCCAACGGGTCGCACCGTCGATTACCGCGCTTTCAAGACTGTCCTGGTTGACCGTCTGCAATCCGGCATAGAACACGATGGCGGCAAAGGGCGCGACGTGCCAGACACGGTAGACCATCATCAGGATCTCGATCGTCCAGGCTTGTGCAAACAAGGCGATGTCGCGGTTCAGCCATGTCTCAAGCATCGCGGTCAGAATACCATCGCCCCGAAACAGCCAGTTGATCGACAGTACCCCAATCACGGGCGTGATAATGAAAGGCAGCAACGAGACGAAAATCACCGGTCCGCGAATGGCCCGGGCAGCATTGTTGATAAGGACCGCAATACCCAGACCGCACCCAATCACCAACGGCAACGTGATCAGGGTGAAGGTCAGGGTAAAACGCAAAGCCTTCCAGAAGTTAATCGTTGATAACACGTTCCATTCGCCATTGCTGATCGCGCGCCAGACCCGTTCAGGCTCAAGCACATTGCGATAGCTTTGCAGCCCAACGTATTCTGTTTGGGTGATGATCTCTCCGTGCTCGTCCAGTTTGGGCTGAGAGACCTGTTCCGTTATGCAAGTCTGTGTCAGGAAACCGGGCGTACAAGTTTCTATCTCTACCGTCTCATAAATCGGTTGCGTGATGTAGAAACTCTGCATGAACACGCTGATCAGCGGATACGCGATAAAGAGAAGCATCATAAAGACAGAAGGGCCGACAAAGGCGGCAAATGTCCGGAAATTCATGGCTCTGCCTTTCTCATGGTTCTCAGGGGAAGGCGCAGGAGGGCCGCAGCCCTCCCGCGGGAGGATCAGTTGGTGATCAGACCGGCTTCTTTGGCGGCGGTTGTATAGTCCGCCTCGATATCGGCCAGTGTTGTCTGGGCGTCCTTGGCACCGGTCAGGTAATCGGCCAGGCCGTTGCCCAAAGCGGTGTGCATGATGCCCATCGGCCCCGACGCCGGATAGGCCTTGGCACCGGCTTCGGCGGATGCGGCAGCACCTGCGGCCAGTTCACCTGCGGAATAGGCAGGGCTTAGCCAGACGGCGGCATCATTGTTGGCACGAACCATGTCTTCATCCATGCCTTCAAGTGCAACGCGGAAAGCGGCATCAGCCTCTTCATCGCTCATGTTCGCGGCAAAAACGACCCCGTCCCACCAGACCGTGGTCGCAGGAGCGGCCGAACCCATCGGGGCCGCCGCCATCGTAACCTTGCCAACCACCTGACTTTCGGCCTCGTCATTCATTGCCGCCGCACGGCTGGCCCAAAGGTTCGCCATGGCAATCTTGCCCTGCTGGAACTGCTGCTGAACGTAGGTGGAGTCAGACACAAGGTATTCAGGGTCCATGTATTCGGTCATGGCCTTCATCATTTCCAGCGCTGCGACGCCTTGGTCGTTGTTAATCGTCGGCATGTTTCCTTCACCGAAGAACTCACCACCTTCACCGAGGTACATGTTGACGAATTCCTGGCCGAGGTTCCAACCGGTCTTGAAGGTGGCTCCGATCGGATATTCCATGACGCCTGCCTCTTTGATCTTGGCGGCAGCAGCCAGAACATCGTCATACGACTTGGGTTCTTCGATGCCCAGATCGGCCAGAACATCGCTGCGATACATCAGGTGCTGGGCGTTAACCATCATCGCAATCGCCATGGTTTTGCCGTCGACCTTGATCAACTGGTTCGGCAGAAGGTTCTGACCGTATTTTTCGACCAGGTCATCCACCGGACGAATGGTTCCTGCATTGAGCAGAGGCACCAGTGTCGCGTTCGAGACACCGCCAATCTGATAAAGCGCCGGATCGGCTGCAAACGCTTCGGGCTGCTTTTCGCGGAACTCCTGGTCCAGCGAAGCACTGAAGTTGCCGCATTCAGCCATCGCATCGGTCACGGCTTTCCAGGCTTCGAACCCTGCTGAAAGCGATTTCAACGGCACGTCATTTTCAAAGGCACAATCGGCCCACGCGCCGCCTGCGGCAAGGGACATGGCACCTGCCATGAAGAGTGATTTGAGTTTCATGCGTTTCTCCCTGTCAGGATCGGTCCGTCGTCGACGTCCGGACCGGTGTTATGCCCGAATGGGCTGTTTTTGGGGTTATTCCCCAATCCGCGCACCGCTTTCAGCTTCAAAGAGGTGACAGATTTCTGTTGGCACCGAGAACGAGACCGGCTCGCCTATCTCGGCGCGGAAAGATTTGTCGGCCTTGACCGAAACAAGGGCACCGCCAACCCGGACCGAGATCATGGTCGCGTCACCCAACAATTCCAGCGTGTAGATCGGTGCGGAAATTTCACCATCGCCCTCGGCAAGGCTGGCGTCTTCGGCACGAAAGCCCAACGTCAACGGGCCGTCCGGCGCATCCACCGGAATTTCTACATGCTTGGTACGGAACACTCCGCCCGAGACCTCACCGTCCATCAGGTTCATCGCGGGCGAGCCAATAAAGCTGGCGACGAATGTATTTGCGGGCCAGTCATAGATTTCGGTCGGGCTGCCCACTTGCTGCACAACGCCCTGTTTCATCACCACAACACGGTCGGCCAGAGTCATGGCTTCGATCTGGTCATGGGTCACATAGATGGTTGTCACCGCAAGTTCATGGCTGAGGTTCTTGATCTGTGCGCGGGTCGAAACCCGCAGCTTGGCATCAAGGTTCGACAGCGGCTCATCCATCAGGAACACGTTGGGTTCACGCACAATGGCGCGGGCCAAAGCCACACGCTGACGCTGACCGCCCGACAATTCAGCGGGTTTACGATGCAAGAAGTCATCCAGCTCGACCATCGCGCTGGCGCGGCGGACCTTTTCGTCATGGGTCGACGGATCAATCCCGCGCACCTTTAGAGGAAAGCGGATGTTCTCATAAACGTTCATGTTAGGATAAAGGGCGTAGCTTTGGAACACCATCGCGACATCGCGGTCCTTGGGCTCCAGATCGTTGACGACCTTGCCGTCCACAAGAATGTCACCCTCGGTTACGTCCTCAAGGCCCGCAATCATGCGCATCGTGGTTGTCTTGCCGCACCCTGACGGACCCAGAAGCACCAGGAATTCGCGGTCAGCGATGGTCAGGTCGAAATTGTGAACCCCCACGAACGAGCCCCAGCGCTTGCCGACGTTGCGCAATTGAATTTCCGCCATGGTGCCCCCTGCAAGGATTCGATTTGCATACGTTTGCAAAACTGTAATTCGGATATATCAAATCAGGCAAGACTTTTTTGCATACGTATGCAAGTATATGTCCAAACACCGAGTCGGATTTACGGTTTTCAAACCTCAAACCACTGAAATGAAATGGAAAGCACTGTGGGATTCCAAGCCGAAAAAAAGTTGATCCTGTCCTTCTACAACGCACTCGACAGTGCAAGCGGGGCCGAACTCAGCACCGTCATGACCCGCTTCTGCGCGCCGAGTCTGCTGTGGCGCGGCTTTCATCCGTTTAACGAGATCACCGGCCCCCAAGAGGTCACACGCAGGTTCTGGCAGCCCTTGAAACACAGCCTCACACGGTTGCAGCGGCGGCAGGATATCTTTTTTGCAGGCGCCAATTCACTCAGCGATGACGGCGTATGGGTGGTGTCGATGGGGAACCTCATGGGTCTTTTCGATACGGCATGGCTGGGGATTCGCCCCACTGGCAAGATGGCGTTTCTGCGTTACTGCGCATTCCACAAGGTCGCGGACGGTCAGATCACCGAAACGGCAATGTATTTCGACATCCCACACCTGATGGTGCAGGCCGGTCAAAATCCGTTTCCACCGCAAACCGCCGCGCATCTGGTGCAGCCGGGACCGATAACCCATGACGGTTTGCTATTCGAAGACCAACCCGCAGATGAAGCGCAAAGAACGCTGAATGCCATCAACGCCATGATCTCGGATCTTGGGCAATGGGACAGCGGCCTGTCCCTGACCGACGAGCTGGCGCGCACATGGCATGACGACATGATCTGGTGGGGCCCCGAAGGTGTCGGTGCAACCTATACGATCGAACGCTACGCGCGGCAGCATTCCGGCCCGTTCCGCGCGGCTTTTGCAGAGAGGACGAAAACCAAGCATATCTGCCGTCTGGCAGAAGGGCACTATGGCGGTTTCTTCGGCTGGCCGAATTTTACGGCGGTACCCTCTGGCGGGTTCATGGGAATGCCCGCCACCGGAAAACCCGGTGAGTTCCGCGTAATCGATATCTATCGTCGGTCAGGTGACAAGCTGGCTGAAAACTGGATATTTATCGACCTTCTCCACTTCTGGAACCAACAAGGGGTGGATATTCTGACCCGCACAACAGGGATCGAAACACCATGAGGGTTGACGCGCATCACCACCTGTGGGATCTGAGCACCGTCCACTATCCTTGGCTGATGGAAAAGGGTGCCGTGCGTTTTTTCGGTGACCCCACGCCGATACAGCACAACTATCTTCTGCCCCAGTTTCGCAGCGATGCCGCACGGTTTGATGCGTCAGTCCATATTCAGGTCGGCGCGTCAGACCCATGGGCCGAGGCGCAATGGATACAATCCGTTGCCGATGAAAACCCTGACTGGCCGCTTGTGCAGGTCGCGTTTTGCGACCTGACTTCGGATGATCTGAGCGCACAGCTTGACCGCTTGCAAACACTGCCTTCTGTGCGCGGTGTGCGCCAGATCATCGGTCGCGCACCGGGTGAGGACCAAATATCCGGCACAAATGACCTGCTGGATAACCCCAAGTTTCTGGACGGGCTGAAGCAGCTTGGCGATCGTGGCTTAAGCTTCGATCTGCAACTGCTGCCGGAACTGATGGAACATACCGCAAGCGTTTTGGCGCAATCCCCCGCGACCCAAGTGGCACTGTGCCATGCAGGCTCACCCCATGATAGGTCAGCGCAGGGGCTGCAAAGCTGGTCGCAGGCACTGCGGAACCTTTCGGATCTGCCGCAGGTTACTTGCAAACTGTCCGGTCTTGGCATGTTTGATCACAACTGGAACGTCGACAGCGTCCGGCCCATCGTCGAAACATGCCTGACCCAATTCGGGGCAAATCGCTGCATGTTCGGATCAAACTTTCCAGTGGACAGCCTGTCCTCCACTTATGCGGAACTGCTTGACCGCCATACCGCTCTGGTTCCCGAAAAGCACCGCGACCAGGTTTTTGGGGCGACGGCCCGCCGGTTTTATCGCATGTGAATGGCGTTGGTCAGGAAACCGACTGTTCCGACACGATCTCGCCAAATCGCGTGAAGAACTTGCCCGATAATTTCTTGGCTGTTCCGGCAATCAAACGGCTGCCAAGCTGGGCGATCTTGCCGCCGACATCGACCTTCGCGGTATAGGCCAGAATCGTTTCCGATCCGTCCTCGGTCAGGGTGACATCGGCCCCGCCCTTGGCGAAACCCGCTGCCCCGCCCTTACCTTCGCCGGTTAGCGAAAACCTCTCGGGCGCGTTGGAATTGTCCAGTGTGACTTCTCCGGCGAACTTTGCCTTTACCGGACCGATCTTGAGAACAACCTTCGCGGCAAGTTCCTCGGGTGAGTTCTGGGTCAGCTCTTCGCACCCCGGAATACACTCCTGCAGTATTTCGGGGTTGTTCAGAGCACGATACACAACATCACGCGGTGCTGCGATGCGGATTTCATCACTCAGTTCCATTCAGATTTCCTTTGTTCAGCAACATCTCGGATAGACCAAAACTGCAGTTTCCGTCGCTTCTTTCAGCGTCTGCTTTGGACGTGCGGGCCATAGGCCCGCAGGCGGTTAAGCACGTTTCTCATCATCAGACGCCTCCGTCGTCTTATCACTGTTTCGCCACAGCACAATCTCGGCCAGGATCGACAACGCAATTTCGTGCGGGTCAATCGCGTGGATATCCAGCCCCGCAGGTGATTTTAGCCGCCCCGCCCGCACCGGGTCCAAGCCCTGAGCGATAAGTTTTGTCATCAAAGTATCAGCCTTTTGGCGGCTGGCCACCATGGAAACGCGCACCGCATCGGTTTGCAACGCAGCTTTCAGGGCAGCTGCATCACTACGACCCTGAGAGGCAACCACAACATAATCGCGCGCCTCGACCCCCAACTGCCCGATGGAATCCTGTGTAAAGCGCTGAAAATCCCCTTCAATCTCGGCGCTTTCGCTTATGCAAACACGGAACCCTGATAGCGCCCCATGTGCGGCAAGCGCCGTGGCAATCAGCGACTCGCCAAAGATCACAAGCTTTGGAGCGTGTTGATAAGGTTCCACAAGCAGATCGACCGTACCGCCTGACGGGCAGCCGCTTTTGAATGTCTGTACGCCGTCAGGATCGGTCATTTTCACCACCTTGTCCGAAGGTTTCACACGGATCATTCGCGGCGCACCACTGCTCAAGGCCTCCTGAGCCGAGGCCCGGACAGCCCGCTGAACGCAGGCCCCGCCGAGATGCCCCAAAATGCGCCCGTCTCGTGTGATTGCGGCTTTGGCCCCCGCCTTGGCCGAGGTTGCATCCGCCGTTCGTAACACCGTAGCGACGCAGAACGCCTCATCCGTTTTGCGTAACTGTTCAATGGTGTCGAAGATGTCGAAACTTCCCATACCAGCCTCCTCTCACAGCTTTCGGAACTGCGGCTCTAGCGCTGCCAAGGCTTCAAGCGTGTTGGCAGGTAGATGCGCATCCAGGTAGGGTTTTGCCTCCTGCATCGCAGCAGCGATGGGCTGGTAGTCGCGCCAGCCTTTTAGCGGATTCAACCAAACGATCCGCCGCGCCTTGCGGCGGATGCGCGCCAGTACATCGCCCAGTGCCTTTGGATCCGAACTGCAATACCCATCCGACAGGATCAGCACGATGGTTCGACCATTCAGTGCCCGCGCGCCATAGCCTGCTAAAAATGTGTTGAGGCTACCCGAGATATCGGTACCACCGCCGAACCCTTCGGCCATCAGCGACAGTCTTCCAGCGGCCCGCAGACTATCATGGTCGCGCAAGGCGTCGGTGACCCGCATCAGGCGCGTGTGGAACAGATAGGCGTCCGCCTGCGTCCCGCTGCTGATCAACCCTTTGAGAAAGGCCAGAAAGACACGCGAATAAACAGTCATCGACCCACTGACATCACACAGCGCCACGATCTTCATAGGGCGCGGTGGACGAGCGCGGTAAAAAAGGTCAATCGGCTCTCCGCCCCGCGCCAGACTGGCGCGCTGAATACGCCGAATATCCAGCGCTGGACCACGGAGCGCCTGTTTGCGCCTGCGGGATCGCCTGTCGCGAATTGCACGCGCTATCGCAATAGCAGCCTTTTCTGCCTGCAATAGGCTCTCAGGGTCCATCAACTCGCGCAGGTCTTGACGCGATAGGTCGGCCTGACGGGTTGCAACAAGCTTCCCGTCTATCCCCGTGGCCGACCTATCGCGCGGATCAGCTGTGGCCTTCTGATCCGTATCCGGGTTCGCGCCCCCTTCTTTCTGGTCGTTTTGCTGCCAGATCATTGGCTTTGCGGTTTGAACCCGAACATGTGACGTCTGTGCCGTGCCTTTGCGTTGCTTGCCCTTGTTGAACCAATAGGCATCGAACAACGCGTCAAAGCGCCGCCAGTCTTCGGGATCGCCTGCCAATACGGCGCATAGGGCTTGCCGCGCTTGCTGCACGTCGGTCGCGTTGACCGCAGTCAGGGCAGCCAGCGCATCCCCGGTTTCCCGCGGCCCGACACGCAAACCATTCATGCGAAGATGGGCAATAAACCCCGACATACGGTCAGAAAGACCGTCGGCACGAGAGGGGAAACGCGTAACCTGCATTACGCCACTTTCCCGATAAGTCGGTCCATCACTTCCGGCGGGGCCGCATCATAATCGGCGGCGGTTTTCAGCAAGCAGACAAGGGTTGCCTGTACCTCATCCCTTGATTTGGCAAGATCGTTGACCCCCAATCCGGACAGCGCCGCAGCCCAATCCAGCATCTCGGCAATGCCGGGGGTTTTCTCAAGCTCTTCTTTCCGCAGCGCTTGCACGACACCGATAATCTGGTGGGCCAGTCTTTCCTCGACCTTCGGCATCCGAGCACGCAAGATGGCAATTTCCGTATCACGTGACGGGTAATCCAGGAAACTGTACAGGCACCTGCGCCGCAAGGCGTCGGACAGATCCCGCGTACCATTCGCGGTTAGAACGACGATAGGCTTTACCCTTGCCGAAATCGTGCCCAACTCGGGTATCGTGATCTGGAAATCAGACAATATTTCCAGAAGGTACGCTTCGAACTCCTCGTCCGCGCGATCAATCTCATCGATCAGAAGAACCGGGGGGTTGTCTTCTGATATGGCCTCTAACAAAGGTCTTTTTAGTAAATATTCATCAGAAAACAGCTGTGCTTCACTGGTCCCACCCTGCGCTTCACTGGCCCGGATCGCTAGTAGCTGACGTTGATAGTTCCACTCGTAAATAGCGTGGCTGGCGTCCAGTCCCTCGTAGCACTGCAAGCGGATCAATCGCGTGTCCCGCCACGCCGCCAGCGCCTTGGCCACCTCGGTCTTGCCCACACCCGCAGGACCCTCCAGCAACAAGGGCCGGCCCAAGCTATCTGCCAGATGCAGGGCCATTGCCAATCGATCATCGGCAACATAGCCCTGCTTTGCTAATCCGTTCTTAACGTCACTCAGCGTCACAACCAGGATCCACTTTTCATCTGGCCAAAAATATCCCGGGGGAGGTTCGGAGGGGGGTAGAGCCCCCTCCGTTCGATCGGGCCGGCTGTGCCGGTTCGAAATCGATTACCCGTGCATCCCAAGCCCATTCGCGATTTTCCAGATTCGCCAATGGTCATGCGGCATGTGGCTTTGAACCAGCCCGAACGGCTTGAACGCATCATGAACCGCATTCGAAAATGCAGGCACGCCACCAACATTCGGGCTTTCCCCAACGCCCTTTGCACCAATCGGATGGTGTGGTGAGGGTGTAACGGTGTGATCGGTCGTGTAGTTGGGCGTTTCCCACGCGGTTGGCAGGAAGAAATCCATCAACGTGCCGGTTTTCACGTTGCCCATGTCATCATAGGCGATCTCCTGACCCATTGCGATAGCCAGCGCCTCGGTCACCCCACCATGGACTTGGCCTTCGATGATCATCGGGTTGATTCGGGTGCCGCAATCATCCAGCGCATAGAATTGCCGGACCTCCCATTCGCCGGTATCCACGTCAATCTCCATGACGCAAATATAAGCTCCGAACGGATAGGTCATGTTCGGCGGATCATAGTAGCTGACGGCCTCCAAACCCGGTTCAAGCCCCGGAATAGCCTGGTTGTAGGCAGCGAAGGCGATGTCCTTCATGGTCTTGAACCGCTCGGGCGCACCTTTGACGGCGAACCGGTCCACGTCCCATTCGACATCGTCGTCATGCACCTCAAGCAGATAGGCCGCGATCATCTGTGCTTTGGCGCGGATTTTGCGTGCCGCCATGGCCGTTGCCGCTCCGGCCACAGGCGTGGACCGAGACCCATATGTGCCAAGCCCATAAGGCGCGGTGTCGGTATCGCCTTCCTCCAGCGTGATGTCATCGGCAGGCAGGCCGATCTCACTCGCGATGATCTGGGCAAAGGTCGTGGCATGGCCCTGACCCTGGCTGATCGTTCCCAACCGCGCGATGGCCGAACCTGTCGGATGAATGCGAATCTCGCAACTGTCGAACATGCCCAGCCCAAGGATGTCGCAGTTCTTCACCGGCCCAGCGCCCACGATTTCCGTGAAATGCGTCAGACCAATACCCAACAGTTTACGAGTCTTGCCAGCTTTGAAATCCTCGATCCGCTGCGCCTGTTCCGCCCGCAGACCTTCATAATCGACCGCCTTCAGCGCCTTGTCCCACGCGGTATGATAATCGCCCGAGTCATATTCCCAACCCAGCGCGGACTGGTAAGGGAACTGATCAGCCTTGATAAAGTTGATACGCCGCAGCTCAGCCGCGTCCATGTTCAGCTTGATGGCCAGAACCTCAATCATCCGTTCGATGAAATAAGCAGCCTCCGTCACCCGGAAGGAACAGCGATAAGCCACCCCTCCCGGTGCCTTGTTGGTATAGACGCCGTCCACAGCCAGATACGCGGTGGGAATATCATAGGAGCCGGTGCAGATGTTCATGAACCCAGCCGGAAACTTGGTCGGATCAGCGCAGGCATCAAACCCGCCATGATCCGCTGTTGTATGACACCACAGCCCGGTGATCTTGCCGTCCTTGGTTGCGGCGATCTTACCCTGCATCCAGTAGTCGCGGGCAAAGGCGGTGGTCATCAGGTTCTCCATCCGATCCTCCACCCATTTCACCGGCTTGCCGGTCACGATCGAAGCCACAACCGAGCAGACATAGCCAGCATAGGCGCCGACCTTGTTACCGAACCCCCCACCGATATCGGGGCTGATGACACGAATATTGTGCTCAGCGATACCTGAGATCAGTGACACAACCGTCCGGATCGCGTGCGGCGCCTGAAATGTGCCATAGAGGGTCAGCTTACCCGTCACCTTGTCCATCGAGGCCACGCAGCCGCAGGTCTCCAGCGGGCATGGATGCGTGCGGTGGTAGTAAACCATTTCCTCGGCGACCACATCGGCCTCGGCCAAAACGGCCTCGGTCGCGTCCTTGTCGCCTTGCTCCCATGTAAAGATGTGGTTGTGATGCTTCCGCGGGCCGTGGGCGCCTTCGGTCTGGCCTTCAAGGTCCTCGCGCAGGACAACGTCGGATTTCATTGCCTCGAACGGGTCGGTCAGAACTGGTAGTTCCTCGTATTCAACTTCGACCAGCTCGACCGCGTCCGCCGCGATGTACCGGTCTTCGGCGACGACATAGGCGACCTCTTGGCCTTGGAACAGAACCTTGCCATCTGCCAGTACCATCTGCTTGTCACCCGCCAGAGTCGGCATCCAGTGCAAGCCCAGCGGCGACAGGTCCTCGGCGGTAAGGACAGCGATCACACCGGGCAGTGCCAAGGCTGCTTCTTTGTTGACGCTAACCACGCGGGCGTGTGCATAAGGCGAACGGACAAAGTCACCGAACAACATACCGTCCAGCTTGATGTCATCGACATAATTGCCCTTGCCTTGGGTAAATCGCACGTCTTCAACACGTTTTCGGGCGCAGCCCATCCCTTTGAGGTTGGCGGCGCGTTCTTCGGGGGTCAAAGTCTGGTCGTTCATTCCGCGGCCTCCACTTTTGCTTGCCCCACCGCTTCACTGCTTGAGGGCTCTTGAGCGTTCAGCATGTCGGCCGAGGCCGAAATAGCTTTGACGATGTTTTGGTACCCGGTGCAGCGGCAGAGGTTGCCAGCCATTCCGAAACGGATTTCTTCTTCGGTCGGGTTCGGGTTTTCCTGCAACAGGCGATGCGCGCGGGTGATCATGCCCGGCGTACAGAAGCCGCATTGCAGACCGTGATGTTCGCGGAACATTTCTTGCAAAACCCCAAGGCTGCCATCGTCATTGGCCAACCCTTCGACTGTGGTGATATCTGCACCGTTCACCTGCGCCACGAAGGTCGTGCAGGATTTGACTGACTTACCGTCTATATCCACGGTGCAGGCCCCACAGTGGCTGGTCTCACAGCCGATATGAGGACCGGTAATTTTCAAATCTTCACGAAGGAAATGGATCAACAACGTGCGCGGCTCGGCCAGGCCCTCGACCTGCTTGCCGTTCACGGTGAGTTTTACGTGCATTTTCGACATTGTTCCCCTCCTCAACCCGCGCGGCTTTGCGCACGGTCGATGGCACGGCGCAGCATCACGGCGGCCACGTGTTTCTTGAACTCAACAGGCCCGCGGTTATCGGCCACCGGGTCGATGTCATCCAGCATCGCGGCAACGCAGCCCTCGACATTACCTTCTGCCAAAGCGCTGCTGGCGCCTTCGGACCAGACAGGCGTGTCGGCCAAATTGGTCATCGCGACCGATGCCGTTCCCTTGCCAACCATCACTGCGGCGGCCGCGGTGGCATAATCACCAATCTTACGTTTCTGCTTTTCATACGCCTGCCCTACGCCCGCACCCGGTACCGGGATCGTGATGCGGGTCAGAATTTCCTCATCCTCGCGGGCCGTGAAATACGCGGCCTCGTAGAAATCGCGCGCGGCTACGCTGCGCGAGCCATCCGGGCCGGACAATTCAAACACCGCGTTGAGGCACTGCATCAGCCCCGGCATGTCATTGCCCGGATCGCCATTGGCAACGTTGCCACCTAACGTCCCCATGTAACGCACCTGAGGGTCGGCGATCTGCAACGCGGCTTCTCGGATCAGCGGAATGGCTTTTGCCAAACCGTCATGGGTGATCAACTCATGCTGCGTCACCATCGCACCCAGCGAGACGGTTTCAGTGTCGATCTCGATGCCCTTGAGTTCATCAATGGCCTGTAAGTCGACAAGATGGCCCATCTCGGCCATGCGTAGTTTCATCATCGGGATCAGGCTGTGCCCACCCGCGATAACCCGCGCCTCGTCTCCATGTTCCTGAAGAATGCCAATGGCCGAGGCGATATCGCCTGGCCGGTGATACTCGAAACCGGCTGGTATCATGCTTTTCCTCCCTGGGTCCGGACTCATGTGCCTTGGGGGACCTGACAGCAGGAAAAGACGGTGGGACCAACCGATCCAGCCAACGGGCACAGGAGGCGCATCTTATTTCACGAAATGCGAACAGGCTGCACGAACGGCGATTAAACGCCCAGCGCGTCGCGGATGGCCGTAAGGCGGGTGCGACTTACGGGCACTTTGGTTAACGCATCGACCTCGCCGAAATAGCAGGTGCCATTGTCTTTGTGCCGCTCAAAGCTGGAGACATGGGTCGGATTGACCAGATAACTGCGGTGCGCGCGCAAGAAACCATCCTGTTTCAGACGGGACTCTGCCACAGTGATAGACCACGGGCAAAAAAGTTTTTCGGCACCAATGTAGAGGACGGTGTAATGCCCCTCGGCCCGGATGGCGGCAATCTTGTCGGGTTCGGCGAAAAAGGTCTGGCCCTCACGTTCGTACGGCACCCCCGCCCGAAACGCAGTTGGTTTTGGCGTCGGGGTATCAGTCGGGGCAGGTTCCGGCGTAAAAAAGGTGATCCCCGTCAGCAGGAACGCTCCGCAGATCATGAAAACTGCGACAGTGACCCCCATCGCCAGCACCTGATTGTTCAACGCAGGCCCCGTGCGCCCGGCATCTTCACTTGCGATAAAGTCGGTCAGACCGGTGGCGACGAAATGCATGGTAAACACGGCCAATCCGAAACACACCGTCCCCAGCAGGATATTGCGTTGCGTGCGTTTGTCGTAAGCTACCCAGATTGCAAGTGTCGAAAGGACCACGGATGCAAGTGTCGCAAGCGCCACATCCCAGACCGTATAGACGGGGCGGCACAGTTCCATACCCGCCATACCAACATAGTGCATCACAACGATACCAAGACCCACGATCACGCCTGCCGCGATAATGGTCCACATCGTGCGCGGTCGAAAATGCAACAACAGCAAAGCAAGCCCCACCATCAGGATTGCGACCAGGGCCGAGATCAAGGTGATCAACGCGTCATAGTAAAACAGGATTGGAAGTTGTAGGCCCAGCATCGCCACGAAATGCATCGACCATATGCCACCACCCAGAATAATCGCGGCCAAAGCAACAATGAACTTACGGCGCTGAGGTTCCAGCTTGGACGCGCCATGCGTCAGGTAAAGGCCGGTAAAACCGGCCATAAGGGCCACGGCCAATGAGGCCGCCACAAGCCACGCGTTATGCGAATAGTCCAGCATATGGAGTTTTGCGCCCTCCCCTGACGCGAGGGCGACGTTAGCAAACGGATTTGACTGTGCCAATTCACTTAATTGTCTGCAATTCGCAGAACGTGACGGGATCCAGATGACAAAGCACCACAGGTGCAAAAAGTGAGTATGCAGGTTCGCCCACTATACGCCAAACCGTCTGGTCATCTGACAACCCGAACCGTTTCAGCCCAATCTGTACATCAGCAATAAGCCCGGCGCCGGCAGGACCATTGCCGCATACGGTGCTTCTAAGCCTGTTTTTCAGCAACAGGTTCTGCATCGGGTTGGACGGACTCTGCCTCCATCTCGATAACCTCGGCGGTTTCTTCCTGTTCGGCCTCTTCCACCTCAGCGTCAGAGTTGGTTTTGTCCTCAAGCGCACCGATGATCAGTGGCAGCATGTGCACGCCCGTCGCCGTGGCAATCTCGGGTGTCATGGGCGTTTGCCAGCTAAGGGTATCGAAGCTTCCGCAGTTCTGACAAACCGGAGCCCATTCAGGCTGAATGTCGTGGCAATTGTCGCATACCCATTGCGGTCCACGCGGCGCGTTCAATGCCTTGGCCAGCCAACCCTGCACCACCGCGTCCGAAGCGCCCTCACCACGCTCGATGGCCGCCATAAGGGTATAAGCCCGGGCATCGGCCTGCTTTTCAACGACATCGCCCAGGGCGCGGCGGGCTTCTGGGAAATCCTCGGCCACGATGTTCAACTCGGCCAGGATCAGACGTGTTTCGGGGTTTTCAGGTTGAATGCGCGTCAACGTTGTAAAGCGCTTGATCCGTTCTGTCGGAGTTTCATTTGGCGCAATCTCGGCAAAGGCATGGGCCAAGTCCGGGTGCGGCTGAACCTCCCATGCTTTTTTCAGGATCTTGCTGGCGGCACGCGGTTTGCCCTTTTTGATATAAGCGCGCGCAGCCAAGGCTGCGGCAGGCACCAGATCTGGCGATAACCGATTGGCTTCAATCGCAAGCTCCCGCTGTTCGAGCGTGGCACTTTCATCAAGGATGCCCTTGGCCTCGGACAAAGCCAGAACAGCGTCACGGCGCTTGAACACGTCGCGCGGCAGATGGCCGGCCTTGAGCTTGGCCGTCAGGGTCGAACGGGCGCCGGTCCAATCCTGCGACTTGGTCTGCAAGCCCAGCAAGATATCTTGCGTTTCGGCATGTCGCGGTTTGATTGCCAGCGCTTTTTCGGCCAGTTTACGGGCCGTGTCGTCATCACCCTCGACCAGTTTCTGCTTCATGATCCCGCGCACGCCAACAAATCGCGTGGCGTTGTTCGTGACCAGCTTTTTATAGGTCTCGGACGCCTTTTTGGTATCGCCGTTCATCTCGGCCGCCTGGGCCACCAACAGGTTGGTCAGTTCCGGCTTGTTCAACAGCTTTTCAGCCTTGGTGGCTTTGTTCATTGCCACGCGCCCTTCGCCCGAGGCCAGTGCCATCAAGCCATCGGCCAGTGCCTGATAGCCGCGCCGTTCGCGGTTGCGGTCGAAATAACGCGACAGCGCTGTTTCATCACCGTTCAGGAACTTCAGGGTCGCAATCAGCAAGGTCAGCAGCTTGAAGAATACCCAGACTGCCAGGATCAGAACGCCCAGCGCGATCACTGATTGCAACGGCCCCAGCGTATATTCCACTCCGCCTGCCGTGATCTGCACACCGCCACTGGTTTCCATCAGGAACATGGCACCCACGGCCAGCAGGCCGATAATCGCTACAAAAACTACAATCTTAAACAATGACCACAGCATGGCAGGTCCTTCAGTTCGAGTTTACGCTGGATTGCAGCGTGTTTGCGGCATCAACGGCAGCCACCCGTGTCAAAGCCGCCTGCTCCCAATCCACCAGTGCCGCCTTTGCGTCATCAGGCAGGGAATCAAGTTCGGTTAATGCCGCGGCAACATCACCGTCGGCCAACGCGGCCTCTGCCCGAGACAAGATCGCATCGGGGCTGTCACCATCTTGTGGTGTCACCGATCTTGCCCCGGTCTGCCGTTGCAGGAAGGCAACCAACCCAGTGGTCTTGTCCGCGTCGCGTGCATCAGCCAATGCAGCACGAGCTGCAGGCGCAAAAGATGCGCGCAATTCGGTCAACGTCTCAACGCCTTTATCCGCTGGGGCTGACAAAGCCTCCGGCACCGTCATACCACCTGCTGTCAACTCGGCCAGCAGATCACTGTAGGGCTGGCCCGCATCCAGTTGACTGCGAAGTTGGGTCAGGATTGATGCATTGGTCGCGGCCTGTGCCTTGGCGGCAGCTTGCGCCTCTAACGCTTGTGCGTCTGACACCATTTTTTCAACTTCGGCTCGCTGCGTTGCTAGCGAGTCCTGAAGTTTCTTTAGCTCGGCCTCGAATGCAGCAGAAACTTCAGCAGACGCGCCTTGTGTCAGGGCACTGCCTTCCAGATCGGTCAGGCGGCTTGCCAGAGGATCGATTTTGCCCGCCAGCTCTTCAAGGCTGGACTTCAAAGTCTCCAGCTCCGCAGTCACGGGTGTGACCTGATCAGCCAAGGCGTCGATTTTACTGTCTATATCCGAGGTGTCGGCCAGAGAGTTTGTCAGCGTCTCAATCCGGTTGGACTGATCGTTCAGTTGTGCTTCAAGCGCCGCAAGCTGATTGGTATCGTCTGAGCCGAACAGACCTGCACTGCCTGCTGCAAAACCGATCCCCGCTGCCAACATACCCCCAAGCAAAGCCGGTATAAATCCACCGCGGTTTTCCTCTTTCTGTACGTCTTCGCGCGGCGCTTTTTCCGCGTCTTCCGGGCGCGCAGGCGCTTCCTGCTCGTGTTCCAAAGCGGCTTCGGCTTCGGCTTCGGCTTCGGCTTCGGCTTCGGCTTCGGCTTCGGCTTCGGCTTCGGCTTCGGCTTCGGCT
>NZ_JBXWNC010000026.1:0-37373 GCF_059610165.1 Ruegeria sp. YTSA135 | reverse complement strand
CCGATGCCCGAAAGTCTTTCTGTCCGCAATCGCCCTCGCGGCTCTCGTCATCTACTGGTTATGAGTCCTGAGCGTAGGGTCAGTAAATTGCGACCCTGAGCTTTCAACCCAACGTTTGGGCTGAATTCCTTTCCAAAGCGATGGGAAGTTTGCCGCTTATGCAATATCAGACATAATCATCTTTCATCATTTCACTACGACCGTGTCCTGCCATTCCCCCGGATACTTCTTCGGTTGCTTCATCTGCGAGCGTCTCTGGCAGAATGAGGTTAAGAACAATGGCGATGAGAGCCGCAGGTAAAATGCCTGAAGCACCCAATATCCTCAGTGTGTCAGGAAGGTGTTGCAGGGCGTTTGCCGAGCCAGGTGCGACGTTCATTACCTCTAGTTGTAGACCCAGACCTATCGAAAGAGAGACCGCAAAAATAACCATGTTGCGACGGTTCCAAGCCACATCCGACAGCATTGAAACACCTGTGGCGACAACCATCCCGAACATGACAATTACCCCACCACCGAGCACCTCGATTGGGACAGTTCGAATGATACCGCCTACCTTGGGTATCAGCCCGCAGATGATCAAGAATATGGCGCCGATGGTAACGACATGCCGGCTCATTACCCCGGTCATAGCAATCAGGCCAACGTTTTGGCTGAAGGAAGTATTTGGGAACCCTCCAAAAATTCCTGCAAGGGCAGTACCGAAGCCATCAGCGTATGTCGCACCTTGGATTTCTCTGTCCGTTGCTTCGCGGTTAGCACCACCCTTCGTTATCCCGGACACGTCCCCGACGGTTTCAACAGCCGAAACAAAAGCCATGAGGCAGAAGCCGATCACGGCGGCCAATGAGAATTCAAAACCGTATTTGAAGGGTTGTGGCAGCGCGAAAGCAGCGGACCGTTCCCAGGATCCCGAAATTGCCTCTATTGGGAGTTTTCCCACGAATATGCAGTACACGTAACCAACAAGAATCCCGATCAGAACCGCCGATACAGACAACATTCCGCGAGCAAAGAATTTAAGGCCAAGGGTTACAAATACAACGATCAGAGCTGGCGCCCAACTCGAGAGAGATCCGTAGCTTTCTGCCCCTGAGGCCTTTGCGGGTACACCACCGGCGGCGTACTCATTGCCGACTTTCACCAACGCGAGCCCGATCATGGTGACAATAAGACCGGTGACCAAAGGCGGCAGCGCAAAGCGTATTCTACCTATCGCGGTGCCAAGTAGAGCGTGAAAGAGACCGCCAATTATCACGCCACCAAAAAGTGCTGCTAGACCGTCAACACCCTTCCCCGCAACCAGAGGTATCATGATTGGAATAAATGCAAACGAGGTGCCTTGCACGATGGGCAGGGCTGCACCGACAGGACCAATAGTAACGGTTTGCATTAGAGTTGCGACGCCTGCAAACAGCATCGACATTTGGATAAGGTACAGTAATTCCGGAAAATCCGGGCTATTTGACCCAAAACCAAAGCCGGCAGCGCCCGCAACAATAATTGCAGGGGTTACATTTGAAACGAACATTGCCAGAACATGCTGAACACCCAATGGAACGGCTCGGTAAATAGCTGGAAAGTAGTTCGGATCACGGAGTTGCTCCGGGGTTCCTATATATGAAGCAGTCATGGAGTTCCTCCCGTCAATCAACCGGTGCAGACCTTCACTATACGTTGGCATTCCTGCACCTGAGATGGCGTCATAAAGCTCGATTCTGTTTCCAGATTTTGTTTCCAGCTTCGCACCTACACATTCAAAGTTGACTATTGATAGTGCAGGCTAGTGACAAGAATTATCAAAAATATCAAAAAGGTGCTGTGGATACCTAGCGATCGATGACTGAGGTTCGCAATGTGCACCCGTCATTCTTGTATTGCTAAATACAAAAGTTCATTCAGCTTCCATTTTTGTAACCTACTCCTCAATTTTTGCAGGGGTTTTGGCGTGGATTAAGCTACTCTTTGCTCCTGCGGATCGGTCGGGATTTCTTCTTTTCTCAGCCAATTGAGCAGGACTGGGGCGGGTGCCCTGAAGTCGGGCAAGTGACTCGTCCGTTTCAACAACTCTGATCTGCTCTTCATCGAAGAACAGCGGGCAACAAACCAAACCTCATATCAGTGTCCAAATTTCAGGGGTTCACTGGTTCTGGCTGCCCGAATTTCGGCGAGTACCAAGCGTACAACAATACAAAGGTTTGGCGGCTTAGCATCCAGCAAACAAACGTCCGCAACTCGGGAAACACATGGCAGAGAAGGAATGCCTCCAACGCAAAGGGAAAATCTCAACCTCGTCGCATCGGGTTTGTTTGGAACCACGGCAACGGGCGCAGCAGTCTGACTGATCCTTTGAGGCCAAGATTTAACTGTACATGCCCGAGACGGAAACCCGCATAGAAACCCCCTTAGGCACGCTGAGCTTTCACGACGCGTGGAAAAACCTGGATTTCGCCTTCATGGGTGCACGGTCCGAAACAAAGAGACAATGGAGAGTGCTGGCGGTCTCCAATTACACAAACCTGACTATTGGTAGCGCAGGTCCTGCGGTTGGTTTCAGATGGAGCAGCACCGCATATGCTGATTACTGCGGTTTCTGCGGCGGCAGTCAGGCCTGGTCGGTTCTGCTGACCGCCGATTATACTTTTGACGACAGGTGAGGGCTGCAGTGCGAATAACGGTATACTTCATTTGATCGCGACATTAATGGCGACGATTACACCTTTGATCAGTCCAGACCGCTATTTGGTGCCACCTATCGGTTCTAGGCAAGGTTCGCGTCTTAGGACAAATGCGCCGTGGCTTCGATTTCCACAAGCGCTTCGTCTTCGACCAGACCGGCCACGATGATCATCGACATGGCGGGGAAATGCTTGCCAAACACCTCGCGATAGGCGGCACCGACTTCGGCCTGTTTGGCAAGGTATTCGCTTTTATCGGTGACAAACCATGTCAGCCGGGTCACATCCGATGCCTGACCGCCCGCAGCTTCGACGATATCAACGATGTTTTGCAGCGCCTGTTTCATCTGGCCGATGAAGCCACCGCCGACGAAGGTCTTGTTTGCGTCCCAGCCGATCTGCCCGCCGATATGAAGTGTCCCATCCTTGGTCAGAACGCCATTTGCATAGCCTTTTGCCGGAAGCCATCCGTCAGGCTGGATAATTTTGTGGCTCATGTCGCGCCCCCCTTGAATTCGGTTAGCTTGCTGCGGATCACATCTGGCCAAGCCTCGGGGCGGCCATTTGCGGTGACGTTGACCAAGGTTGCCGAAGTGGTCAGGCGCACCTCATCCCCGCAGCGTGCGGTCATCTTATAATCTGCCGAGCTACGGCCGACCTTTGTAATCTCGAGTTGGAAAACCAATTCATCACCATGGCGGCTTGGAGCCGGAAACTGGGTCTGTATTTGAACGGTCGGCACCGCTCCATTGCGATGCAGATCATGAAACGGGGCGCTTAACCCCTGATCAAAAAAAGCCTCGACACAATCATTGATCATCTCGAAGTAGCGAGGGAAAAATACGATCCCGGCGGGGTCGCAATGTTTGAAAAGCACTTTTTGATGAAATTTGAATGCCATCAAACCCCCACGTATTTCTCTGAAATGTCCGAGGTCAGTTCGTCCATCTTGCCCGACCAGACGGTACGCCCGCGTTCCAGTATGACCGCCCTGTCGGAAACAGACGCCAATTCCTTTATCGACTTGTCGATGAGCAGGATCGCCACGTTGGTCTCTTGCCGCAGGCGGTGCAACGCCGCCCAGATTTCCTGTCGGACGATTGGCGCAAGACCCTCTGTCGCTTCGTCAAGGATCAATAGTCGAGGATTGGTCATCAACGCCCGGCCAATCGCCAGCATCTGCTGCTCTCCGCCCGACAATGAAACCGCCCGTTGGGTCTGCCGCTCGGCCAATCGGGGAAACAGGTCGGTCACGCGACCCAGAGACCAGTATCCGGTGCGCGCGGCGGCGATCAGGTTCTCACGCACGGTCAGATCGGCAAAACAACGGCGTCCTTCCGGCACCAACCCCACGCCTTGCCGGGCGACCTTGTGGCTGGGTAACGCGTGCAAATCCTGCCCGTCCAGCGTCAACGTGCCCTCAGACCGGATCATCCTGCAAATGGCCTTTACCGTGGTGGTCTTGCCCATCCCATTGCGGCCCATCAGGGCCGTGACCTGCCCTTCCGACATCTCAAGATCAACGCCGAACAGCGCCTGGCTGACGCCATAGGTCGCGGTGAGGTTTTCAATCCGCAAAAGCGTCATGCCTCATCCCCCAGATACGCGTCGCGCACTTCGCGGCTTGAACGGATTTCATCGGCAGTGCCGGTGGCGATGACCTTGCCATAGACCAATACGCTGATCCGATCAGCCAAGGCAAAAACTGCATCCATGTCATGCTCGACCAGAAGAATGGGGGCTTCTTGCCGAAGACCATCAAGAAACCCGGTCAGCCGTTTGGACCCCTCGGCGCCCAAACCCGCCATCGGCTCATCCATGACAAAGGCTTTGGGCGACAAGGTCAGCGCCACCGCTACTTCCAACTGCCGCCGTTGGCCGTGGCTGAGATTGGCACAGCGCGTATCGCGGTTTTCTGTCAGACCAACCCGCTCCAAGGCGGCCTCGGCCCGCTCGCGCAGGGCTGAACGTTTCAAGGCAGGCCGCCAGAACCGCCAGGCCATATGTTCGGCCCCCATTGCGCCCAGCACCGCGTTTTCAAGAACGGTGTCCTCCATGCAAAGCTGCGAAATCTGGAACGTGCGCCCCAGCCCGGCCCGCGCACGCGCTTGGGTGCTAAACCCCGAGACGTCCTGGCCCTTCAGCATAACCCGCCCCGAGTCGGGCCGTAGCCCCCCGCAAATCTGTTGGATCAAGGTAGACTTACCCGCGCCATTGGGGCCGATAATGGCGTGGATTTCCCCTTGCTTCAGATCAATGGACACATCATCCGTGGCTTTGAGCGCCCCAAAGCTTTTTTTCAGGTTCAGCGTGGCAAGAACGGGATCAGACATGCGCGCCCTCTTTCCCGGTCAGCAATCCAGTTAGGCCGCCGCGCCCGAACAACACGATACACAGCAAGACCAGACCCAGATAGACGTGCCAAAAGTCGGTCAATTCGCCAAGGAAATGTTCAAGCGCAACAAAGACGCAGGCGCCGATGACCGGCCCCATGATCCGCCCAACCCCGCCAATGATGATCAGAACGATCAACTCACCCGACAACTGCCAACTGAACATCGTAGGGGACACAAAGCGATTCAGGTCCGCAAACAACGCACCCGCCAGCCCGGTGATCGCGCCTGAAATCACAAAGGCAAGCAGCTTCAGCCGCATCGGGTTCAGGCCCACAGTCTCAACCCGCACCGATGTCTGGCGCGCAGCGTTCAGGGCCAGACCAAAGGGCGACGCCTGAAGGCGTGCGAACAGAAACAGCACTATGCATAGAAGCGTGAAACAGATGGCATAAAACTGGATCGGTGCCAGTGTGTTCAGGCCGGGAAAATCGTTGCGAACGTAGATCGACAACCCATCCTCCCCTCCATACTGCGCCCAAGAGATCGCGAAGTAGAAAAACATCTGCCCGAATGCCAACGTGATCATGATGAAGTAGACACCAGAGGTTCTCAGCGACAACAACCCGATAAAAACCGCCACTATGGCTGACAGGATCATAGCCACAAGCCAGATCACCGGCATGGACTTCGTGCCGTCCATAGAGAAAAGCCCAAGGTCAAGCGCCGTGTAGGTCTGCGCGTGATAGGCAAGGATGCCCATCGCGTAACCTCCGATCCCGAAGAACACGGCGTGGCCAAAGCTGACCATCCCGCCTATCCCCAGGATGATGTTTAGTCCCACCGCTGCCAAGGCAAGGATCACCGCCCGCGTCACCAACGTGATTGTAAACGGCTGATCCCCAACAACCGCCCAAAGCGGCAGCGCCAGCAGGCCCACGATCATAACGGCGTTGAGATATCTTTCATTCAACCTCATGCGCGTGCTCCGAACAGGCCGGTGGGTCGCCAGATCAGAACCAGCCCCATCAGCACGTAAATGCCCATGGACGCCAGCGCCGAGCCCGTTTTCTGCGCAGCCCCAGTCTCCATGAACAGTTTGAAGAGTTCGGGCAGGAACACACCGCCCAACGTGTCGGTCAATCCGACCAGCAAGGCGCCGACAAACGCGCCGCGTACCGAACCGATTCCGCCAATAACGATGACAACAAAGGCAAGGATCAAAACAGGCTCGCCCATGCCGACCTGAACCGACTGGATCGCGCCAACCAAAGCTCCGGCCAGACCCGCCAGCGCCGCACCCAGCGCGAAAACCAGCGTGTAGAGTTTTGAGATATCGACGCCCAGCGCCGCAATCATCTCGCGATCATTCTCTCCGGCGCGAATCTGAATGCCCAGCCGAGTACGTTCTATCAGCGCCCAAAGACCGACGGCCACGGCCAGCCCGATGCCGATCAGGGTCAGACGATAAAGCGGGTATTCGATCCCGCCCGGCAGCGTAACAGGCCCCGACAGTGCATCGGGGATGTCCAGAAACAGCGGGAAAGACCCAAAGACCCAACGCGTACCTTCGGAAAAGATCAGGATCAGCGCAAAGGTGGCAAGCACCTGATCCAAGTGCGGCGCGTTGTAAAGCCGTCGAATCACGGCCATTTCGACAATCGCACCAGCCAGCGCCGCAGCAGCCAAAGCCGCAACCAGCGCCAACAGGAAAGACCCGGTTGCCCCGGCCACGGCAGCGGCGGCAAACGCGCCAACCATGTAGAGTGAGCCATGGGCCAGGTTGATTAGACCCATAACGCCAAAAATCAGCGTCAGGCCAGCAGCCATCAAGAACAGCATGACGCCGAATTGCAGCCCGTTGAGGATCTGCTCGATAATCAGGATCGAGGACATGGAAACTCCGGTGGTCTGCCCGCCCCTCGAACGGGGGCAGGCAGCAGGTCAGTTACATTTTGCACTCAGCCGCGTAAGCGTCAGAGTGGTTTTCCAGCGCAACGCCGATGATCTTGTTGGTGAACACGTCACCTTCCTTGATCACTTCGCGCGCATAGATGGTCTGAATCGGGTGGTGGTTCGGACCAAAGCTGAAATCGCCGCGGGTGCTGTCGAACTCGGCCGCACGCAGAGCTTCGCGGAAGGCATCGGCATCCGACGGGTCGGCTTTCTCAAGCGCGGACAGCAACAGGTTTGCCGTGTCGAACCCCTGGCTTGCATAGAGCGAGGGCAGGCGTCCGTATTCAGCCTGGAAGCTTTCGACAAACGCCGCATTGGTCGGGTTGTCGATATCCTTGTTCCATTGCGAAGTGTTCACCACGCCCAGCGCTGCATCGCCAACCGCTTGCAAGATACCCTGATCAAAGCTGAAGGCCGGGCCGACCACAGGCAATTCGATACCGCTGTCAGCATATTGCTTTAGGAACGAAATCCCCATGCCACCGGGCAGGAAAAAGAAAACGCTGTCCGCATCGCTGGCCCGGATTTGGGCAATCTCGGCGGCGTAGTCTGTCTGCCCCAGTTCGGTGTAAACCTCACCAGCAAGTTTGCCTTCGAAGAACCGTTTGTATCCCGTCAGCGCGTCCACGCCCGCCGGGTAATTCGGTGCCAGGATAAAGCTGTTCGAGTAGCCCGCGCTGTTGGCATAGGCTCCGGCGGCCTCGTGCAGGTTGTCATTTTGCCAGGCCACGTTGAAATAGTTCTGGTGACAGCCTTGCCCGGCCAAAGGCGACGGGCCCGCATTGGGCGACAGGTAGAACACGTTCTGATTCACCGCCGCCGGGACAACCGCCATTGCAAGGTTGGACCAGATGATACCGGTCATCACGTCGACGCGTTCAGATTGGATCATCTTATCGGACAATTGCACGGCGATGTCCGGCTTGCGCTGGTCATCCTCGATCACGACCTCGATGTCGTCGCGGCCCGATTGCGCGATCGCCAGCATGAATCCGTCGCGCACGTCGATGCCCAACCCGGCACCACCACCGGACAGTGTCGTGATCATCCCGACCTTGACCTCAGCCAGCGCACCGGTGGCGCATAGCGCCGAAACCGCAGCGGCTGCTAAAAACTTTTTCATCTTCATCTCCCTTTGTTGGTCTTTTGAACGCAACTTGTGTAGTTGTTCTGTGCGTTCACCTATGCCCCTGTCAGAGTGTTCTTTTTTGTTGTTTTGCTATTCACACCGATCATACCCCCTTCGTCGAGAGGGTTTTCAGCTTGAACCGCTGAATTTTTCCTGTTGCCGTCTTTGGCAAGGACTCACAAAACCGGATAGAGCGCGGATATTTGTACGGCGCAATGACTGATTTCACGTGATTTTGCAGCACCTCGCGCAAGGTATCATCAGCTGTTACGCCTTGGGCAAGGACGATATGCGCCTGGACGATTTCCCCGCGATCGGGATCCGGTACACCCACCACCGCACATTCTGAAACAGCTTCATGCGCAAGCAGGGCGGCTTCAACCTCGGGGCCTGCGATGTTGTACCCGGCGGACAGGATCATATCGTCGTTTCTGGCTGCGAAATGGAAATAACCGCCGTCATCCTTGAAGAAACTGTCGCCCGTTATGTTCCACCCATCCAAGACGTATTTTTTCTGCCGCGCATCGTCCAGATACCGGCAGCCGGTCGGTCCGCGCACGGCCAACCGGCCCACCTCACCAACCGCCGCCTCTGACCCATCGCGGTTCAAAACCTTCGCCTCATACCCTTTGACTGGACGCCCGGTACACGCGGGCCGGTGATCGTCAAACCGGTTCGAGATAAAGATATGCAGCATTTCCGTCGCGCCGATCCCGTCGAGCATCGGTTTGCCCGTCCGTGCGATCCATTCGTCGTAGACGGGTTTCGGCAACGTTTCCCCCGCGGACACCGCCGCGCGCAGGCTTAACAGGTCGGCCCCGTCCTCCATCGCCCGTAGCATCACACGATATGCGGTGGGCGCTGTAAAACAAACGGTGGCTTTGTACGTCTCTATGATCTCGATCATACCCGTGGGCGAGGCTTGTTCCAGCAAGGTCGCCGTGGCCCCGAACCGCAGGGGAAACACCGCCAGACCACCCAGCCCAAAGGTGAATGCGAGCGGGGGTGAGCCGACAAATACGTCTTCGGGCTGCACATCCAGAACCTCTTGCGCATAGCCATCGGCGATGATCATCAGATCCCGGTGGAAATGCATCGTGGCCTTTGGTTCCCCCGTCGAGCCGGACGTAAACCCCAGCAAGGCCACATCATCGCGTCCGGTTTTGACACAGTCGAATTTTACTGGCTTTTGCAAAGCCAGACGATCCAGCTCAGCATCATGGTTCGACGTCCCGTCAAAGCCCACAACCCGCTTCAAGAACCGACTGTCGCGGGCGCAGATCTCCATTTCTTCCATCAAACGCGTGTCGCAGAGGGCAAGCTGGATCTCTGCCTTGTCGACATGTTTCGTCAATTCGCCAGAGCGGAGCATGGGCATAGTGTTGACGACCACCGCCCCAGCCTTGGTCGCAGCCAGCCAGCAGGCCACCATCGCCGGGTTGTTCGCCGACCGTATCAACACGCGGTTGCCGGGCTGCACACCCAGATCCTCGACCAACACATGCGCCAGCCGGTTGGTCCAGTCGGTAAGCTCTTTATAGGTCCGCTGGCGTCCATTGCCGATCAGCGCGATGTTGTCACCAAAACCTTTTTCGACCATCGCGTCCGTCAGCTGGTAGCCTGCGTTCAGGTAGTCTGGGTAGTCGAATCCGTCCAACAGAAAATCCGGCCACTGATCCTCGGGCGGCAGGTTGTCTCGGGTAAACGTATCGGTATGCGCGGACGGTCCCAACATTACTTTCCCTCGCTCTGAGCGGCCATTGTCTGGCGGGCAATCACCACCTTCTGGACGTCCGAGGCACCTTCGTAGATGCGCAACGCCCGGATTTCGCGATAAAGCGTCTCGACCGGCATGCCCGAACGCACGCCGTCACCGCCAAACAGTTGCACCGCCTTATCGATGACCTGCTGCGCATGGTCCGTGGCGAACAGCTTGGCCATCGCCGCCTCACGCGTGACACGCGGCGCGCCGCTGTCCTTGGCCCATGCGGCGCGATAGACCAGCAAAGCCGCCGCATCGACATCCAACGCCATGTCTGCAACGTGACCCTGAACCATCTGCAAATCGAACAGCGGTGCACCCTGTACATGGCGCGCGCCGACCCTCTGCAGTGCCTCATCCAGCGCGCGGCGCGCAAATCCCAAAGCCGCCGCTGCCACGGTCGAGCGAAACACATCCAACACGGACATTGCGATATGGAATCCCGACCCACCTGCCCCGATCATAGACCGAACCGGGACGCGGACGTCGTTAAACTGCAGCGTTGCCAGCGGATGCGGCGCGATGGTGCTCAGACGCTCGACAACCTCAAAGCCCGGCAGATCAGGCGTGACGATGAAGGCGGACAGCCCCTTGGCCCCCGGCGCTTCGCCGGTGCGAGCGAACAGAGTGTACACATCCGCGATTCCGCCGTTCGAAATCCACGTCTTTTCGCCGTTCAAAACGTAGTCATCCCCATCCAGCGTCGCGGTCATGGTCGAATTTGCAACGTCCGAACCCGATTGCGGCTCGGTCAATGCAAAGGCCGAAATCGCCTCTCCGCTGCGCGTCTTCGGCAACCATGCGGCTTTTTGTTCGGGCGTTCCGAAGAGCGAAATCGCGCCGGTCCCCAAACCTTGCATCGCAAAGGAAAAATCGGCCAATCCGTCATGGCGGGCAAGGATTTCACGCGTCAGGCACAGCGTCCGAACATCCAGCTGACCGCCTTCATCCCCCGTAGGGTGCAGCAGGCCAGCCGTCCCCAAATCTCGCACAAGTCTGCGACAGGCGGCATCCGTGTCCGTGTGGTCGATCTCAAGCCTTTGCGCGACCTGTTCCACCCGCGCGGCCCAGTCCCGGTGGCGCGGTTCGAAAAACGGCCATGTCAAAAAGCTGCGATCTGGCATCAATCCCCCATAAAGTCAGGTTTTTCCTTGGCCACGAAGGCGTTGTAGGCGCGTTCGAAATCTCCGGTCTGCATGCAGATGGCCTGCGCCTGCGCCTCGGCCTCGATCGCCTGTTCGATGGACATGGACCATTCCTGCGCAAGCATCGTTTTGGTCATCATATGCGCAAAATTCGGGCCATCCGCGATCCGGCGGGCCATTTCTTGCGCCGCACCGTCCAACTGATCGGCCTCAACCAGTTTGTTGTAGAAGCCCCAGGCAAACCCTTCGTCCGCATTCATGGACCGCCCGGAATAGAGCAGTTCCGCAGCCCGGCCCTGCCCGATGATCCGAGGAAGGATAGCACACGCCCCCATGTCGCAGCCCGCAAGGCCAACGCGTGTGAACAAAAAGGCGCATTTGGCCTGTGGGGTGGCGATGCGCAGATCGGATGCCATTGCGATGATCGCCCCCGCGCCTACGCACACCCCGTCAATCGCAGCGATGACCGGCTTGCCGCAATTCACCATCGCCTTGACCAGATCACCGGTCATGCGAGTGAAGGCCAGCAATTGTTTCATGTTCATGCGGGTCAGCGGGCCAATGATGTCATGCACGTCCCCACCCGAGCTGAAATTGCCTCCGTTCGACGCAAAAACCACCGCATCAACATCATCCACATAGACCAGATCGCGAAACCAGTCGCGCAGCTCGGCATAGCTGTCGAAGGTCAGCGGGTTTTTCCGATCAGGCCTGTCCAGAGCGATTGTTGCAACCCGGTTCTGAACTTCACACCGAAAATGTTTGACGTTACCGGTCATTGGCTTCCTCTGGCAGATTGAATTCCGTGGTTAGCGTCCGGGCATCTTCGGCCGAAAACTGGCCCAGCATGTCGGCAATCCAGGCCTCATGCGCAGCGGCCTGCCGGGCGAACTCTTCGCGCCCTTTCCGCGTCATGCAGACTCGATGGGCCCGTCGGTCGCCGGGCACCGGAACACGCACCAGCAACCCGTCGTCAGCCAACCGATCAACAATACCGGTCACGTTTCCGTTGGAGACGCGCAAAACGCCCGATATCTCACTCATCTTCAGGCCATCTTCATAGCGTGACAAGGCTGCCATGACGTCGAACCGGGGCAAGGTCGTATCGAACTCGGCCCGGAAATTTTCGCGCAGTTTTGCCTCGATCCCTCGCGTGGTTTTAAGCAATCGCAACCAAAGGCGCAGCCGCTCTTTCGAGGCATCCTCAAGCGGGGGTTGCGCAAGCGTTGGCGTCATACCTCCCCCCCTGACAGGCTGAGCGTGTGGCCGTTCACTGATTTTGCTGCATCCGAACACAACCACATGACCGCACTTGCGACCTCATCTGTTTCAATGAACCGACGTTGAGGGTTGCCCCGATGAAGCGAGGCGGCGGCGTCCTCTGCGCTCATCCCCGTCTTTTCTACGATGTTCGCGATTGAGCGGTCCAGCATGGGGGTGTCGACATAGCCGGGGCAAACGGCGTTCACGGTAATCCCGGTGGGGGCCAGTTCAACCGCCAGCGCTCGGGTCAGGCCGACAACGGCGTGCTTCGCGGCGCAATACCCCGCGACATAGGCAAAACCTTTCAGCCCTGCGACCGACGCTATGGTGATCAGGCGTCCCGTGCCTGCGGCCCGCATGTCTGCCAGCCCGGCCTGCCAAACATTGAAAACGCCAACAAGGTTCACTTCGGTCATAGCCCGAAGGTCATCTGCAGTCATCTTTGAAAACGGGGCGGAATGTGCCGCACCCGCATTAGCGATGACCGCCGTAACCGGGCCCCGTTCGGCGCGGGCGGACCTGAAAGCTGCTTGCACCTGCGCCGCATCGGTCACGTCACACACTTCGTAAGGCAGCCCTTGTTCCTTTAAATTAGCTTCAGTCCGCCCCAATAGCGTAACAGCCGCGCCATCTTCCGCAAAACGTCTTGCAATCGCGGCACCCACCCCAGTGCCGCCGCCGGATACAACAACGTGGCTCATACCTTGCCTTCCATTTCCGCTTCACGATCAGCCAGTCGCCAGGCCTGATCCCGTCCGGCCTCATACGGCTTGGGCCAGACCTCCTGCCGGTCGCCCAGCGCGGTGGCTGCGTGCAGGGTCCAGTAAGGATCGTTCAAATGCGGCCGTGCCAGGCAGACCAGATCGGCACGCCCCGCCATCAGGATCGAATTGACGTGGTCCGCCTCATAAATGTTTCCAACCGCCATGGTCTTGATACCGCGCTCATTTCGGATGCGATCCGAGAACGGTGTTTGGAACATTCGTCCGTAAACCGGCTGCGCTTGTGTCGAGGTCTGGCCGGCAGAGACATCCACGATATCTGCGCCCGCCGCATCGAACATGGTGGCGATCTCGACGGCCTCTTCCGGGGTGATGCCGTTTTCGCCAACCCAGTCGCTGGCTGAGATGCGCACCGACATCGGTTTTGCCTCAGGCCAAACCGCGCGTATGGCCGTGAAGACTTCCAGCGGATAGCGCATGCGGTTTTCCAGACAGCCACCGTATTCGTCGTCGCGTATGTTGGACAGTGGCGAAATGAAAGACGAGATCAGATAGCCATGAGCCGCATGCAGTTCGATCATGTCGAACCCGGCACGATCAGCCATCCGCGCAGCTTCAACGAACTGCGCGGTCACGCGATCCATATCCGCGCGGTCCATCGCTTTGGGCACTGCGTTTTCGTCTGACCACGGAATGGCAGAGGCCGATATCAGCGGCCAGTTTCCATCCTCCAGGGGTTGATCCATACCCTCCCACCCGATGCGGGTCGATCCCTTGCGTCCGGCATGACCGATTTGGCAACAGATTTTGGCCTCGGTTTCGGCGTGTACAAAATCGGTCAGTCGACGCCATGCTGTTTCATGCGCGGGCGCGTATAACCCCGGACAGCCCGGCGAGATGCGGCCATCTGCACTGACACAGGTCATCTCGGTATAGACCAGCCCTGCCCCACCCTTGGCACGCTCGCCATAATGGATCAGGTGCCAATCGGTCGGGCAGCCATCCACTGCCTTGTACTGCGCCATGGGTGAAACCACGATCCGGTTTTTTAGCGCCATTTCACGCAATCGAAACGGTGCAAACATCGGCGCGCGGGCGGGAGCGTTGGTTTCGGCCCCGGCGTGCTGCATGAACCAGGCTTCTGCCCGGCCCAGCCACTCGGCATCCCGTTTGCGCAGGTTTTCATGGCTGATCCTCTGCGATCGTGTCAGCATGGAATAGTTCAGCTGCACTGAATCCAGATCGAGGTATCGTTCCACATCTTCGAACCATTCGACCGAGTTCCGCGCAGCCGATTGCAGGCGGAGAACCTCCAATCTGCGTTCGTCTTCATAGCGGGCAAAAGCCGCCTCTAGCGTGTCTTCGGTATGGATGTATTCGGCCAGAGCGATTGCGCTTTCCAGCGCCAGCTTGGTGCCCGACCCAATCGAAAAATGCGCCGTGGCGGCCGCGTCACCCAACAGCACAACGTTCTTATGGCTCCATTTTTCGCACAGGACGCGCGGGAACCGTAGCCAGGCCGAACCGCGAATGTGGTTGGCATTTGTCATCAGGGCATGGCCGTCGAGATGATCTTTGAAGATCTCTTCGCAGACTGCAATCGATTCATGCTGACTCATATCGGCAAAGCCATAGGCGTCGAAGGTCTCTTGCGTGCATTCGACGATGAAAGTCGCAGTATACGGGTCGAACTGATAGGCATGCGCCCAGACCCACCCCTTTTTGGTCTTCTCAAAAATGAAGGTAAAGGCGTCATTGAATTTCTGGTGCGTTCCCAGCCAGATGAACTGACACAATCGCTGGTCGATATCCGGTTTGAACACGTCTGCAAACTCGGTACGGGTTTTCGAGTTCAACCCATCCGAAGCGATAACGATATCGTAGTCGTTCATATAGTCCGAGGCTGACGCGATCTCGGTTTCAAACCGCATTTCAACACCCAAATCGCGGGCGCGCTCTTGCAGGAGTAGCAAAAGCTGCTTGCGTCCGATCCCACAAAAGCCGTGCCCACCCGAAACCGTACGCTGGCCGTTGTGAACAAGTGCAACGTCATCCCAATATGCAAAGTGGTCGCGGATTTTGGCGGCACTGACGGGATCATTGGCCGCCAAGTTGTCCAGCGTCTCATCCGACAGGACAACGCCCCAGCCAAAGGTGTCATCGGGTCGATTGCGTTCGATCACCTCAACCTCTGCCCTCGGATTTCGAAGCTTCATCGAAATCCCGAAATAAAGGCCCGCAGGTCCACCGCCAAGGCAAGCAATGCGCATCGCTACCTTCCCCTCATCCCTTTGAATACCTGAAACGCTAGACCGAGTCGCCCATCCCTTCAAGTAAAAATATTTTATGCTTAAAGTTTATACGTATGAAGTTGTGCTGTGCTGAATACACCAAAGCCGCGCGTCGTTGGATGGTGATGCATGTTGCAACGATTAGCGATCTTTCGATCGTCACAACCAACAACCCGCTGGTAAACGCGGTCAGTCAGGCAGAAACCTATACCAAAGGCAGGCATGACAGAGCCGCAGCTTATATTGCGCGAATGTCGACATACACACTGGCGGCACTTGATGCGCCCGCCAGTAAACCGCTGATGTCATTGTCGCAAAATGAAAGCCCGCGACGGCGCAGGTGATGGACAATGACGGGCAAGGTGTGTTCGACCCGGACGCGGTTTGGAGCTGGGCCACGTGGCGGATCAACCCGATGCTGTGGCGCTGATCTTGTCCTGCACCGATATGCGCAGCGACGAGGCGTTGGCCAAAATGGAAGACGCTGTTGGCAGACCGGTGACAAGCTCAAATCAGGCAATGCTGTTTCAGGCCCTGCACCTGCTGGGTATAACAGCGCCCGTTTGAGGCTATGGTCAAACGCTGGAACGAAGAAGGTTACAAACAGGCCGCGTTTTATTTCGGCACCAGAGACCACTCAAATCAAAACCATCGCGACATGAGTGTTCCGTACCATTGATCGCTAATGCCCCACTGCTTTCGAAGCGGACGTAGAGCGGTTTAGCGCGCGTCTTCGACCCTATGGCGGACGTTGACCGCAATCAGGCCTGAACCGCCTTCATAAAGCGGTCGCGGATCACCACCGGGTCCATTGTGATCGGCGGCATCTTGGCATTGCCGCTTTCGCACTTGCTGACGATGATGGTCATCTGCCGGGCATCCAGCGCCTCTTGCAGTACACGGCCGGTCTGCTTGGCCTGGCATTCGATGACGCGGTCGCAGCCCGCAGCTTTGGCCATTTTCGCCAGCGAGGTTTTCCGCCCTGCATAGGTCGGCTGATCCCCGGTAGACCCGTAAGATCCGTTATCGATAATCAACAAGATGTAGTTGTCGGCCACATTGTTGGCGATTGTCGGTAGCGTACCAAGATTGGTCAAAACCGAGCCATCGCCATCAATCACGATCACCGGTTTGGGCTGCGAAAGCGCCAGCCCAAGGCCAATGGACGAGGCCAACCCCATCGTACCCAGCATATAGAAATTGCTCGGTTGATCATCGATGGCATGCAGTTCCTGACTGGGAATACCGATATTACAGATAACCAGTTGGTCGCGCAGGATCGGGGCAATTTCCTTTAGAATTTCAGAACGTATCATTGGTCGCCATAGCCTCCCCAGAAATTGGCGTCGGTCAGGATGGCGACCGGTTTGTTGCACATGAAGGTATATTTCAGGATCGCGTCCAACTCTTCCACATCCACCTGATGATGGAAGTGATAAGTCGGGATGTTCATCTGCGCCAGCAGAGCCTTGGTATGCACGGCCATCTCCACCTGACAGGCGATGGGTTCGCGCAGTTCCCCCCGGTATGAGATCAGCATGGGCAGCGGCATCCGATAATACTGGATCAGCGTCGCCAGAGTGTTGATCGTCACGCCAATTGCGGTGTTCTGCATGATAATCGCAGGGCGTTTGCCACCCATCCACGCACCGGCGCACAGGCCCATTCCTTCATCCTCTTTGTTGGCCGGGATGTGATAGATGCCGTCGCGCTTGTCGATTTCATCGATCACCCCGGCCAATTGCTTGCACGGCACGGTGGTAACAAATGAGATATCGTTTGCGATGAGATCATCAGCGATCTTTTCATCAATGTTCATTTAGGGTCTGTCAATCCTGTTTGGGGCGCGGTCGGCGCGATTGAAAGGTCAGATGCTGCGATGCACATGCACGGCGCATCCGGCATGGCGGACAACGCGGGACGCGGTAGAGCCGAGGAAGTAATCGCTGAGGCCGGGCTTGTGCGAGCCGATGACGATGCAGTCGAAATCCCTGCCATTGGCATAGTCGATTATGGTCCGGGCGGTGTGTCCCTTGACAATATCGGACGTAACACCTTCGATATCTTCGATTTTCTCCCGCAACATGATACTGGCCGCGCGAAACCCACGCGCGACCAATTCCTTATCCAGATAAGCGCTGACCGAGCCCTGAGGCATTTCATAAACATGCAAGGCAACGACCTCTCCACCGTCCGCAGAAAGGGCTCGGGCCACCTCAAGCGTGTGGTGTGAAATGCCGTGATCCAGCGCCATTGGAACAAGAACTTTATTATACATGACCCCCTCCGTTTTGCCGGGCCTAAACCCACGGCACGAGGATGGTTTCAGGGCAACAACGACCCCATGCGCAGATCGCTGTGCGTCAAGCCCTTTGCCCAAAGCCCATCCTACGGTTCAGTCAAGCGCACCTTGTCGACCGCAAAAATGCGTTTCGGGTGTGCCGGAGATCCTCGGCCGTATCTTTATAGGTGCCGGTAAACGTGATGTCTTGCAAGGCCATGCAAGGATATCCGCCAGTAAGCATCTTCACCCAGCCCGCCACGCTGCGCGTAAATCAATATCTGGCCCGCTTCGCTGCCCATCCACTTTCACCTGCCTGTCCGGCAGGCCGCTGGATCATGAGCGTATCGGCAAGGCCGAACTGGGTTTGGTCGCCATCCTGCGGGACAGGGACCCCAGCAACTAGGCTGGATGTTGCACAGCGCCTGCGGCATCAACTATGCCTTTTTTGAGTTCCGGATATTTTTTTGGTTCCGAAAAATCGTTCATGTCGTCTCGATACCAGCTGGGTTCGTTGATGGCACCGACCTGACCGTGGACGGCGAACACAGGGGTGTCGAAGGTTTGGATTGCATGCGCTTCGTTGCTTCTGAATATCATGAAGTCACCCTGAATTTTCCGAATAGGACTTGCTCCGTTGCTCCCGTGGAACAAGACATCCCCTGACAGGACGACGTAGAACTCTTCCGCGGGATGGGCGTGCGGCGGATAGTAGGAATTGGGACCAAGCAAAAACAGACCAAGTATAAGGTCTTGGCTTTTCAGAACGCCGTTCGGACCAACACCTTCCCCGTTTGCAAATTCCGACAGGAACGGGCGGCTCCAGTTATTCTCGACATAGAATTCGGCCCACCTAACATATCCAAACGCCGAAAGGGCCGCTTGCTGCAACGGGGCCAAAGACGTGGGAGCACTGGCCCCGAAAACCTTTGGCGCGTGACGCAAGGCCCGAACCTCTGCCAAGTCAGGCAGTTCCACAGGCCCGGTAGCAGTATCAAGACTGTCTAACGCAGAGGACATGATGCGCGTCAGCTCTTTTTTGTCCTCTGAAAGGTCATCCCCGATATTTAGAATGAGATGCTCGGACGTTCGGCGAGCCAATCTTTGCAACGCGCCGATAGCAGTATGTTTGATGTTCATTGATACTTGGGCTTCTACTCTTCGTGTTTTCCTGCCCTGAAATCGCCCGAAAGGTCAATTAAGCCATTAACACCACGGCAGAAAATACGGAGTTTTCGCTTTGACGGAAGGGGGATGTCAATCTCAACACAGTCTGTTGATCACCCCGGAGCGGATCATCCTTCCCTTTGAATGAACCGGCTTGGCGATTTCAGCTTGTTGCAGGAACACTCTGATCTGGCCGCTGCATCATTCAGGGCACCTACACTTTGCCAAGCGCGGCACGATGCAAAAGCCTCTATCGCGCCAAGAAATTCGCACCGTTTTTCAGCAGCGCGGCGGCCTGGGATACGGTTTTATCAACAATCTGCTCGGCACTTTCGATTGCATCTATCAAATCCAGCGCCTCACCGGCAATCAGAACCCGGGTCGCATAGTCTTGTGGATCGGATGCCTCATACACTTCGCGCTGCGCATCGGCGTTTTCTTGCAACGCTTCGATATTGTTATGCCATTTCCTAGCGAATTTGTTCGCAACCACGCGGCCGCTAAAGTGCCACGGCCAGTCCAGCCCTCGGACCACGTCGAACACTTTTGATCTGATTGTGTCATCGCCGTTGGAGTCCACTAACTGTCGCTTTGCCGCGTCCGGTCCGACTGCTTCGTTGCTGGCCCAAAAGCGCGTTCCCATCATGACTCCGTCCGCACCCAGCATGAGTGCCGCAGCAAGACCCCTTCCATCTGCGATTCCACCCGCCGCAACAATAACCTGATCGGGACCCGCCAAGTCTCTGACCGCTGGCAACAGTGCGGTCAGCCCACGATCCATACCGTGGCCGCCACCCTCTTGGCCTTGAACGACAACTATGTCTACACCTGCCTTGATCGCGATTTCAGCTTGCTCAAGTCGCTGAATTTGCCACAGGGTTTTGACTCCGGCAACCCGCGCCCTTTCCACGGCTTCGGTGCCATCGCCGAAGGACAGCATCAGTACCTTGGGACCCAGTTCCAAGGTTTTGTCCAACAATCCCGGCTGTTTCAGCATGCTCCACGTGATGAACCCGACACCAACAGCCTGGTTTCCGGCCTCCTCAAATTCCTTGGTGATCCAGTCAAGGTCGCCATACCCCCCGCCGATCAGGCCCAAACCACCCGCAGATGTAACGGCACCCGCCAGCTTACCACCAGAGACGAGGTCCATCGGTGCCAGCAGGATGGGGTGCTCAATGCCGAGCATCTCGGTCAGGCGCGTATGAAGTATCTGTTCCACGTTTTTCTGTTCCCAAGCCGTTGTTTCCCAAAATATAGCATTTTTCTTCTTCCTAAAAAAATGATTGAATAAGGAATTTTCTGTCAATAATTTTAGAACATGGATTTTGCTTTGCTTCGAACATTCCTCGCCGTGGTTGAAAAAGGTGGCTTTGCGGCTGCTGCCCTGAAACTGGGAACCGTGCAATCCAATGTGACGCACCGAATTGTCCGCCTGGAAGAAGAGTTCGGCCAGAAATTATTCACGCGCGGTCGGGGCGGTGCCCAACTGACACCGTTTGGTGAGATTGCCCATTCCCAACTGGATCGGCTGTCAAAGGAAATCGGATACGTCGAAAGTAATCTGAAGGATATTGCAAACGGGTCGGGCCACTTGCGATTGGGGGCGATGGAGACCACGGCCTCTGCTCGGCTCCCGGCGTTGCTGAAGACCCTGCGCGAGGTCTGCCCGGATGCACAGCTATCTTTGACGACGGGTCCAACAGCCCAGCTTACACAGGCTGTTTGGAAACGTGAGCTTGACGCAGCATTCATTGCGGGCCCCGTGGATAAAAATAGGTTCAAAGCGATACCGGCCTTTGAAGAAGAACTCGTGGTCGTTTCAGCCAAGAACCTGAAAGACGATGCTCCGGTTCTGGTGTTTGGCTTTGGATGCCACTACAGGGCGACGACCGAAACGTGGTTGAGATCTATCGGAAGACCGGATTCCGACCTTTTGGAAATGGGGACGTTCGACGGGATCATGGGGTGCGTGGCGGCTGAAATGGGACGTGCGGTTGCACCCAGAAACGCCGTTGCAAAGACACTGGTCGGAAGGGAGCTTTATATCTCGCCCCTTCCCGAACCATTCCGCACCGCCTCTACATCGCTGATCATGCGCCACGACTACGCGCCGGTACGCGCCGCAGTCGCATTGCAGAAGCTTCTTGCCCGTATTCAATGACGGCAGGCGGCGCAAACCCTTGCGCGGTGCGGCGTTGATATTTCAAAGACCACCCGTGTGCGAAGCGATGTGCCGGTGCTCTAGAATACCGAGGGTCACGCAGGTGGTGAAGACAGCATTACCGGCCACAAGGACAACCTGAAACGAGAGGTAAAACAGGCGGGATATGTCCCGCCCTCGGCTTCGGTCACGAATTTCATCGCGCTGGTGATCGGTGTGGCAATCACCTATCAAGGTGAGACCACAGTTGTGAATACCAGAGCCACAGCGGCGCTTGGCTCGGGCCTCGGGTTTCTCGTGCCGGGGCTGACCATCGGATATCTGCGTATCCGGAGCACCAGAGAAAGTGAAATCAACCGTGGTGCCGCGAGTCTTCTGCAAAGCTTTGATCTGGACGTCTTTGTGCAGGTTGTCGGCCTGTGTGCTGATCAACCCGCTTTGCAGGCACTCCAACAATACGGCGTTGTCCTGCTGTTGGTTGTGGCGTTTGTGCCGTAAGTTAAACAAGCAGGATCACGATGACCGGGCCTCATGGGGCCAGCAGGAACGAAATATCCAGCGGGTGCAGATTCTCTTAGATCCAAGCAACCACGTCTTCGGTTTCAGCCGGCACCTTGGAAATCATCTTTACGAAGATATTGTTCCTGGGCGTCAGACATGTACCCACACGTCAGTCAGTTCCGGTAAAAATCATTGGCGCGACTTGTCTGCGCCAGCTTGGTTGGTTCGTCTTTGATCTGGAAGGGGTTCATGGTTTCGAATTCGAGAAGGTCAAATGTTTCTGACGTCGCATCAAAGCCTTGCTTACAGACAACATGAAAAGCTCAACTGGATCGTAGGCAAGAATTTGCACTTGTGTGATTGCTCGGTGAGAACCGGACGGAAACAGCATCCTTTCAGCGCGATCAATTGATCCGTGTTGACGCCGCTAACGCACCGGCCAGCGCATTCCGAAGCTCTTGTGGGAAATCCCGGCCCTTTTCGTGTAGCCCAGCAGCAACCCAGCCGACTGCATGGCCCCGGCTTCCTATGTCATTCACCCGGGCAACGGTTGGAGAGGTGCGCTCGGCACTCACCAAAGCCATCGAGCGCTCGATCTCAGTTTCAGGCAGCACCATTTTCACGGCACTGAAGATGTCAACGGAAACCTGCAATGTCTGATGTTCAAGCCGGTGTTTTGCATCTGTCAGCAAGCGGGTGCAAAAGGCTGAAAGGAAATACCAGCGAAAGATGGTGAACACGCGGTCCTGCAGTTCATCCTGTACGGATTCACTGCACATCGCTGCCTGAGAAACCCTTTCGAACGCCGCCTCAGCGGCTTTGGATGCCTGGCAGATCTGCTGTTCGCGCTTGGCAATCGAAATCACGCGTGGTGCGTACTGCACTGCGGCTTCGTGAGATTCCAAATTCATGTATGTCCTCCAGTCATAACTTCTGATGAGGACATAGAAACTCTTAAACAAATTCGATTACGAGTTAACGCCATTTTTTGCTGAAATCGTTCCTTTGTTGGCTAAATAAAACTGACACAAACGACGGTTTAACGCAAACATCAGCAGCCAAAAAACCTCAAAATCCGTTTGAGCGAGACGGCGTTACACAACTCGAAATGCGGCACGCGATGCGTTTTCGACCCAAAGATTCTTATATCTGACACGTTGTTGTAATAGTTGTGCCTTTTTCACTGACTACAAGGGATCAATCCTGCTGATCAGTTTACGAGTTTCAAATTAACGAGGGGGTACGAGCGGGACGAGGGGGGTGAGCGCCTGGCCAGCCAGACTTGCCTACGGACAGAGCAGCTCCCCCCGCCGCCTTTCATCGATACGTTTTACTTTTCTGCCCATGTGGCGTGAAGCCAAAGCTGGACCTGTAAACGCGCGAAAAATGACCTGGGCTTTCAAAGCCGCAGGCCATGGCAACTTCGGTCACCGAAGCCTCGGTCTGCAAAAGCAGATTCTGGGCGCGCTCAAGGCGCAGTTCCATGAAGTATTTTTTGGGCGAGGTATTGAGGTATTTGCCGAACAGCCGTTCCAGTTGCCGCGTCGATATTCCAAGGTCTTCGGCAATCTGCGACGGCGAAATGGGCGTTGCTATACAGTCCCGCATGATGTGAATCGCCTTGGCCAAGTGGGCATTTCTCATACCGTTTCGCGATTGCAGCGACACCCGCTGCTTGGCAGTGGCATTGCGCACCGCGTTGTAAACCATCTGGTCGGCAACCGCGACGGCCAGCTGTTCGTCATGATCTTGCCCGATCAGGTGCAGCATGAGATCCGCAGTCGCGGTGCCGCCCGAAGCCGTGATGTGTTTTTCATCAGCAACAAAAACACTGCGGACCAAATTCACCTCGGGGAAGGCTTCCATGAAAGCGTCGTGATACTCCCAGTGGATTGCAGCCTGCATCCCATCCAGAAAACCGGCCTCAGCCAGTATCCACGCGCCGGAACACAATGCGCCGATGGGCGTTCCCCGTGCGCGCTCCCACCGCAGCGCAGCCAGCAATGGGCGCGTGACATGGCTGCGCATGTGGATACCTGACAGCACGAATACCTGATCGGTTTTGGGTACATCCCCCAATCCGCCATGCACTAGGGTGACTGACCCGTTCGAACACACAGCCTGCTCGCCATGTTCCGATAGGAAAGTCCAGTCATACAGATCCTTACCGCTGACGAGGTTGGCGATCCGCAGCGGCTCAACCGCGCAGGAAAAGGCGAGATGCGAAAACTCCTCGATCAGGATGAAAGTGATGTGGCGCGGCTTTCGCATGGAACGTCCCATTCAGCTTGGCGTAGTCGACAGCCTATGCTGCACGATTCTTTTTTGTATACAAATTGTATTTTTTTAGAATACAAAAAACCGCAGTGAGTAGGATTCGAGTGTGTGGAGAAGGGAGAAAGGATGAAAGATGACGCGAAATCCCGCAAAGATGCGCTTCGGGATCACCTGCGGGAGTCGATCCTGACCTTGCGTCTGCAACCCGGCGCAGATCTGGATGAGGTCTATCTTTCGGATGCATTCGGGCTGTCGCGAACTCCTTTGCGCGAAGTGTTCCGTCAAATGGCGGGCGAAGGTTATCTGGACTTGCGCACCAATCGCAGCGCGCGGGTGTCGGAGATGTCCCACACAACGCTGCGCGATTTCTTTCTGGCCGCGCCAATGATCTATGGCGCAATTCTGCGGCTGGCGGCGCAGAATGCCACGCGTGCACAGATCGACGACCTGAAAGATGCACAACAGGTTTTCAAGGACGCATTACGCTCGGGGTCGGGTGAGGATCGGGCACTAGCCAACAACAGATTCCACGACGTGACCGGAGAGATGTCGGGCAATGTCTACCTTCTGCCCTCATTCAACCGTCTGCTGATTGATCACGCCCGAATCGGGATGACCTTTTACCGGCCCCAAACGGCGAAGATGCCCGAGAAGAAGATGCCCGAGAATTTGTCCGAAGCCAGTCGCCAGCACGACGCCATCATCGCCGCCATCGAGGCGGGCGATGAGGCGGCTGCTGCGCAGCTGGCCGAGGATCACTGGAACCTGTCGCGTGACCAAATTGAATTGTTTGTGATGCCGGCTGCGCTGGACGTCCCATTGGGCGCCGCACCTAATTTGAAACCTGCATGAGGATCGCATGAACCCGATTTTCAGATTTGAGGGGATATATACCCCGGTCGTCACACCCTATCACGCAGATGGCAGCGTGAATTGGGACGCTCTGGCGCAGGTGATCGAATACCTGGTCGAAAGTGGCGTGCACGGCCTGATCTCGGGCGGTTCTACTGGCGAGAACTATGCTCAGACCGTTGCTGAACGGCTGGAACTCGCGCGGTTTACGTTCAGGCAACTAAAACACCGGTTGCCGCTGGTCGTGGGCACCGGAGCTATGCTGACGCAGGACTCGATCACGCTGGCCTCTGGCGCGCGCGAAGTTGGAGCGGATGCAATTTTGCTGGCCAGCCCACCTTATTCAGTACCAACCGATCGGGAAAATGCCCTGAACGCGCTGGCGATCGACAAGGCTGCTGACCTGCCGGTCATGCTGTATAATTATCCACACCGCACAGGCACAATGATGGGTACGGAATTTCTGGACCGCGTAGGCCGCAGCCGGAATTTCTGCGGCATCAAGGAAAGTTCGGGCGATATCAACCGGGTGCATCTGCTGGCGCGGGATTATCCACATATCCAGCTGGGTTGCGGCATGGATGACCAGGCGCTTGAGTTCTTTGCCTGGGGCGCGCCGTTCTGGGTCTGCGGCGGATCGAATTTCCTCCCCGTCGAACACGTGGCGCTGTATCACGCTTGCGTTGTCGAAGGCGATTTCGCCAAGGGTCGGCGAATCATGAGCGCAATGATGCCGCTGATGCGGGTGCTGGAACAGGGTGGCAAATTCATTCAGACCATCAAGCATGGCGTCACCATGAACGGGATCGACGCAGGGGCGATGCGGCCCCCGCTGAAAGGCCTGAACAAGGATGACAAGCGCGCGTTGGAGCAGGTGACCCGCGTGCTGAAGAAGACAATCGCTGACATCGTGGCGGAGGAGTAAGGTATGGAATTGCTCACACGGGACGAATACAAAGCCATCGCCGCGGACCTGACCCTGCCGACAGGGGCTTTTATAGACGGGGCGTTCCGCCCGGCGATTTCGGGGCAGACGTTTGAAACGGTAGATCCGGCGACAGGTGCCAAGCTGGCCGATATCGCGGCCTGCGGCGCAGCTGATGTAGGTTTTGCTGTCGAAAAGGCGCGCGAGGCGTTTGAGGATGGGCGCTGGAGCAAGATGCATCCCTCAGACCGTAAAGACGTATTGATCCGGCTGTGCAAACTGATGACCCGCAACGCGCGCGAACTGGCGGTGATTGAGAGCATCGACAGTGGCAAGACCATCTATGACTGCGAAACCGTGGATGTGCCCGAGGCGATTCACTGCCTGAAATGGCATGCCGAGGCGATCGACAAGATCTACGATCAGGTGTCGCCTGCCAGCGACGATCACATCGCCATGGTCGTGCGCGAGCCGATTGGTGTTGTCGGGCTGGTGCTGCCTTGGAACTTCCCCTTGTTGATGCTGGCGTGGAAGATCGGGCCCGCGCTGGCCGCTGGCTGTTCAGTGATAGTGAAACCCGCGGCTGAAACCACGCTGACGGCCCTGCGGTTGGCTGAGCTGGCGATGGAGGCTGGGTTGCCGCGCGGAGTATTAAACATCGTTCCCGGCGGCGGGGCCGAAGTGGGGGAACCCATCGGGCGGCATATGGATATCGACATGGTGTCCTTCACCGGCTCGACCCTCACGGGCAAGCGTTTCCTGACCTATTCTGCCGAAAGCAACGCGAAGGAAGTGGTGCTTGAAATGGGTGGCAAGAACCCCGCCATTGTTATGGATGACGCCGAAAACCTGGATCGCGTGGCGGCGCATGTGGTTAACGGTGCATTCTGGAACATGGGCGAGAACTGTTCAGCCTCTTCCCGCTTGATTGTGCATAAGGATGTGAAAAGCGCACTGCTGAAACGCATCGCGCATCACGCAAAACAGTGGCACACCGGCGACCCCCTTGATCCAGCCACGCGTATGGGCGCGCTGGTCAGCGAGGGGCATTTCAACAAGGTCTGCAGCTATCTGGACCAAGCCGAGAACGTGCTTGTTGGCGGCAGGGCAGAGAACGGCTTTGTTGAGGCCACTGTGGTCGAAGTTTCAGGCAACGATGCCACCCTGGCGCGGGAAGAGATATTCGGACCTGTGCTTTCAGTGATCGAGGTTTCGAGCTTTGACGAGGCCATCAAGATGGCCAACGACACCGAATATGGCCTATGTGCGTCGATCTTCACCGCCAATGTCAAACGTGCCATTCGGGGCGCGCGGTCGATCCGGGCGGGCACCGTGACGGTGAACAGCTTTGGCGAAGGGGACATCACCACGCCCTTCGGCGGCTATAAACAGTCCGGCTTTGGCGGGCGGGATAACTCCGTTCACGCCCATGACCAGTACACGCAACTGAAAACCATCTGGATTGATCTGGCCGATGACGCCGATGAGGCCGTCGATTGAGACGACGCAAGGCCAGACGTCTGCCTCGGCAGACGGGCCCGGCGGGATGGAATGCAATCCTGCCGCCGCAGATCGCTTTGCCCGAACTGACCGAGGATCACTCCGCTGATGTCACGATCATCGGTGGTGGATTTGCCGGCCTGTCTGCCGCCAGACGGTTGGCGCAATTGGATACCGGTCTGAAAATTACGCTGTTAGAGGCCGCACGGTTCGCCGAAGGATCGGCAGGGCGCAATTCGGGCTTCATGATCGACCTGCCCCATGATCTGTCATCCGACAATTACGCGGGAACCGGGCTGGATGCGGACCGCGCCGCGATTGCGCTGAACCGACAGGCTATTGCGTTTGCCTCAGGCGTTGCGACCGACTGCGAGCTGCCGCAAGAGATTTTCGACCCCTGCGGCAAGTTTAATGCAGCCGCAACCAAGTCAGGCGACCAACACAACCGCGATTTCGCGACACATCTTGAGCGGCTCGGCGAGCCTTTTTCACTTTACGACCAGCAACAGATGCGTGAAATCACCGGCAGCCCGCATTATACTTCGGGGCTGTATGCGCCTGGCACTGTAATGATGCAGCCCGCCGCGTATGTCCGGGCGCTTTCGTCGCGGCTGGCAGGAGTTGCAGGCATTTATGAAAACTCACCCGTTACCGGGTTCGAGAAACAGGCCGGTGGCTGGATCGTTGAGACACCCAAAGCAAGGATAGCGACCGGACGCATCATTCTGGCCAATAACGGCCATCTTGAGAGTTTTGGGTTTTACCAGCGTCGGCTGATCCACATTTGCCTGTTTGCCTCAATCACGGAGCCGCTGACACCAAAGCAGATCAAGACGCTGGGCGGCCAGACCCGATGGGCGGTGACGCCTGCCGATCCGATGGGCACGTCGGTTCGACGGATTTCTGGCAGCTATGGAGACCGCATCCTGATCCGAACATGTTCAAGCTTTCACCCCTCTATCGAGACCAGCCAAACGCGCCTGCGCAAGGCGGGTTTGGTGCATGACCGCAAGTTTCGCGAACGCTTCCCGCATCTGCCGGACGTGCAGACCCAGCATCGATGGGCAGGTATGCTGTGCCTCAGCCGCAATGGCTCTGCCGCGTTTGGGGAATTGGACACCGGCCTGTACGCCGCTTGCTGCCAGAATGGGCTGGGCATCGCGCGCGGAACACTGCAGGGTATGGGGATTGCCGAACTGTTGACGCAGGGCGGGTCACAGATTGCCGATCACTTTTTGGCACAACCAATGCCACCTCGGCTTCCGCCAGGGCCTTTCGCGTCACTGGGCGCAAACGCCTATCTGGCCTGGAAAGAGTGGCGCTCGGGCAAGGAATAGCTCCACATTCGAACGGCTATGTCGGCACCGTGGACAGGTTGGTTTGACCAATGCGTTATTGGCACCCTCCGCGGTGGAAAATGTTCAGTAGCTCTGGTTCAGTTCATCAGCGGCCGGAATTTCCCGCTCTCGTCGGGCGATATAGTCAAGCAGCGCTTCATTCTTGGCTTCGTCCAGCATCGGCTCTTCATACTCGGCCAACAGGGTCTTTGCGCGGTTCAAGGCCCGTTCGGTGATCTCGACCTCACCCTCAGCCGTCCATTGTTCGATCGAGTTGTTGTCGAACAGCTCAGGCATGAAAAATGCTTCCTGAAAGTTATCCTGCGTATGCGGATGACCCAAATAGTGTCCACCCGGACCAACATCGGATACCGCCGCGATGGCTTGGTCGAAGTCATGCCATTTTGGCCCCTCAGCCATGCGGTAAGCCATGGCGCATTGCTCGGCGTCGACAACGAACTTGGCAACTGAACAATGCATCCCGGCCTCGTTCCAACCCGCGCTGTGCCAGATATAATTGGCCCCGGCATGGATCACTGCCTGCAACGTCGTAGCAGATTCGTATCCAGCCTGCGCGTCAAAGATCTTGGCCCCACCCAGCGTGTTCGAGGTACGCCATGGCACGTCATAGTACCGCGCCATCTGGCCGATCATAAAGTTCATCAGGCTGATTTCAGGCGTCCCAGCCATCGGTGCGCCTGATTTCATCGACACGGTCGAAAGATAGTGACCATATATCGCCGGTGCGCCCTTGCGGATCACTTGCGTATAGGCCAGTGCGCTCAGCGCCTCGGCATTCAACTGCGCCACGGTGGCCGGAACGCTGGCGGGCGTATTGGCCCCGCCCAGCACAAAAGGTGAGCACAGCACCGGCTGATTTCGGCGACAGAAGGCACGCATCGCGCCCAGCATGGTTTCATCCCAGACCAGCGGAGAGTTCCCGTTGCAGTTCCCCGTCGTGACGGGATGATCCTCAAGAAACTGCTCTCCGAACAAGATGGCGCACATATCCATCACGTCTTCGGCGTTCTTGGGGCTGGTTGTCATGCCCATGAACGTTTTGTCCGAATGTTTCATGGAAGAATAAGTAATGCGCAGGTGCCGCTGGCTGATCGGGTGATCATAGGGTTCCACGATGTGATGGGCACTGGAATGCAGTGCGGGCATCATGTGGCTGAGCTTGTGGAACATCGCCAGATCATCCAGCGTCGGGTTCCGGCGTACATCGTCCAGATCGCGCAGAAAGGGGGCGCCGGTCATTGGCACAAAGATCGAATGCTTGCCGCCCAGCCGGACATTCTTTTTTGGATCGCGGGCGTGATAGGTGAAATCGGACGGGATCGTGGCAATCAGCTCACGCACAAGATCACGATCAAGATAGACAAGCTCGCCGTCAACTTTTGCGCCCGCTCTCTTCCAGTCTAGTAACGCGATGGGATCGCGGAACTGAACGCCTACGTTTTCGAGAACATGCATTGACGCAGCGTCGATGCGTTCCACTTGCGCACCGTCCATCACCTCACACTGGGGGATGCCCCTGGTCAGGCCTGGCAGCATGTTGAAGTTCGGCGTAGTTCGCATGGCCCTGCGGGCCGAGCGTCCACCCGCGCGGTTTGGGGTTCGAATGTTCATGGGGCAATTCTCCAATCCTGTTGCCAAGATTGGCGCGTTCACGTCCGTTTCACCTGACGGATTGCGATCTCTGCTTGCAGAAAGCGACACGCAGGCAGAACCAAGGATAAAAAATGCACCTTTCACGCACGGGCTTCTGGCTTTTGCCCGCAAAACCTCTGATAATCGAATGAAGACAACTCAACCGAAATTTGACAGCGAGTCCAGGCCACCATGTCCAGGCGCCACTATAATCTGCCGCCATTGACGACATTGGCCGCGTTCGAAGCCGCCGCCCGGCACCTAAGCTTCAAAAACGCCGCCGATGAGCTTTCGGTCACGCCCGGCGCGGTCAGTCATCAGATCAAAGCGCTTGAGGGCGATCTGGACACCACGCTATTTCAACGCAAGCACCGCGGTGTCGATCTGACCGAAGATGGACAGGCCCTGTACGAGGCGCTGTCATCCTCATTCGGGCGTATCTCAATAGTGTTGGCCACGATCCGCAACAGAAAATCGGGGGGCAAGGTGACCGTCGGGTCGACTACGGCGGTGGCAGCGCTGTGGCTGTCCCCGGCCGTGATCCGGTTCTGGCGCGAGATGCCAGATGTAAACGTGGATCAGTTGTCACAGGACCGCCCGTTTCGAGACCGTCAGGACATGGACTTTTTTATTCGATATGGGCGTGATTCCGATCCAAACCTATCGCATACGCCCCTGTTTCGCGATCACCTGATCCCGGTTGCCAACCCAGAGGTCGCAAAGCGGCTGGCAGGCGCCAACCTTGCCGCGCTGGCGGCGGAACGGCTGATCCATCTGGACTCGGAAGACCGCACCTGGACCACATGGCCGGACTGGTTCCGTCAACTGGGCCATGAAGGTACGATTGCGACCGGATCCCGGGTGAACAGCTATTCTGTCGCCCTGCAACTTGCCCGCAAGGGAGCCGGTCTTGCGTTGGGGTGGCAAAGGCTGATTCAGCCGATGCTACAGTCCGGCAAGCTGGTGTCGATCGCGCCGCATCAGCTGACCGCGCCCAATCAATTCTACTTGGTTGGCCGCCCGGATGAAGACCTTTCAGACAACGCCCGCGCCCTGAAAAACTGGATTCTTCAAGAGGTCAACGATGGCTCAGTTTAGTTCAACTCATCCGTCGATGAGGATTTCTGATATTGATCGAACACCATCCCATCCGCCAGTAGGAAAAGACTGCATCCAGCAACCGATCAGGAGAGCCCGATGAACAAGCACAGCGCGCTGTCATCCGTTCTGGCCGATGTGACCGTCGCGAACGGTCTTCCGAATGAGCATTACACTGACCCGGCAATCTTCGCCGAAGAAAGGCAATCCGTCCTTTTTGCCAACTGGTCCGGGATCGGCTTTGGTAAGGATGTGCCCGAGGAAGGCGACGCCAAGCCGGTCGATTTTCTTGGTATGCCCCTGCTGATCGTGCGTGACCGGGATGGAGAAATCGGCGTCTTTCAGAATACCTGCCGTCACCGCGGCATGATCCTTGTGGATACACCCCGCAAAATCGGCGGCGCGATCCGCTGCCCCTATCACAGCTGGTGCTACAGCCTGAAAGGTGAGCTGCGCGCCACACCGCATGTCGGCGGCCCTGGTCAGAACAAGCATCCAGATCTGAAGCGCGACGATCTCGGCCTGGTGCGCGTTCGCTCTCATGTCTGGCGCGACGTGATCTTTGTCAACTTGGACGGCACTGCACCCGCGTTCGAAGATGCCCACGGTGCGCTGCTGGAGCGCTGGAAAGAATTCGAACAACCCGTGCATCACGGTGGTGAGACATCCTCATTCAAGCTGGAGGTTAAAACCAACTGGAAACTGGCGGTCGAGAATTACTGCGAAAGTTACCACTTGCCCTGGGTGCATCCCGGCCTGAACAGCTATTCCCGGCTTGAGGATCACTATAACATTGAGGCGCGCGGGCATTATTCCGGTCAGGGCACGCTGGTCTATCGTCAACTGACCGATCAGGACGGCGCGACCTTTCCTGACTTTGAAGGGCTGAGCGACAAGTGGAACGAAGGCGCGGAATACGTGGCGCTTTACCCCAACGTCCTGCTGGGCGTGCAGCGCGACCACAGCTTTGCCATCGTGCTAGAGCCCGTGGACCAGGAAAACACCGTTGAACATATCGAGCTTTATTACGCCAAAAGTGTCGCGGACTCGCCCGAGCATGACGGGCTTCGTGCCTCGAACGCGCAATTGTGGAAAACGGTGTTCGAAGAGGATGTCTTTGTCGTCGAAGGCATGCAGAAAGGCCGCCACGGGGTGCTATTCGATGGCGGACGCTTCTCTCCGGCGATGGACGGGCCGACGCATAACTTTCATCACTGGGTTGCGACCCAGATTGAAAACGGTCGCGCGGAAAAGGGCTAAGGCTGGCCTTTCCCGATGAAAGACCTGATGGACAAAGACGAACTGGATCGCCTGCTGATTGAGGCCCATGATCGCAAAGATCATACGGCCTTGATCCGATTTTATACTATGGCAGCGGATGAGCGCGAGGCAGAGCAAGACATCGACGCGGCATGTTTCTATCTGACACATGCCTTTGTTTTCGCGTTGGAGTCCGGCGCCCCCGAGGCTGAGGCGCTGAACGCCCGGCTCGTTGCCTATGGCCGGGCGCATCATTTGGAATTTTGAATGTGTCTTCGCGGCAATCCCGCCTTTAAGGTAGACGGGTTTTGCGCACTCCCTGATACTGACACAAAGCGTAGGACGTAACGCGATAAGCTAATGTTGGTACCGAACAAGGTCCGTGGTGATCTTTTCGGTGGCGCGGGTGCCAAACCGCGCCTGACCCTATGAGACGCTGTTCACGCGCCCGTTCGGCTTTATAGTCTGAGGCGGCACTTGGCGTCACTTTGGGAGGTGCGCGCGCATGGAATATAAAACGGAGATGCTGATCGTCGGCGCCGGGTTCTCGGGCCTCACGATGGCAATTGAGGCCCGCAAACGCGGTATCGGTGAAATCGCCATACTCGAGAAGGCGGGAGACATCGGCGGCACGTGGCGTGAAAATACCTATCCCGGCGTGGCCTGCGATATCCCATCTCATCTGTATTCGATGGCTACCCACGTGAACCCGGACTGGAGCCGCGCTTATGCCGGCGGGTCGGAAATTCAGGCCTATCTGCAAAAGGTCTGCCGGGACGAGGGGCTTTATGACCTCTGCCATTTTCACCAACAGCTCAAATCCGCCCGATGGGACGGCGACCGTTGGCAGGTGGAAACCGAGGACGGGCAACGCTGGTCAGCGCGGTTTCTCGTTTCAGCCATTGGCGCGTTACACTTTCCCAGCATACCGGCGATCCCTGGCACCGACAGCTTCCCAGGCCCCAAATTCCACTCGGCCGAATGGGATCACGAAACGGATCTTTCGGGCAAACGCGTCGCGGTCGTCGGCACTGGTGCTTCTGCTGTGCAGTTCGTACCCGAAATCGCGAAAGGGGCGGCGCATGTCACTATATTACAACGCTCTGCACCCTACGTTCTGCCGCGCCCGGATGGCCCGATTGCGCCTTGGGTGCGATCTCTTTACCGGCGTATCCTTGCCCTGCCCCGTCTTCGACGCAAGCTGATCTACTTGATCTTTGAATACCGTCATCGCGTGTTCCGCGGCGAAGAGCGGATGGTGAACTTCGCCATGAAAATGTGGCGCAAGGGTCTGGAGAGTGCGATTACCGACCCCGACGAACGCAAGCGCCTGACCCCTGATTACCGGATCGGCTGCAAACGTATCCTCAGTTCCAATGATTGGTATCCGGCCCTTGCGCGGGACAACGTGACAGTAATCCCGTACGGGGTAGCTTCGATCGAAGGCAATCAGATCATCGCGTCTGACGATAGCCGAACGCAGGCGGATGTTTTGATCTGGGGTACTGGCTTTCACGTAACCGACATGGTCGAGCGATTGAACATCACCGGAACCGATGACCTGACCCTGCGCGATGCTTGGGTTGACGGGATGCAAGCCAACCTGGGCACTGCCATCGCGGGGTTTCCGAACTTTTTCATGTTGTTGGGGCCGCATACCGGGCTGGGTCATAACTCGGTCGTGCTGATGATCGAAGCACAGGTTCGACACATTGGTCGCGTGCTGGATCAGATGCAGCGCGATGGTTTGCAGGTCATCACACCCGACCCCACCAAACAGGCCGCCTTCACCCAAGAGATGCAGGACCGCCACGCTGACAGCGTTTGGCAAGCCGGTGGGTGCACGTCCTGGTATCAGGATGCCCAAGGCCGCAATACCACGCTTTGGCCGGGCACCGTATCCGAGTATGAAAAGCGTATGGCCCAAGCCGGGCTGGAGCACTATCACCCTGTCCCTTCCCAAGGCGGAGACCGCTGAGATGACCACTTTGCTGATTATCGTCCTGCTGATCGTTGCGTTCTTGGTTGGCATGAACCTATGGACCCGAAAGCTGACCGCCCAAGGGTATACGCGCGTACCGCAGCTCGGCGACATCACACCGGTAGAGGGCGGCAGCATCCATCACGTGGAACTCGGCCATCCGTCGAAACAGACCATCGTGATGATCCATGGGTTAACCGGGCAGCTGCAACATTTCACCTACGCGCTGGTGGATATGCTAGCCGGTGACTATCACGTCATTGCACTCGACCGACCGGGCTGTGGCTATTCGACCCGCGACAGGGCCGATCTGGGCCGTCTGCCCGAACAGGCGCGTATGATACAGGAGTTTCTGGATGTAAAAGGCGTCAGCGACGCGGTTCTTGTGGGCCACTCTCTTGGCGGCGCAGTGTCTTTGGCTATGGCGCTGGATCACCCGGAAAAGACCAAGGCGCTGGCCCTTCTGGCGCCCCTGACACACAAGCTATCTGTCACCCCGCAGGTGTTCAAGCCGATGGAGATGCGTTCCGAGTGGCTCAGAAAACTGATCGGTAACACGCTGGCCGTGCCGCTTGTCGCCAAAACCGCGCATCATGCCCTAAGCACAGTTTTCGACCCCGAACCTGCGCCCGAGGATTTTTTGGATCGCGCAGGTGGCGCGCTTGGTCTGCGGCCGTCGGCCTTTATCACCGGCTCGCAAGATGTTGTCGGTGTTGATGAAAGTATCGCAGCACAAGCAGACCGATATGGTGAGTTATCCGTGCCCGGCGGTATTCTCTACGGTGCGCAGGACGCGATCCTTTCACCGGACACACATGGTGAAACAATGACCCGGTTCGGCCTGACCAGCGAACGGATCGACGGGGCTGGCCACATGATCCTGATCACAAGGCCTGACGCCTGCGCCGCTTTTATCCGCCGGATTGCAGACGCCAATCAAACCGAACAATCATCGCCATCCGAAAACACGTGACCACGGTCGAAAAGAATCCGACATTGACCGTGTTTTCCTCTTGACGCTATCCGGCCCCTCGCTTAAATCGCCTCTCACTCGTGGCGGAGTAGCTCAGTTGGTTAGAGCAGCGGAATCATAATCCGCGTGTCGGGGGTTCAAGTCCCTCCTCCGCTACCATTCAATCAGTACAACTTACTGTAAAATATTGTACTTTTTGGAAAATGCGCGTCGATACCCAACATTTCGCCCAACATTTTTTTTGACGCCAAGGAATGCCGGGCTCTCAATTCCGGTCCGCAAAAGAGCGAATGTCAGGCCCTACCCCTCACCGACAACCGGCAGAAAGTGGCAAAAAGCCCGTTTCTTTCTGTGATGTCGGGCATGAGGTCCAAAAGCGAAGTAACCGGCCCAATGTGGACCGGCTGCTAGCATCTGGTAGTTTCTAGGGCTCATATATTCACATACCCCAGAAGTCGCGTTGCGTCCTCTTAGATCAGCATGTGGTGATTGTCATCAATAACGCCATGTGAGCGCGCCGATATGCGACCCTTGATTGCGAGGTCTTTGAGGTCTTGCGATGGAGCCTCCATCATCTTGTCTTCAAGAGACAGAAACTCAGCACTCAAAGGTTCAACGCGCTCTTGGTAGTGATCCTCAATTAACCCGTATCGGTCTGGGTGGTCTTCTGCAAGTAACTGCCTTTTAAGGGCATTGTTTTCGTCAATCGCGTTGCCGTAGCGGTTCCCCAGTTTCACCCACTCTGGATAGAGGCGCTGAATGGGCGTGTTTGCAAGTTCATTGGCAACGGCCCCGGTTGCGATTGCCCCAGCTAAAGCGGGGATACTGGATTTCAGAAGTGTGCGACGGTGAATAGTCATGTCCCTTGCCTTTCACGATAGGGATTGAAGCGTAGTCAGTACGTTTTTCAGGGCTTGAGCGTCGAAGTCCCCGGCGACACCGCCGGTCAGGTCAAAGTTGGCTTCTTCACTCATCGCAAATTCCAATTGCGCCGCTGCGCCTTCGACCGTCTTGGCTGGCGTAACGCTAATCAGTTCTTCCAGTTCCTGGCAGCGAATCCAGTCAGTGTTGGTCATTTCAACATCCGGGGTGTCCGGTGCGTACATGCCCTGTAGCAGCGACTTGTGTTCGGCAATCCATTTCCCGTGGGGGTCGGGCGGGGCAGCCCCTGCCACAGTGCCAGCGGCCAAGGCGGCAAGCGGTGCGGATTGAATAAGTGTTCTGCGGTTAATCATGGTGCTTCCTTTCATTGGTTGAAATTGTGAACGTGACCGTCAGCAGCAATGCGAGACACGGTTGCGAGGTTCACAGAGCGCGGGGCTTGTGCCTCTGTGTCCCAGACAGCCAACAGGTGCGGGTGGCGACGTGTGCGCGTCTCGATGGCTGTGCGGGCCGCTTTGGACACTGCATCGCCCTTGACGTGCTGGCGTAGGGTGGCGGGCTGTACCCGTATGGTGCGCGGGGTTCCGTCTTTTTTGGTGAACGTGACCGAGACGAACCGGCCCTTTGCCTTGGCAATCAGGTTACGCTTTTCGGCGTATTCCTTGGCCTTGGCCTCGTGATCCATTGCGACACGCAGGGCCGCAGCCAGTTCGTCGCGCTTGCGATAGTCGGCGTCAGCCCATGTGTCTCTGTTGTCCAGCATGTTCATGGCTTCGCGGATATGGTCCGCTTCGGTCATGGTGGCACGGCGAACAGCTTCCTTTGCCTCGTCCCATGCCTGCCACAGAGCATTGCGCCAGATTACACGGTGAAACTTGCGGCCTGCCATATTCGCCACCACCTCGCGGCCACCTTCGTTGCGATACTCGGCGTCGATCCATTTCTATTCGTGCGTTTCTACGTTCCCGTGCTGCGCGCTTCCTGCACCCCTCGGAGCAATACTGAGCATCTGTTCTGCGGAAGTCGGGCAAGTCGTCACCGCACCACCGGCATGACCATGTCCCTTGCCGTACACGGCGTAGCATGGTGCTGGCCCGCTTTGCTCTGTTTCCGACATTCCCTGTCCAGAAATAGCACTCCATCATGGCAACAAGCCTACTGTCGCATTCCTCTATCCAGACTGTTCCCGGTTCCGGTCCTGGCATTTCGTTCCCCTATTATTTGAGCACCCACAGACGGGTTA
>NZ_JBXWNC010000025.1:0-42773 GCF_059610165.1 Ruegeria sp. YTSA135 | reverse complement strand
AACCCACAACCAAAGATGCCCCCAGTCTCTCCCGAGCGTCCCACCGTCTCTCCGATGCGTCACCGCCGTCTCCAGCGCCCCAGCAACCGCCTCAGCAGCGCCGGTGAAGGGGGTTCTAAGTATTACTCACCCCCACCGCAAGCAGAAAATACGAGTTTCAGGGAAAAAATCGCCGTTTAGTGTTTTTCTTATTATAAACAGATACTTAATCAAATTATTCCCACACACGCTTTTAAGCACATGCAGTGTGAAACGCCAAGTTCCAGCATTTAAACAGAGTTACCCACAGATTCAGTTTTGGTTCAGGCGGAATCGGCCCGGCGCAAACGAGTCAGAAGCCGGGGAAACGGCACACGAAGAAGCAAAAGCCCGACTATGAGAAATAGATAGGCCAACGGCTCGACCTGAAATCCCTTGGCCAGCATGACGTAATGAAGCCCACCCAGAATAGCCGCCGGGAATACAAGACGTTGCAGACTGCGCCAGCGTGGGCCCAGCTTGCGAACGGACAGGTTGTTCGATGTCACCACCAACGGGATCATCAACACAAAGGCGACCATGCCAACCGTAATATAGGGGCGTTTCACGATATCGGCCCAAATCTGGCTGGGCACCTGAACATCCAGCACCAACCAGACCAGAAGATGCAGGCTGACATAGGCAAAGGTCAGAACACCAAGGGCGCGACGAAATTTGAGCAGGTTCAGCCCAATGAACCGGCGCAGAGGCGAAATCGCCATAACGGCGATCAAGAGCTGGAGCGCTAACTCTCCGTATCGATGTTCCAGCGCTTCAATCGGATCTACGCCCAGGCCGCCGGTCAGGCCCTGATAGAAAAGCCAGGGCGCCGGAAGCGCCCCAAGCAAATAGACGACCCAGACAGGAAGCTGACGCAATGTCTGATTCACGCGCTGCATAGGTTCAATAGAACTTCGTCAGGTCCATACCCTCGTACAGTCCTGCGACTTCTTTCTCGTAGCCGTTAAACATCAGCGTCGGAACACGCTTGGCGAATAGGCCACCGCCGATCTGACGTTCAGACGCCTGAGACCAGCGCGGGTGATCCACATTCGGGTTCACATTGCTATAAAAGCCGTACTCGCGCGGGTTTGCCATATTCCAACTTGTCGGAGGTTCAACATCCGTGACTGTAATCCGCACGATCGATTTGATCGACTTAAATCCGTACTTCCACGGAACGACCAAACGCAGCGGTGCGCCGTTCTGGTTGGGAATCGGGCGGCCGTATATGCCGGTGGCGATCATTGTCAGGGGATGCATCGCCTCGTTCAGGCGCAGACCTTCGCGGTAAGGCCAGTCCAGAACCGGATAGCGCACTCCGGGCATCTCATCTGGAACCAGGGCAGTTTCGAAGGCCACGTATTTGGCGCCTTCCTGAACACCCGCCATGTTCAGCAGGTCGGCCAGTTCGAACCCGTTCCACGGAATCACCATTGACCACGCCTCGACGCATCGGAAACGGTATATGCGTTCTTCGACCGTCATCTCGGACATGATGTCTTTGAAGTCATAGTCGCCGGGATTGTCGACCAGACCGTCAATCTTGACGCTCCACGGCTCAGTGGTCAGCGCATGCGCGTATTTGACTGGATCATCCTTTCCGGTGCCAAACTCGTAGTAGTTATTGTACGAGATGATCTCTTCCCAGGCGTTGGGCTCCAACGCCTCTTGCGCCGAGGCACCTTGTGCCAAATGAGCCAGCCCGACACCCGCCAGCCCCGCCATGACCTGACGCCGGTTCAGGAACGCCGCCCGTGGGGTAACGTCTGCATGTGTCAATGTGTTGGTCCAGCGATGCGCCATGTGTGTCTCCGTCGTCAAGCTTGCTATTGTACGAGATAGTCCGCTGATACCACAGCACCAAGAAAACAGGCGTAACGATTCAGAGACGAGATTGTAACGCTCGCGTATTTCCAAGCGTTATTCAGGTTGGGTAAACGGCTTAGCGCATCGCGCACAGGTCAAGCAGATGAACACAGTCGGGGGACTATTTCGGCCTGCAGCAGCGCAGCATTCGCTGCTGGGTCAACAGCCGGGCTTTGAGCAAAAACTGGTGCAGTCTCGTCAGCTGAATCGACATTTGAACCAGCTCCCAAAGTGCCTCAGCCAGACAGCATGTCCGAAATCTGCACCGCGTATCTGTCAGTCATGCCCGAAACAAAGTCGGTCAGGGAATGCAAGGCGGTATACGCATCAACGACGTCGCGCAGATCCAATTTGACAGCATTTATAAGTTGCCGCTCGTAGTCCGGCAGTTCATCCTGCTGCCAATTGCGTCGGGCAAGCTCCTCATATACCGGGCACAGGCCATCCAGTACCTTTCGGATCACGTTGCGCCCTTTGACTTCAAGCCGGGTCTTGCGCGGTGCCTTGAAAAGGTGCTCTCGCGCCAGTTTCTCAATCTTGGCAAAGTCTTTGGCGCGGCTAGACACACCGATAAGCGAATCCGAGAAGCTACCATCCAGAATCGCGTCGTGGTTCGCCTTGAAGGCATCAACGCAGGCTATGATAGCGGCGCCTATGGCACGGGCGCGCAAATAGCTGATTTCTTCGAACTTGCTATAGCCGCCCTGATTGCTGCTTGGGCTATTGGCGAAGGCGGACAAAAGACCCTGAACTTCTTCAAAAGACAGCTCGCCCGCCGAATACCCATCCTCCAGATCGACGATGTTATAGCAGATGTCGTCGGCTGCCTCGACCAGATAGACCAGCGGGTGCCGCCGCCACCAGCTTTGGCCGTCAAGGCCCTGCGCCTCGGGCAATCCCATCGCCTGAGCTGCTTGCGTGAAATACGCTCGCTCAGTTTCAAAGAACCCGAATTTCTTGGCCCCAACATAGGGTTGAGCCAGCTTGTCCTTGAATCGTTTCGAGGTCTCGGCCCCCATCGGGTATTTCATGAATGCCCCCAGAACCGCATTGGGCATGCGCATACCCCCTTGGTTCCGGTACATCTCCAGCCGGGTCAGAATGCGAAAGCCCTGCGCGTTGCCCTCGAAGGCCTCGAACTCGTGCCAGCGATCCCCCGCGATTCCCTTAAAGGCGGGTGAACCTCCGCGGAGTTTATCTGAACACCATTTGCCGATCGCCTCTTCGCCGGAATGCCCGAAAGGCGGATTTCCGACGTCATGCGCCAGACAGGCCGCCTGCACGACGCCCGCCACTTTATGGGCATCCTCGGGAGCAATGAACTTTTCATCGGCCAACCAAACACCGACCTGCATCCCAATGGACCGGCCAACACTTGCCACTTCTTCGGAATGGATCAGGCGATGGCGCAGATGGTCATTGTCATAAAGCGGATGAACCTGCGTCTTGTTCGCCAATCGGCGGAACGGGGCCGAAAAGGTGATCCTGTCTGCGGCAATGACATATGATGGGCGCTCGGCCTGTTCCTGTTTGTTGTCGTAGGTATCCGTATTCAACAACTGCGCCCAATTCATTTTCGCCATGCAGAAGAATTCCTTTCCAACAATTTCAGAGGGTTCGTGACAGAAAAACCCGCCCTGGGAAAGGGCGGGCTTCACGTTCGTTTAAGAGCGCCTAGTGCACCACGGCATCATCCGGTCGCGGGCGTTCCGATGTACCCAGCCGGTCGCCGATGATCAATCCGTCGGCCCCGGCACTGACCGGGACAGTCTCACCATCCTTGATCTCGCCAGTCAGCAGCGCCTCCGCCAGCGGGTTCTGCAAGGCACGCTGGATCACACGTTTCAACGGACGCGCGCCAAACACCGGATCATAGCCTTCGTTCGCCAACCATTCCTTTGCGCTAACATCCAGGGCCAGTTCGATCTTGCGGGCCGCCAGACGTTTTTGCAGTCGTGCCATCTGGATATCGACGATGCCATCCATATCGGCCCGCTTGAGCCGGTCAAAGATGATGGTCTCGTCCAGACGGTTCAGAAACTCTGGCCGGAAATGCGCCCGAACCGCGTCCATCACATCCCGCCGCGCCTGCGCACTGTCCGCACCTTCGGGCAACTGGCTGAGCGCCTGAGAGCCAAGATTCGACGTCAGGATGATCAACGTCTGCTTGAAGTCCACGGTGCGGCCCTGACCGTCGGTCAGAACACCATCGTCGAGAACCTGCAACAGCACGTTGAACACATCCGGGTGCGCCTTTTCGACCTCGTCAAACAGCACGACCTGATAAGGCCTGCGCCGCACGGCTTCGGTCAAAACACCGCCTTCGTCATAACCGACATAGCCCGGAGGGGCACCGATCAGACGGGCGACCGCGTGTTTCTCCATGAACTCTGACATATCGATGCGGACCATCGCGTTGTCGTCGTCGAACAGGAAATTCGCCACGGCTTTGGTCAGTTCGGTTTTACCCACGCCGGTGGGTCCAAGGAACAGGAACGAACCCAGCGGGCGGTTCTCATCGTTCAGACCTGCCCGCGCACGGCGCACAGCATTGGCCACGGCAGTCACCGCCGCATCCTGACCAATCACGCGGGAATGCAGATCATCTTCCATCCGCAGCAGCTTCTCACGCTCACCTTCCAGCATCTTCGAGGTCGGGATACCGGTCCAGCGTTCGACAACGGACGCAATCTGTTCTGGACGCACCGTTTCCTCGGCCATCATGGCGTTGCTTTCGGCGTTCTCAGCCTCGGTCAGCTTTTTCTCTAGCTCGGGGATGACGCCATAAGACAGCTCACCTGCCTTGGCGAGGTTGCCTTCCCGCTTGGCGATCTCCAGATCGGCCCGCGCTTTGTCGAGCTGTTCCTTCAAATCACGCGCACCGGCCAGCTTGTCTCGTTCGGCCTGCCACTGGGCAGTCATCTCAGCGGATTTCTCCTGCAGTTCGGCCAGATCCTTTTGCAGGCTTTCCAGTCGATCCTTGGAAGCCGCGTCGTCCTCAAGCTTCAGCGCCTCTTCCTCGATCTGCATCTGCAGGATCTGGCGATCAAGCTGATCAAGCTCTTCTGGTTTGGAGTCCACCTCCATCCGCAGACGCGACGCCGCTTCATCGACAAGGTCGATCGCTTTGTCCGGCAGGAACCGGTCGGTGATATAGCGGTGCGAGAGTGTCGCAGCCGAGACCAGCGCCGAGTCCGAGATGCGCACACCGTGGTGCAGCTCATACTTTTCCTTGATGCCGCGCAGGATGCTGATCGTGTCCTCGACCGTCGGTTCCTGCACCATGACGGGCTGAAACCGGCGCGCCAGAGCCGCGTCTTTTTCGACGTATTTGCGGTACTCGTCCAGCGTGGTCGCGCCGATACAATGCAGCTCACCTCGGGCAAGCGCAGGCTTGATCAGGTTAGCGGCATCCATCGCGCCGTCGGATTTACCAGCCCCGACCAGCGTGTGCATCTCGTCGATGAACAGGATGATCTCACCGGCGGCCTCGGTCACCTCGGTCAGAACCGCCTTAAGGCGCTCTTCGAACTCACCGCGGTATTTAGCGCCAGCAATCAGCGCACCCATGTCGAGCGCGAGCAGCTTCTTGTCCTTCAGCGATTCCGGCACGTCACCGTTAATGATGCGCAGGGCCATACCCTCGGCAATCGCGGTTTTACCGACGCCGGGTTCACCGATCAGAACCGGGTTGTTCTTGGTGCGGCGGGACAAAACCTGCATCGAGCGGCGGATTTCCTCATCGCGCCCGATGATCGGGTCGATCTTGCCCTCGGCCGCAGCCTCGGTCAGGTCGCGCGCATATTTCTTGAGCGCATCATAGCCTTCTTCCGCAGACGCGCTATCCGCAGTGCGCCCTTTGCGGATATCGTTGATCGCTTCGTTCAGTTTCTGGGCGGATACGGCACCGGCTTCCAACGCCTCTTTGGCTTTGGACTTCACCATGCACAGCGCCATCAGCACGCGCTCCACCGGCACGAAACTGTCGCCCGCCTTAGTGGCTATCTTGGCGGCTTCGTCCAGTACCTTCGCTGTCTGGCCGTCCATGTAGATTTGGCCGGAGTCACCGCTGACCTTCGGGATCTTGCCCATTGCGGCATCCAACGATTCAACCACACGGGTGGGTGCGCCGCCAGCGCGCGTGATCAGGTTGCTGGCCAGCCCCTGATCGTCATCCATCAATGCTTTGAGTATATGTGTGGGCTCCAGCCTCTGGTGCCCCTCGCGCAGAGCAATCGTCTGCGCGGCCTGCACGAATCCCCGTGCCCGCTCGGTGAACTTGTTCAAGTCCATGGTATTCTCCTTTTCCAAGCGCCCTAGGTGTGACGCGCCCGCTTGGCAGCACGCGTCGGTCTGGGCCTCACACTCAATCTGGGAAATGTCCTCGGAGGTTCAAGAGGCCAGAAGTCAGAAATCGCCTCTATTCGCGCTGGATCGTATAGACAGTATAGCCTCCGGTATCTGCCACCTGAACTGCACCGAGATCGGCCACCAGCGACTGGGCCGCCGCACTGCCAGTCGGACACGAAACCAGGTCAGCAGTATGGTCCAGGAAATTGCCCGTGAACGCAGTTTCACCCGTGAGCTGACACCAGTCATCTTCGGACCTATAGCCTCCAACCAAACGCAAATCGTCATTTGTCGGTGCCGGTGCGACCCCGGATTCCGGTGTTTCGGGCAGAGTTTCCTCACATGCAGCCAACGCAACCAACGTGCCCAGCAAAACCAGCTTTTTCATTTTCTGTCCCTAACTCCGAATTCAAGTGATCAATACGGGGCATGGTAGCACAAAATGAAACCTTCTGCGTCCGGCTTCGAAGATGGACAGCGGGCGCGGAACCCGATAGGACGCAGGCGTTTGCCAAAAAAGGAGCCTGCTCGATGTCCGATGACCGCCTGATCGTTGCCCTAGATGTTCCGAACGCCCTGCAGGGGTTGGCCATGGCTGAACGATTGGGGGATACCGTGTCCTTCTACAAAATCGGGCTGGGAATGCTGACCGGCGGTGGATTGGCCCTAGCGAATGAACTCAAGCAGGACTACGGCAAGCGCATCTTTTTGGACATGAAACTGTTCGATATCGGCAATACGGTAGAGAATGCGGTGCGCGGGTTGGCGCAGTTCGATCTGGATTTTTTGACCGTTCACGGTGATCCCCACGTGGTGCGCGCCGCGAAAGAGGGCGCTTCGGGCAAGGATTTGAAGATTCTGGCCGTCACCATCCTTACCTCGCTAAATCGCGACGACCTGGATACCTGCCTGATGAAAGAAGGCGACGTGCAAGAGTTGGTGGTTGAACGGGCGGCCCGCGCGTTTGAGTCCGGTGCCGATGGCGTCATCGCCAGCCCCCACGAAGCCGCCCTGATCCGCGCCCTGCCCCAAGCCGAAGGCCGTCTGATCGTGACGCCCGGTGTGCGCCCGGCGGGTGCCGCACTTGGGGATCAGAAACGCGTTGCAACGCCAGCCAGTGCAATTGGCGATGGCGCCGACCACATCGTTGTCGGGCGTCCGATCTATCAGGCAGAGAATCCAAAGGCCGCGGCAGAGGCGGTTCTTGCTGAGTTAAATTCCTTGACACGGCACTGAAGCGCCCGACACAATCGGCGGGATTCCGCGCTGAATCACACTGCAACCAGTTGACCTTGCGTCACTTTTCGATGGGCTGACCTTAAATCGTCCCTGTGCCCCAAAACACACAGGCAAAGCACGAGTTTTCGAAGTGTGACCTACGCGCTATCGAAACCTGCGTTTTTTAGCGATTCTGGACAGGTAATACTCCCCGCGGACCGTTTCTTCCTGTGGTCCGTTACCTCCCCCCGCCACTTCGCGGGGGGTCTTCTTCCAGGCACAGACTACGATATTAGCGCGCCAACTCTTTGCGCATCCGTGGCGGTTGGTATAAGAAAACCGCTGACGGGATCGCACGGAAGGCGGGAAAACTACATGCCCGGTCTCTGCCGAGAATGCTTGACCACATTGACGGATGAACGGCGCTGCCCTGCTTGCGGCAGCCCGCGCGTCCAGATGCACCCCGAGCTTTTCGACTTGTCCATCGCGCATATGGATTGCGATGCGTTTTATGCCTCGGTCGAGAAACGCGACAATCCGGAGCTGGCTGACAAACCCGTAATAATCGGTGGCGGCCGCCGCGGCGTGGTTTCCACCGCCTGCTACGTTGCGCGCATCCGTGGGGTACGGTCGGCCATGCCAATGTTCAAAGCCCTCCAGCTTTGCCCAGATGCAGTGGTTATCAAGCCGCGCATGTCTGTCTATGCCGAGGTCTCGCACGAGATTCGCAAAATGATGGACGAGCTGACCCCGGTCGTTGAGCCCCTGTCGCTGGACGAAGCTTTCATGGACCTGTCCGGCACCCAACGCCTGCACGATGCCCCGCCTGCCGTGATGCTGGCGCGACTGGTAAAGCGGATGAAAGATGAACTGGGCGTGACCGGCTCGGTTGGGTTGTCACATAACAAGTTCCTGGCCAAGGTCGCCTCGGACCTCGACAAGCCGCGCGGGTTTTCGGTGATCGGCAAGGCCGAAACCGCCGAGTTTCTGCATGACAAGCCCGTTCGACTGATCTGGGGTATCGGCCCCGCTGCGCAGGCGTCTCTTGATCGCGCGGGTATCCGAAGCTTTTCCGATCTGCTGCGCTGGGACCAGGAGGCGCTGACAATGCGGTTCGGCTCTATGGGCTACCGTCTGTGGCACTTGGCGCGCGGGCAGGACAAGAGGCGCGTCTCGGCCCATGAGCCAATGAAATCCATCAGCAACGAGACAACTTTTTTCGAGGATACGGCCAGCCTCGACATTCTGGACGGTCATCTTTGGCGCATGGCTGAAAAGGTTGCCGATCGCGCCAAGGCCAAAGGATTGGCTGGCAGGGTCGTCACGTTGAAGCTAAAGAGATCAAACCACAAGATCATCACAAGACGTGTCTCATTGCATGACCCCACGCAGATCGCAGACCGTCTGTATCGCACCGCCCGCGGGTTATTTGATCAGGTCGGGGATCAAGGGCCATATCGCCTATTAGGGGTTGGCCTGTCAGACCTGTGTCCCGAGTCGCAGGCCGACATCTCCGGCGATTTGCTGGACCCTGCAGCGACCCAGCGGTCGCAGGCTGAACGCGCAACGGACGAGATCCGGCGCCGATTTGGCAGCGATGCAATTGTAAAAGGCCGGGCCCTGCGCTGAGTCTACTCGGCCGCCAAACGCAGCGATTCATTTCCAATGCTGGCGATATCCCGAATGATATCGCGCAGTGTTTCCTGAAATGCTGCGAAGTTCTTATTCGGTTCTATTTTGACTTCATCCATGTACAGCGCCCGATCAACTTCGATCTGAACCGCATGCTGATGGCGGGCGGGGCGGCCGTAGGTCTGGGTGACATAGGCCCCGGCAAAGGGCGCGTTGCGTGCGACATTCAAACCGGCGGCGACGCAGGCTGCTTCGATTCTGTCCACAACCTCGGCTGAGGCCGACGCGCCGAACCGATCTCCTAAAACCACATCAGGGCGGCTGGTTTTTGAACTGCCGACGATCGCAACAGCTTCATGCGGCATCGAGTGGCAATCAACCAGAATCGCCTGCCCAAATGCGTCATGGGATTCCTTCAGCAAGGATTTGACGCGCGCATGATAGGGTCGCCAACAGGTATCGATGCGCAGACGCGCCTCATCCATGGTCAGTTTCCCGCGATAAATCGCGCGCCCATTCGCCACGACGCGCGGAATCACCCCAAGGCCCGAGGCGACGCGCGGGTTATGTCCAGAGCGGCGCGCACCTTGTATCAATGCCGGGTCCAACTCATCCGCATTGCGGTTCAGGTCCAGGTACGCGCGCGGCATTACGGCCGATATCATCGGCGCGCCAAACAAGGTCGCTGCAGAAAACAACTGGTCTACAAAGGCATCTTCCGACGACCGAATCATGCTTTCGTTCAAAACCGTCCGCTTCAAGAGCGATTGGGGGTAGTTTCGACCACTGTGAGGAGACGAAAAAACAACGCAAGATGTGCGGCTGGTCGGCATATCCAGTACATAGGGGATGTTCTGCATGGTGACTCCTTGTTCAGTTCGAACATAGACCGGAAAATAGTTCTGCCAAACCCCTTGAACCCCTTGGCGAGTCCTTTTATAGACCCCGCTACCGGCGCGGGTCTCTGCGCCCCATTTCGTTTTGGGGCAGGGTAACGCAAAGGTTCGTGGGCGGTTAGCTCAGCGGTAGAGCACTTCGTTGACATCGAAGGGGTCACAAGTTCGATCCTTGTACCGCCCACCATCGTTTCACTGTTCCGGGTATCCGGGGCACCCGCTAACCCAGGCGCTGGCCACGTCTTTGATGAAGGCGCCGCAGATTGGAGACAGACCCATGAAGGTCAGGAACTCGCTCCGCTCGCTCAAGAACCGGCACCGTGATTGCCGGGTTGTGCGTCGCAAAGGCCGCGTCTACGTGATCAACAAGACGCAGCGCAAGTTCAAAGCACGTCAAGGCTGAGACTTACGCACAATTGTAATAAAGGAACCGCACCCTTGGGTGCGGTTTTTTTTGTGCGCACAGTATGCCTGACGTTTTCATCGCTGCTGCACCGGCAAGCCGCCGCCCCCAGCTGACGTGACAAAAAGGACGTGCAGATCATTGGAATCTTGGCATCTGAAGACGACAATCATTTTTCCAAGTTTTTTTGTCGGATTTACTTGCATTCGCAGAAAAATCGTATCATTGACTGTTTCACTCAGGAATTAATGCAACGATTCACAATGTTGAGAGATATGATGCTGAAACCCTCTACCTGCGCTGCCGCCGCTCTGTTGGCGCTGATGTCAACCACTGTCGCCGCCGAGGGAGAATTGAACCTGTATTCCTCGCGCCACTACGATACCGACGAACGCCTCTATAGCGACTTTGAAGAGGCGACCGGGATCACCATCAACCGTATCGAAGGCAAAGCCGATGAGCTGATCGCACGGATGGAAGCTGAGGGCGCGAACTCACCTGCTGATGTTCTGCTGACCGTGGACACCTCACGCTTGGAACGCGCCAAAAACGCGGGCATTTTGCAACCAGTAGAAAGCGCAGTTCTGGAAGAGCGTATCCCCGCCAACCTGCAAGACGGCGACAATCAATGGTTCGGTTTTTCCCAACGTGGCCGTATCATTTTTTACGATAAGGAAAATCTGACCAATCCGCCCGCCACCTATGCCGATTTGGCACAGCCCGATTATGAAGGCCTGGTGTGCATCCGGTCTTCGACAAATACCTACAACCAGACCCTGCTGGCATCCATCATCACCCATGACGGTCCTGAGGCCGCCAAAGCCTGGGCCGAAGGTATTGTCGCCAACATGGCGCGTGAACCGCAGGGCGGCGACACCGATCAGCTGCGTGGTTTGGTGTCAGGCGAATGTGACATCGCCGTGTCGAACACATATTACTTTGCGCGGGCCATCCGCAAAGACGTCAAAGGCGTGTCTTCGGACATCGACTCGATCGGCTGGGTGTTCCCCAATCAGAACAGCACCGGCGCACATATGAACCTATCGGGTGCCGGTGTTGCCGCAAATGCACCAAACAAGGAGAACGCGATCCTGTTCCTGGAATACCTGGCCAGTGACTCGGCCCAGCAGTATTTCTCGGCCGGCAATGATGAGTTCCCGGCGGTCGATGGCGTAGAGCTTGCAGACTCGGTCAAAGCACTGGGTGACTTCAACGCGGATGAGGTAAGCCTGTCCGACGTTGCCAAGAATCTGCCCGAAGCGCAGAAAATCTTTAATGAGGCTGGCTGGAAGTAAGACCACTCTCAACCCGAGACGTTGGAAGGGCGCAAAGGTTTCTCTGCGCCCTTTCTTATTGATATTCTATTATTTATTAGTTATTTTCTCTATTATGATAATTTTTCCCGTATGTGAATGATGCTGGATGACCTCTCGAACCGCCTCGCCAAACGCCTTGGTGAATTGCGCCAAGGCCACGGGTTGTCCCTTGATCAGATGGCAGACCAAAGCGGGATCAGTCGCGCGACGCTATCTCGTTTAGAGAAGGGAAGTGTCAGTCCAACGGCCGAAACTCTGGGTAGACTTTGCGCCGCCTATGGCCTGCCGATGTCTCGGCTTCTTATGATGGTCGAAGACAGTTTCGATCCACGTGTCCCGTTCGAGCGACAGCCCGAATGGAGAGACCCGGAAACGGGATTCACCCGCCGCTCGGTATCCCCGCCCGCCAACGGTCTCAGCGCAGAGGTCGTTGAGGGCCATTTGCCACCGGGTACCGTTATCTCGTACGACGCGCCGCCAAAACCGGGGCAGGAGCATCACTTGATCATGTTGGATGGCGCTTTAACGCTGACCGTGGATGGAATAGCGCACGAACTGAATGGCGGGGATTGCCTGCGTTATCATCTTTCGGGTCCAACCCGATTTGAAACATCGCTTGAGCGTGGGGCTCGATATTTGTTGGTACTGATATGATTTCGCGTCTCGACGTAGAGGGCTTTGACGCGGCAGTGAGTGACCTCGCCGATATCCTGCACGCCTGTGTGCAGGATGGGGCAAGTGTTGGATTTATCTTGCCCTTTACGCTGGATCAGTCACACGCATATTGGCAGACCAAAGTACGCCCGAATCTGGACAACGGCGCGCTGGATATTTTTGCGGCCCATGACAAAGGACGCGTTATGGGTACGGTGCAGCTCATCCCGGCGGCGATGCCGAACCAGCCGCATCGCGCCGATGTTGCCAAGCTACTGGTTCATCCACATGCCAGACGCCAAGGGTTGGGACGAACCCTGATGGCCGCGCTTGAGGATCGTGCCGTCGCTCTGGGTCGCACTCTGTTGGTTCTGGATACACGCAGTTCAGATCCATCACGCCTATTGTATCAGAGCCTAGGTTTTCAGATCGCCGGAGAGATACCGAATTTTTGCCGCAACCCGTTCGAAGACCGGCTGGAATCGACAACCTATATGTACAAACACCTCTGCTGATCTGCGGCACTGTGCGCATTGGCTGCTGTAGAGAAATACCATTTGCCCAGCGGCTTACACTGCCGCCTGCAATCACTTTCTTTTTAAGCGAGAAGAGCCGTCGACTATCAATAGGCAATCTCATGATGTTCGCGTCTACGGCGGTAAAGGACTGCAACTGGTTGAAACCAGCCTACCAATTGCCGCACCGGCTTCGGAAAAACGAAAGCTTGTTTGTTGGTAACGTCCTTGGGTAAAAAAAATGCGAAGTGCGTTTATCTGGTAAACTCTGCAAAACGGCTGGCAGCGGGATTCTTACTGTGCGCACGGGCTTTTTTTCACACGGTCGCGGTCAATGGCAGGTGGCTGCTAGGTCAAGGCTACGCCTTCCACCGTAACCCTGTGCATCAGACGGCGGAAACCGTGATAATCGTTGATCGCCTTGTGCCAAGTGGCCCGGTTGTCCCACATGGTAATATCACCTTCCCGCCAACGAACACGGCACTGGAACTCGGGCTGTTTGCAATGCTCATAGAGCATCGCGAGGATGGCGGCAGACTCCTCCGCGCTGAGCTCTTCGACATGGGTCGTAAAAACAGGGTTCACGAATAGCCCACGGTGCCCGCTGAGCGGATGCGTAATCACAACGGGGTGGCGCGCTCCTGGGTGGCCTTTTCCGCATTTCCCAGCTTTCCGCTCTTGGCGGCTTCGCTATTCTGCGCGGCAGCACCGAAGACATGGCGGGAAGAATGCAGGGCAGTAAGCCCATCAAGGAACCGACGCATAGAATCTGACAGGGCCTCGTAAGCCGCCCTCATAGACACGAACAACGTATCTCCGCCATAAGGCGGCATCTCAATGGCATGCAGGATCGAACCCATGGCCGGAACCTGATCATAGGAATGATCAGTATGCCAGCCTTCGCCCACCGCTTCTTTCTGATCCTTTTCCTTTAAGACCGTCGCGATTTCGGGGTAGCCGTCGACCGGCTTGAAAAAGCGGTTCACGTCGATCGGCCCAAAGCGGCGGGCAAAGTTCAAGTGGTTCTTGGGGCTGGCGCTTTGCCCTCTGAGGATAATGACAGAATGCTCAGCAAATGCTGTGTGGATCTTTTCGAACTGGCCGCTGTCTCGGATATCGGCTCCAAAGATTTCTGCCCCGAGGCGACCTGTGAGACGTCTAATATCCATTAGTTCGCTCCTTGTGCCGCTGAGGGCAAAGTAGCGGATTGTGAAAGATCGGGAAAACTGAATTAATCTAAATGGAACGCAGAATTGAGCGACGGGAACCGATGATCGGCACCCGTGGTACATAGACCGGAGATTTGTGGGGCGAGCTGATTTAAATGGCTTCAGCGTCAAGTTAGATGACCTGCAATAGGCTATCCTGCGAAGTGACCAATGGCACGTCCGGGATCAAACGTCGCCCAAGTTTTACTACCGGCAATCTGGCGTTGACTATGAAGCAGAGCGTTCCGACAGAGCCTCCACGCATGATTTAAGTCAGAATGACCCGAGCTTTGGCTTATAGGCTTTAAGTGGCATTGCGACGACCTGACCAGAACTCTTTGAGGGGCAAGAATATGCAGACGCTCGTCTTGGGTTGAGTTGCAACAAAAAGTAAAGTGACAATATCAGCCTAGGATATTTTGAGGGGTTTTGGTTTTGCTCGCCCGCATTGCGTCTGGTCTTTTTTTGTCTGCTTTGGTCTATTGTTTCACCGCATTTGCAGCTTACGCTCACTCTGGAGATGGTTATGGCGGAGGCTTCGTTGCAGGCTTCACGCATCCTATACTTGGGTGGGACCACGTGGCGGCAATGGTCGCAGTTGGTCTGTGGGGTGCCTTTCTAGGAGCGCCTGCAGTCTGGATTCTGCCTGTTGTGTTTCCGCTGGTAATGGCCTTTGGCGCGGTTGCGGGAATAATTGGGATTCCCATTCCGGCTATCGAAACGGGTATCGCTCTTTCCGCTGTGGTGCTGGGAATAATGATAGTTTTTGCCGTGAAGCCACCAATTTGGGTTTGTGCTGTGATTGTCGGGTCTTTTGCGGTGTTCCACGGCTATGCGCATGGCACCGAACTTCCCGCAACCGTTAACGCGTTCGCCTATGCAGTTGGTTTCGTCGTTTCAACCGGTTTACTGCATCTTATCGGTATTTCGTTTGGAATACTTGTTCGGTGGCCTGCTGGCAGAATTGCCGTTCGCGGTGCCGGTGGATTGATTGCATTCGCAGGACTCGTGTTCCTCACCGGCGTTGCCTGAGTATGAAAAAGCTTAGGCCGCTACTATATCTTCCCTTGTTGGTGCTCGTTGCCAATCCGGCATCAGCACATAGCCCCGTCCCCGGCATGGAAGGGTTTTACGTCGGGCTCCTCCATCCCTTTTCTACACCACCGCAGGCACTTCTACTGCTTGGACTTGCATTGGTTGCTGGTGGGTTCGAAACTGCAAGGGTGCAGTGGCTACTTGGCAGCTTTCTGGTTGCCAGCCTTGGCGGCTTGATGCTTGCCTTTGATTTTGAAGAACTCGACGCGACCATGTTCGCTTTGGCCTTTGTCGTGTGTTCGGTTGCAGCGCTTTTTCCTGGCAAACTGTTTCCGGTAGCCCTGGCATTGATCGGTGTCGGAGCCTTCTTGATAGGAGATGCATCCGTTCCAGACGAAGGCCCGCGTCAAGACAGGCTGTTCACAATGTCAGGCTCGATGGTCGGCGCGAATATGGGTATGTTATACCTTGTTGGAATTTTTCTTCTGATCAAAGAGCGTTTCACTGAGCCTTGGGTAGGAATCGCTTTTCGCGTGGCGGCCGCATGGATTGCCGCTGTCTCGCTCCTGATGCTCGCACTTGGGCTTTCCGAAATTACCCGTTCGATATAACCGGCCACCAAGACCCGAATTTGTCATCCGCACGGATTGACGATTTACCATTTTTTGTTGCGGTGGAGGGGAGCAGCACGAGAGATGCGACAAAGGTCAGGATGCAGGGCGGGCTGGCGAATCGGGCCAAGGCGGCGGGCGAGGTCGCGCAACGACAGGATAAAACTCACAGTTAGGACTCACGGCCGTCCCCGGATGCAGTGCAGCATCTCGTGATACGATGCCTTGTCAACGCCGGGTTGTCGATGTGGTTGGGCATACCGGATCGGAGGATCTGTCATGGATATACCAAACTTGCCTGCCATTCGCGCGCTGGCTATCGCCGGAGCTATCAAAATCTAAACGGCTGGACCGTCTTCGCGGGCAATCCCCTCCTGCCTTTGACCTGATCGGTTCTATGGTGCATCGCAACCCTTCAATCCAGCCATTCGCTGCACGCGTTCGATCCCCAATTCGTCAAAAGTCGAAGTTGAGCGACAAACTCGTCATTTGTTTTCTTAGACCAAATGATCGTTGACACAGGATTGGTAAAAGGCTGATAGCAGCCCTAAGCCGAGACACTCTGTGATCCTGGCGAAAGCGGCTTTGCACCCATTGCCTTTCTTTCTTCATTTACAAATTAAAATATTCATTTTAATGATTGTATATGAATGGAAATACCTTTTCTCGACGCGCTTTCTTGTTCAACGCCGCATGTTGCACGGCGCTTGGAGCTCAATCCAAAATCGTCCGGGCGGATTTACAGCTTGGTTCTTCAGCTCGGATTACGACCTTGTCAGACGGGTACCTGTCCTTACCACCGGAGATGGTCTTCGGGTTAATGCCTCAGCAAGAACTCGACCAGCTTCTGAACCGCAATCAAGTAGACATGACCAAATACGAGCCAGAGTGCAACGTTGCGCTCTACCGCGACGATGAGAACACTGTGCTATTCGATGTTGGAGCCGGACCAGATTTCATGCCCACATCCGGCAAGCTTTTGGAAACTCTTGAAACAATCGACCTGTCGCCCGAGGATGTCACCCACGTGGTTTTCACTCATGCGCACCCGGATCACATATGGGGTGTTTTGGATGATTTCGACGACCTGCTGTTCCCCAACGCAACGCATCACATCGGTCGCAAAGAATGGGACTATTGGTGGAACCCTTCAACTGTAGAGACGATTGGCGAGGATCGCGCCGCGTTCGCAGTTGGTGCAAAGCGGCGTATGGAAGCCATTGAGGATCAGGTCACGTTCTTTGACGATGGGCAAGAGGTTCTTCCTGGCATCGCCGCCCGGGCAAGTTTTGGACACACGCCCGGGCACATGGCCTTTGAAATTCGCAATGGCAGTGACTCTGTGATGATTGTCGGCGACGCGATCGGAAATCCGCACGTGGCTTTCGAACGCCCCGATTGGTACAGCGGCACGGATCAGGATCCGCAGGCTGCCGCAACCGTGCGGAGTTCGTTACTGGATCAGACGTCGCAGGATCAAATGAAAATCATTGGCTTCCACCTGCCAAATGGAGGAGTCGGCCGGGTCGAAAAAGCTGGCTCTGCATACAGATTCATTGGAGAGACGTAATGATGCGGTCGCTGACGTTTGCCTTGGCCTTGGCTACACCAGTTTGGGCCAGTGAGGATATAGCGGACCAGTATCCGCAAAGTGTGCTGTATTCCAAACCAGTTGAATACATTCCTGGCGTCTATTCCGCCATTGGCGCAACCGCACCGCCGACCTACGAAAACTCTGGTCACAACAACAACCTCAGCTTTATCGTAACCGGTGAAGGCGTGGTGGTGATAAACGGCGGCGCTGCATTTGTTTTGGCGCAAGCGCTTCACAAGGAAATTCAGGCGATCACGGATCAGCCAGTCAAGCTTGTCTTCAACGAGAATGGTCAGGGGCACGCAATGCTTGGCAACGCGTATTGGTCAGATCTCGGAATCCCAATCATCGCACATTCGGATGCAGCTGCTGAATTCGAAGAGTACGGCCCCCAGATCCTGGAAGGGATGAAGCGATACAATCAAGACAAGGCAGAAGGAACCTTTCTGGCTGCCCCAACCGAGACATTCGACGATGAATACGTGGTTGAGATGGGCGACTTCCGGATCGAGGCTAAATACCTCGGACCTGCGCACAGTCCCGGCGATATCTCAATCTGGTTGCCGAACCAAAGCCTTGTGATCGCGGGTGACATGGCGTTTCACGAGCGCATGCTACCCATCTTTCAAGACACCTATACAGCGGATTGGCTTGAGACTTGGGACACCGAGTTTGAGGCTTTGAATGCCACATATGTCATCCCCGGACACGGTCATCCGACGAATATGGATCAGGTGCGCCGCTATACGCGCGACTACCTGATCTATCTGCGCGGCAAGATTCAAGAGCATATGGATGCAGGCGGCGATCTGGCCGAGGCTTATTATGTCGATCAATCACCCTATGCCCATCTGGATACGTTTGAAGAACTGGCAACAAAAAATGCAGGGCGCGTATTTGAGCAAATGGAATTCGAGTAACTCAGGAGTGTTGAGGAACAGGTATTCGCATCAATAACCTATGCGTCGTGATCGCCCCAACCCACATGAAGAAAACGGCAAGCCAAGCAGTCATTGACAGGGCGGACCCTCCTGAAAGCCCGGCCCCTACGGCGCAACCTCCTGCCAGCATCGCTCCGAATCCCATGAGAACAGCGCCAACCAGATAACGTTCCATCGGGGTATCCAGGCCAAACCGTTCAATCCTCCACTCCCCTGAGGTTATGGCCGACCCTGAGGCGCCAATTGCTACGCCTGGAACAAGGCCGATACCGAAGGACAGCACAACGTTTCGCTGGGTAACCAACGCCATTAGTGTATCCGTGGCCGGACCGGTAAACGTGATTGAAGACACAGGCACGACTTCAAAAGATGCTTGCGCGATGGCAAATGTGATCAACCAGCCAAGCGCCACCGCCACCCCAACCCCTGCGGCTGAGACGATCCTTGTAAGCGCAACTTTCCGGCGGGACGCAAACGCAATTGCCGAGACAAGTCCAAATGCTGCAATGGCTGTATAGGCTATTGGCGAAAACCCAAGCATTTTTGAAAGATCGCGCGGCGCGCCACCCGAGACAGTCCAGATACCGGAAAGAAACTCACGGGCGGGACTAAGTACGCCGGTGTAGGCAGCCTGAGCCACCAAGGTCAAAACCAATCCAGTCACCAAGGCACGCAGATTGCCGCAGGACGCCAGCACCAAAAGCCGAGATGCACATCCACGCGCCAGCACCATGCCAACGCCGAACATCACTCCACCAATTACCGCACCGCTTAGGCTGCCCGTTGACGCGATGGCGCGTGTCTCGGAAAAGTCCAGCCACTCAAACGAGACAAACGCCTGTACCAAGGTTAACGCTGCGGTGAAGGCGATCAGCCAAACCGCAAGGCGGGGGCCAAACTCGCCTTCGGCGACTTCGACAGTCGATGCACGCAAACAAAAGTGAGACTTCTGAGCCGTCACACCGAACAAGATACCGACAAGCACTCCGGCAAATGCCAAGGTGCCCGGGTCCCCCAACTGATCAATGAGCCTCTCCATGAACAGAAATTCTCACTTCGTAGCGTGCGCGTCCTTGTCTTCGGTCAAGTCGGCCTTGTCATTGTGCGGCGAGTGGTTTGCGCGCCAATTGGCATTGCGTCCACAACTCACCCAAGGCTGCGACCAACCGGTCCACGTCCTCAGAAGAATGTACCGGTGACGGTGTAATCCTTAGACGTTCCGTTCCCTTGGGAACCGTCGGATAGTTTATGGGCTGGATGTAAATCCCATAGTCACGTATCAGAACATCCGAGATGAAGCGACACTTGACCGGGTCGCCAACCATGACCGGGATAATATGACTTGGGTTTGGTGTATGGGGAATACCCAGATCGTCCAACTTGTCCCGAACTTCGCGCACACGCTGCTGGTGTATATGCCGCTCCGCATTACTGTGCTTGAGGTGCCGAACCGACGCCGCAGCACCAGCGGCCACGGCCGGAGGCAACGCAGTGGTAAAGATAAACCCGCTGGCAAAGGACCGGACAAAATCGACAAGCTCTTTCGACGCCGCGATGTATCCGCCGACTACGCCGAACGCTTTGCCCAATGTCCCCTCGATAACCGTCAGGCGGTCCATCAAACCTTCGCGTTCGGCGATGCCTCCACCGCGCGGACCGTAAAGCCCTACGGCGTGTACCTCATCCAGATAGGTCATCGCGCCATAACGATCTGCCAGATCACAGATCTCGGCAATGGGTGCGATGTCGCCATCCATGGAATAGACGCTTTCGAACGCAATGAGCTTAGGTGCATTGGCAGGCAGGTCAGAAAGGTGCCCTTCAAGGTCTGCCAGGTCGTTGTGTTTCCAGATTCGTTTTTGACAACGACTGTGGCGAATGCCCTCGATCATCGAGGCGTGGTTCAACTCGTCAGACAGAACCGTGATGCCCGGTATGCCGGACGCCAGAGTTCCCAAAGCGGCCCAATTCGATACATAGCCCGACGTAAACAGCAGTGCCGCGTCCTTGCGGTGCAAGTCGGCAAGTTCCTGTTCCAGCAAAACATGCGCGTGGGTGGTTCCAGAGATATTCCGTGTTCCACCCGCCCCGGCACCGCTTTTGTCAATCGCCTTGTGCATGGCTGCAAGAACATCGGGGTGCTGGCCCATACCGAGATAGTCGTTCGAGCACCAGACAGTGACTTTCTCGGGGCCGTTTTCCGCATAGCTCCGCGCAGTTGGGAACGCGCCGCGTTGTCGTTCGAGATCAGCAAAAATCCGGTAGTTTCCGTCTTCTTTCAACTGCTCCAACTGGTCACGAAAATACTGTTGGTAGTTCATTTCAGTTCCCGACGGCCTCTTCTACGATCCCGGACAACAACGCTTGGACCTTTTGCATTGGCCCGTCAGGGTAGCTTCGGTATCCCACCATCACGCCACTTTCGTCTTCGGCCACAAAAATACCGTAGGGGCAGAAGCCGATATTCATCGGATCGGCCTCCATCACCTCGCGCGAGATTTTTGCCGAGCAGAAAATAAAGATGTCAGCGGCCGCGAATATCTGCTTGTCGCTGCCGACATCAGCGCCTGTTCGATTCAGCATTTCACCAACATGGCTCACATAATCGATGACAAGCCCTTGCCCCACAATCGCGGACTCGACGGCGAACGTGGCATCATCAAAACTACCATCAAACGGGGTGGTGATGATCTCTTCCGCAAGTGCCTGACTTGCGAGAACAGCTGAAAACGCGGCCCCAGCGATAAAGTGTTTCATAGTTTTAGTCCTCCTCCTGAACCGCATTTTCTCAGATTGCTCATCGGGGTCTTTGACACCGGTCAAAGCCCCCGAATGCGTCAGCCGAACATGTCCGAGGTGATACCGGCGTACCAACCCAGCGACTCTTCGTATGTTGCTTTTCTCAGGTCGGCATCTTCGCCGGTCTGGCTGATAAAGCCGTCAACCTTGGCGATCTTTTCAGGCGTCGCCTCGTAGGTTGCGCCAACCTTTACACCATCATCCGTGTCGATAAGCGACCAGCAGGTGTTCGAAAATTTGGCCGGGAACACCTTGGACCCGGTCAGCGCACCGCGAACGGCATTTGCGCAGACTTTCGCCTGACTGTTGGCCGAAAAACCGGATTTCGGCATGTCACCCTGCTGGCTTGCGTCGCCAAGAACATAGATGTCCGGATCAGCCTTCGACGACATATCCGCAGCGTTCACCGGTGCCCAGTTGCCATCTGTCACCCCTGCCATTTCCGCAATGCGTCCGGCTTTCATCGCCGGGATCACGTTGCAGACATCGACCTTGGTCTCTTCACCATCGATGGTGACTGTCATTGCATCCGGATTCACTGATACAATGCCACCGCCAAAGTCTTCTCCGATCCAGTCGACCATACCTTCGTAATTGTTTGCCCAGCCTTCCTGGAACAACGACATTTTCGAGAATTTCGGCTTTGGATCCGCCACGATGATCTTTGCTGTCGGGTTATTTTTCCTCAGGACATGCGCCACCATCGAAATCCGCTCATACGGTCCGGGCGGGCAACGGAAAGGGTTCGGCGGAGCGACCATCGCAAAGGTGCCACCTTCGGGCATCGCCATAATCTGCGCTTTGAGAAGTTCGGTCTGGGACCCCGCCTTGTAAGCATGTGGCATCTTGTTCTGCGCTGAGACGTCCCAACCTTCAACGGCACCGTCAACGAAATCGATACCCGGGCTTAGGATCAGCTTATCATACGGAATCGACCCGCCACCGGCCAACGCCACGGTCTTTGCATCCCGATCCACCCCTGTGGCCCAGTCATGCACCACGTTGATGCCGTAATTCGCAGCAAGCGTGCCATAGCTGTGGGCGATATCCGAAAGATCCTGAAACCCACCTAGGTAAAGATTTGAGAAGAAACAGGTGTAATAGGTCCGCGACGGCTCGATCAGCGTCACGTCAACCTCACCTTTGCTGTCTTTTGCAATGTAGCGCGCGGCAGTCGCACCGCCCGCACCGCCGCCGACAACCACCACACGGGGCTTGCCTTGAGCCAGCACCATCGGAGCAGATAGCCCGGCGGCCACTACCCCGGCGGCTCCAAGAAATACTCGTCTATTGAGTGTCATGGTGTTTCCTCCCATTCGGTACTGTCACTCTGGGTTATTGAAGTAGGCGGCCAATGCCGCGATCTCGTCATTGCTCAGCCGTCCGGCGATCATTTGCATGACCGGATGTGGCCGCTGCTTGTCTTTGTAAGCGTGCATGGCGACCACGAAGTCCTCGTCAGGCCAATACACGATTGAGGGGATGCCCTCATCGCCCCCTTCGATCTGGTGGCATGTTGTACATTCGCTGCTGAGATATGCGCCGTACTCAGGATCCCCCTGAATCGCCAGGATCGCAGGGTCGACCGAGTGATCTGTGCCCCTCGCCGTTGGATCCGCTTCGGGGATGTCTTGAGGATTGTCGGAAAATCCCCGCAGATAGGCGATCACATTGGCGCGGTCTTTCGGGTCTTTCAGGCCGCGAAAACTCATCCTCGTGCCTGAGGCAAATGCACGTGGGTTTTCGATATAGGCGGACAGAGTATCAGCGTGCCATTCCAGGCCCGAGTTTCCCGCGCGTACAAGGCTCTTGGAATAGTTGAAACCTTCTAGCCCCGCAGCCTTGCGCCCAAAGACACCGTTCAGATGCGGGCCGATCTTATTCTCCGCCCCTTCACCGACCTGATGACAGCCTTTGCATTTGGCGAACACCACTTTTCCGGCTTCGGCATCGCCTAGGTCTTCGGTTGCATAGGTCGATGAGGCAGTAATAGCCACTGCCGCTGCGCATAAAACTATGTTCGACCATCGCATGATCAATTTCCGAACGACTTAAGGTAGACGATCACCGCCTCAATGTCGTCTGGTTTCTTAAGCCCCGCAAAAGACATGCGCGTGCCTTTCATGTATTCCTTGGGTTTTGCCAGGAAGGCCGCCATTTCTTCGGCGGTCCAAACAAGACCTGCCTCGGCAGCGTCTTTCATGGCGTTCGAGTATTTGAACCCTTCGACGGACCCTGCATTCGCCCCGATAACTCCGTTCAATGTCGGCCCCGTGCTGTGCTTTGCACCTTCACCGACCTGATGGCAGGCTTTGCACTTTTTAAAAACTTTCTCTCCCGCGGAAACCAGTTCTGCGGTTTCGTCGACTTCTGCCGCTTCCTGAACGGCTGGTGTTGCTACGGCCTCTTCCTCCGGCTTTGGTGCTGCGGTTGGGATGAATGACGGTCCGTCCGCCGTAAAAGCCGGCAGCTCATCCGGATTGGCGTCATTCATGACTGAGTTCGAACCACCCTCTGGCGGCGTCTCAACCAAAAAAACAGAGCGCATCGTGACGGTGGCCTCTGCCTTGCAGTTTTCCATGCAAGGCTCTTTGCGCCATTCGGAGTATTCGGTTTCAGGTCGAACATCGACGACAAAGCCGTCCATATTATACATTTCGAAATCGGCGAAATTTTCGTTGTTCAGTTCGAAATCATCATCCACCAGATCGTTGGAATAAAGGATGTAGGCGACAATTGCATAGGTCTCATCTGCGGTTAGCGTACCCGCTTCACCAAACGGCATTGAGCGCGAAATGTAGTCCCAAGCGGTCGATAAATGCGGCCAATAGGACCCTACGGTTTTGACAGGGTCTTCGTCGGCGAGCGTATCGAAACCACCGGCCAGAACAGGCCAATTGTCTACACCCTCGGCAAATTCGCCGTGGCATGACGCGCAGCGGTCGGCAAAAACCTCTTCTCCGGTCCAGACGTCGCCGGACCCAGCTGGCAAGCCGCGCCCGTCAGGCAAGACATCCACATCCCAGGCCGCGACCTCTTCCTCCAATGCAGGCCGCCCAAGCCCATAAGTGCCGTCGTGGCTAGGCGCGGGTGCGGTAAGATTCGCACCACTTGCAACCCGTTCTGCCGCCGCCGCCTGAATCTCTTCGACTTTGAACTCCAGCTCGGCTGCTCGGCTGGCTTCTGCTTGCGCATTTTCACGGGCTGCTGCTGCGTTTGCCTCGACCTGCTCAATCCGGGTTTCCAAGGTTTCTATCTGCGACTGGCCGTAGTTCCGGTTCGCAATAGCCACTGCCGCCGCAAGCACGAACGCTGTACCGCCAAATACGGGCAGGAAAACATGACTAAGAGACTTCGACATTTTCAGCGATCCCTTCTGCGCTCACGTACCAAGTCTGGATACAGTTGTTGTGATAGACCGCGTTTTCACCGCGCTTTTCGCGTAGCTGGTCTTTGGTCGGCTGCACATAGCCGGTCTCATCTATCGCCCGGGCCTGCAAAAGCATTGGTGCTCCGTCCCAGTTCGTATCGAGATAGAAACGCGTCAAAGCCTTGCTGTCGCCCTGCTTGCCAAGACGAGCCGTCTCCCAGGTGATCCCACCGTCCTTGGACACATCGACCCGCGTAATTTGCCCGTGGCCTGACCAGGCAAGCCCGGAAATGACCAAGGGTCCCGGTCCGTGTTTGATCGGCATTTGCGGGCTGGGTGAGGTGATGACGGATTTTGCATCCATTACCCAAGTCCATTTCTGGGCTGTGCCATCGGCGTAGACATCGGTGTACTTGGATGTTTCTTCGCGGCTTTCGACCGCCATGTCGACAACCTCGATGCGGCGCAGCCACTTGACCCACATGTTGCCTTCCCAACCGGGAACGACCAGGCGCACGGGATAGCCATGCTCCATCCGCAGCGCTTCACCATTTGCCTTGAAGGCCACCAGCACGTCATCCAGCGCTTTTTCCATCGGGATAGAGCGGCCATTGGATGACGCGTCCGCGCCCTCAACATAGACCCATTTGTCGGGTGAGATATCGGCCCCCGCTTCCTGCAACAGCGTACGCAGCGGAACACCGGTGTATTCCATGTTGTGAATCATGCCATGGGTGAATTGGACGCCGTTGAGTTGCGCACCCGCCCACTCCATACCGGTATTCGCCGCACACTCGCAGAAATACACATGGTTTTCGCGCGGGAACCGCTCGATATCGTCGTAAGTAAAGACAAGCGGACGATCGACCAACCCGTTGATCATCAGGCGATAGTCTTCTTTGCGCAGCTCAATCGCACCTGAATGATGACGTTCAAACGCACAGCCCTGTGGTGTGATTGTGCCATCAAGCGCGTGGATCGGCGTGAAGTTGATCGATGAAATCGGAGAGGCCGTCAGCCATTCCACATTGCGGCGAACGACATGGGATTCAAAGCTGATCGGCATGCCATATGGTGTCTCATCGACGCCGGCACCTGTATAGGATGCCCAATCCTGAAGCTCTGTTATCAGGGGGTCGGGTGTGTCTGCGGCAGCTGCACCGGCAACTGACCCTGCTGCAACCGCAGCACTGCCTTTCAGGAAGGCCCGGCGGGACGGTTTGAACGCGTCATCCATATCTCTTAGGTCTCCATCTGTTTTTTAAGCGCCGACAACATCGACACTGGTGTTCTCTTGCACCGTGACGGTGCCAAGGTTGCGAATGTGGTTTTCGACGACATCCCAGACCGGCGGCCCCTCGGTGCCTTCGTTGACACTGGCCCAACCAGCAACGACGTAGGTTTTCGACGGGTCAATCGGCTCACCAGTTTTGAGCAGGGTCATTTCGCTGATCCGTTGCCCTTGCGGCTTGGTCACATCGATGCGGTAGCCAAGCCCACCGACGCGAACCATGTCGCCGCCCTGCTGATAATAGGGATCGGGATTGAACAGGTTGTCACCCACATCCTCAAGGATCACATGGATGAATTCCCCCGTCATTTCTGTACGATACGCATTCGGATAAGACATTGAGGTCACGTTCCATATGTCCTCGCGCGTAATCTCCTGGCCCGGCAGGATTGACGGCCCCCAACGGACGCCGGGTGACATCGCGATATCCGCTTCGCGCTCGCTAAGCAGCGCATCGCAGATCAGGTCATCCCAAGTGCCATTGAAATTGCCACGGCGGTAGAGCAACGACTCCGTTTTGCCGATCACCTCGCGCAGCGTGGTTTCATATGGCGCCCGCTGTTCGTCGATCAGGGCAGTGATCGCGGGATCAGGTGCGATGACGTCCGAAAAGATCGGAATCAGCTTGTGCTTCAGCCCCATCATCTGCCCATCCCGCACGTCCAGATCCACGCGGCTGACGAACTTGCCGTTTGAGCCTGAGGCGATGATATGCGTCTTACCCACCAGAACCGGCTCGGGCAGCGCGTCATGGGTGTGACCGCTCAGGATCACGTCTATCCCCTGAACCCGGCCTGCCATCTTCTTGTCCACGTCAAAGCCGTTGTGACTTAGGACGACAACGACATCCGCACCGGCATCGCGAACCTCGTCCACCATTGCCTGCATGTTCTCATCCCGAATACCGAAAGAGTATTCAGGGAACATCCAGCCTGGGTTCGCGATGGGCATGTAGGGGAACGCCTGCCCTATCACGGCGACCTTGGCACCACCCCGGTCGAAGAACTTGTAGGGCTTGAACAGCTCGGCGGGCTCATCCCACTCGGCATCAAAGATGTTCTGGCCCAAAGCGGCAAAGGGCAGCCCTTCGACAATCTCGTTAACCCGGTCGCTGCCCAACGTGAATTCCCAATGGAATGTCATCGCATCAGGTTTCAGCGCATTCATGACGTTGACCATGTCCTGACCAGCCGTCTGATAGCAGGTGTACGATCCGTGCCAGGTGTCGCCGCCGTCCAGCAGCAAAGCGTCTGGGCGGTCCGCGCGGATAGCGTTGATCACGGTGGACACACGGTCCAAGCCACCAACCCGGCCGTAGGTTTTCGCCAGCGCCGCGAAATCATTGTAGGTCAGCGCGTAGGCGGACGGGCTTCCATCTTCGATCCCGTAAGCCTTGCGGAATGCGGCCCCTGTAACATGCGGCATCTGCCCCCGTGCATCGCCAATACCCAGATTTATCTCGGGTTCACGGAAGTAAATCGGTTTGAGTTGCGCGTGAATGTCTGTGACATGGATCAGGCTGATATTGCCAAAGGTCTCGAACTCCAGCAGTTGATCCTGCGACAGACTTTGCTGTGCAGCAAGTCTGGCCCAGTTCCCGAACCCAGACGCCCCGTACAGTGCCGAAGCAGCCATCGAAACCTGCAAGAAGTCACGTCGCGAAATCATCTATTGGCTTTCCTGTTATTCATATAAATGTGTGAATGTTTAACGTACGAAAAACCCGCGCTGGATATCGCCCACGCGGGTCATTCGTTATTGACGTACAGCCGGTGTTTCCACGGAAAGCCCATTGCCACGCGAAGCCACATAGAGCTCCAAAGCACGGAACTCATCTGATCCTTCCGCAAAAGTCTCTGCCCGCGTGTCGCGAATACAGCCGCGAAAACGATTGTGGCGCGAAATCAACTTGGCCTGTTTCAGGCGATAAGTCGGGAACCCGTTGATCATACCTTGGCTCAGGTGATCGGCACGGATCATGTTGCCCCAGTTGTCTTCATGACAATTGGCACAGCTCAGCTCCAACTGACCGTAGCGGGTATAATACATTTCCTTGCCCTGCTCCCAATATGGGGCGGCATCGCCATCAATGGCGACGTTCATTGGCATCCCGCGTGACTGCAGACCGATCAATGCGACCATACCCTGCATTTCTCCACCAGACCATTTCCAGGCATCAGCCTCCATACGGTCCGTGCGGCACCTGTTGATCAGATCTTCCATTACCACCAGTTTGCCGCTTTCGGCGTCGACCTTGGGCATGGATGCCTGCAATCCTTTGAAGCTTTCCACCCCATCGTGGCACGAAGCACAGCTTTCACCAGCGGCACCATCGACCGTCGCAAAGAGGTCGACAGCCTGATCGACGAAGATCATTGCTGGATTGTCAAAATCATCGATTTGCAGTGCTTGCGTTTCATCAGTGCGGAAATGCCAACCCGAATAGATCGTATCCAAACTCTCCAGGTGCGCCGGAGCTTCAGTGACCGAGGTCATATTCAGTTCGCCATTGATCACAAGATTCTCTTCGTCCGGTCCGGCCATTACTGCAACTGGGAAAACCAGAATTGCCGTGATCGCCGTAAGTGCCTTGGTATTCATTGCATTCCTCCCTTGGTGGACCAGCGCAAGAATTCATAACCAGCGCTGATCTTCCTTAGTGGTCAAGCCGTCAGGCGATCTCGATCGATTTTTTCTCGTCGTAGACAGAGCCGTCATCATCGTACCAGGTAAAGACGAACTCACCGGCTTCGGGTACGGTCGCTTCAAACTGGAAGTACGGATTGGTCGAAATCGCCGGTTCCATAGTCACGTCAATCACCATTTCGCCGTTAAACTCGCAGGTGAAACGGTTGATGATCGAACGCGGAATGACGTTGCCTTCTTTATCCTTGCGCTGACCGCTTTCCATCTTATGGCTGATCAGTGTCTTGATCGTGATGGCTTCACCAGCAGCAGCTGTCTTTGGAACCTTGACGCGGGGTTTTACACCGGATGCCATTGGTCAATCTCCTGTTCTTCGGGGCGCTTGGCGATCAACCGCCGCAGCCGCCGATTGTTACTTTTACGGTCGCGGATGCCTTGGCAAAGCTGCCATCTGCCATCTTGGCCACAGCAATAACATCTTGCGTTCCGGCAAGACGGATGCGGGTTGAAGCGGCTTGCGCAGCGGCCAGCGGGCCGAAGTTGAACGTTGCAACGCCCGGTTCGGGGTTGCCCGCGGCCACGATGAGAATTGAAGCAGCACCCGGCGCGCTGACTTCGATCGGTACGGTGTTCCCGTTTTCAGCGATTTCCGGTGCCGTCAGTGTAACACCGCCGTCGGCCACATCTGCCCCGCCTGTAAATGCAGCGATCGCATCTTCAGCGGCTGCATTTGCGCGTAGCGGCATAATTGTCAGGAACGCGGCGCCCAGCCCAAGGGCCAGAGTCTCGCGGCGAGAGAGTTCCATATTCAATCTCCTTTAAATCCTCGTAAGTTCACACCGGAGGGCGTGACTACTCCTCTTTCAGGGTCGCAAGAAACGCGACCACGTCCTCGATTTCCTGTGCGGTCAGGATCGACGCCAAAGGCGCGCTGGGAGCTTTGCCGGTATAGGCGTCGCCCGGACGAATATAGCCGTCATCCTTGTAGAACGCCGGCATCACCGTACCTTCGAACGTCATCTTTGCGTTCGCGATCAATCCACGAAGCTCTGCTTGGGTCCAACGATCACCGGCCCCATCCAGCATTGGACCAACTTCGCCATGGAACGGAATGTCCGCCAAAGCCGTGACCGCGTGGCACGCCACGCAATTGCCTTTCGACTTGTCGCCAACGATGAGCGCACCATTGGCCGCATCACCGGCAACGCCGGTCAGAGAAACTTCGACAGCACCATATTCATCGTAGGTTACGTCTTTCGGGTCTGTATCTGCCGCAGATGCGGCAAAGCCTGTCATTGCGCAGACCAAAGTTAAGAGTCTCAGCTTCATGATCCCTCCCATTTGCTAACTCGCCGCTGGCGCCTTGCGACCCAAAGCCTTTGTGTACCGTAGTCGACGAGCACGGCTTATCGCAACATTAAATTCATTATAGTGAATTTTTTTATTTGTAATGACAGCATTCAATCGCTCGAAACATCGTTTCGCTCCTGAATGCGTCGAGCATGATAGCGCTGGAAATCTTCACCATTATCAAGCTCATATCTTTTCTCTTCGACCCAGGTGAAAAGGTCCAGGGTTGTTCCCTTGGAGAACGCTCCCGGCATTACAGCAACCGCAGCATCAATGGCTGTGGCAGCCTCGGGGACCTCTTGCGGTAGAAATACAAGCGTTGGGGTAAACAGAATCCCCCATTTGCGCATTAACGCTCTTTGCTCATCCTCTTGCCCGTCAAAGTCGGTGGCCGTCGTGCTGCCATGCAAATCTAATTGGACGACGAAGAAATTCTCTTCGATAAACGCCGCCAGGTCGGGCTGAGGGAACACCTCTTCGTGCATCTTTTTGCAGTAGATACAGCCCTGTTGTTCAATAAACAAAACCAACCGCTTGTTTTCACTGTTGGCCTCTTCAAGATCCTCGCGGAGGTCTTTGAACGTGTCACGCATCCAAGGTGTTTTATGCAATCCATCGTCGCCCAGATCAGCAGCGAAAACTGCCCCACCGATCAGGCATGCGATCAAAATTGACAAAGCTCGTGTCATATCTTCCTCCCAAATTACCCAATAGCTGCGAGCCACGGCATATGGTCGAGCATCCATTGTGCGATGTGATTGATGGAATTGGTGGCGATAAGAATGCCGAAGACGACCAGCAAACCGCCCATTGCCTTTTCTATAAGTGGTAAGTGCCTTCTGAACCGCGCCATCCATTGCATGAAGGGGCGAACCAGAAAGGCCGCCAGAACAAAGGGTGCAGTCATTCCAACCCCATAGACGAATAAAAGCACCGCCCCGCGCCAGGCCGTCTCAGTCCCGGCCGCCGTGAACAGGATCGCGGCAAGCACTGGCCCTACGCAGGGTGTCCAGCCAAAAGCAAACGCCAATCCAAGAACATATGCCCCAATCAGGCTTACGTTTGATGTCTCGCCAACGTCCGCGCGAAACTGGCGATACAGGAACCCGATGCGAATAAACCCAAGGAAATGCAGGCCCATCGCAATGATGATAGCCGCTGCGATCCAACGCAGGATGTCGAAATACTCTCGTACCATCTGGCCAAATATCGAAGCGGTCGCTCCAAGTGCCATAAAGATCGTTATGATCCCTGCCGCAAATGCGATGGCCGAAAACGTAGCTCTGCGACGAACGGTACCAGAAATGGCGGAACCAGCAGAAATCTGATCGATCCCGACCCCCGCCAGATAACTGAGGTAGAAAGGTACAATAGGCAGGATGCAGGGCGACACAAAAGATAACAGTCCTGCGACCAAAGCTCCTGCAAATGTAATGTCGAGCATGGTCAAACCTGTCCTGACGCACTATCATTCACACATTCAAAATAATAAAGATATCGCTGCGGTCAATCGGAGCTTAAGATGCGCCAATTATTTCTGCTCTTACTTGCAACTACGTTGCTTCTTTCTCCCGTGGCATTACGGGCAGAAATGACGCTTCTGATGGCCGAAGAAGATGGGTGCATGTGGTGTGCCCGCTGGGATTCCGAAATCTCAGAGATCTACCCAAAATCACCCGAAGGAAATGCCGCTCCGCTGCAACGCATTGATATCCACGCAGCCATGCCTGATGGCATCACATTGGAACGGCCTCTTTACTACACGCCAACCTTTGTTCTGCTGGACAATGGCCAAGAGGTCGGCCGAATCGAAGGTTATCCCGGTGAGGACTTTTTCTGGGGGTTGCTGGGCGTTTTGCTACGTGACGCTGGGGTTCCGATTAAGGCCTCTGGATAAACTGCTGCAGATTACATAAACTATTTTGAATACTTGAAGCCATGAAAGCGAGGCGATCTTGTTGGACAAATCTTCGAAACTGCCAGTGTTCTCAAAGGATACGTGCTCCGAAGACATGGACAGAATGATGGAGAATGCTCAGACGGCATCAAGTTTCCTCAAGGCAATCAGTCATGAGGGACGCCTGATGATTCTGTGTTATCTGTCGTCAGGGGAAAAATCTGTAACGCAGATGGAAGAAATGCTTTCGGCACGTCAGGCTGCCGTGTCTCAACAATTATCGCGCTTACGCTTTGAGGGCTTGGTGAAAACGCGACGCGAGGGGAAAGCGATCTACTACAGATTGGCTGATGATCGATCGACGCAAATACTAGAAGTCGTTTACGATCTTTTCTGTAGGGAAAAGTAGAAGCCGGTCAGAAAACCGCCAGCTTTGGGAGGAGACTGGCAATGTTCGAAGAATTGGGAGACGCAAATACAGTTGCTCTGATCGGTTTGATTGGTGGCATCGTATTGGGACTGGCCGCACGTGTCGGTCGCTTTTGCACATTAGGTGCAATCGAAGACTACCTATACGCAGATGATGACCGGCGGCTGCGGATGTGGGCAATTGCGATCGGAGTTGCAATTGTCGGCAGCCACACAGCTATGGCTTTCGGGTGGCTGGACCCTGTCGGAACAAGGTACCTTGCGCAGACCTGGAACCCGCTCGGATCAATCGTGGGTGGCCTCATGTTCGGTTACGGAATGGCGATCAGCGGAAACTGCGGCTATGGCGCGCTGGCAAGGCTTGGGGGCGGCGACCTGCGATCATTCGTCATCGTTTTGATCATGGGTCTTTCTGCTTACGTCGTAATGTCCGGACCCCTGGCATATCTGCGGGTTTGGGTCTTTCCTGTGGAAACGGATATCGATAACCCCCAGAGTATAAGCTTTCTTTCCGAACGGCTGACCTCTTTTCCAGCTTGGCTCGTCGGCTCAGTTATCGGCGTTGTTTTGGTGATTTTAGCCTTGGCGAACCAGCGCTTCCGCCGCACTCCGGCACAAGTGTTTTGGGGAACTGTCGTTGGGCTGGCGATCGTCTCAGGTTGGCTTGGCACCAATTGGGTTGCGACACATGGCTTTGACGGCGAACCGGTGCAAACCCATACCTTTGCCGCTCCCCTTGGTGATACGATATTCTACCTGATGACAGCGTCCGGAAACACGTTGTCCTTTGCGGTTGGCTCAGTCTCAGGCGTTCTCATTGGCGCGTTTTTGGGATCCTGGTCCAAAGGCCATTTCCGATGGGAAGCATGCGAAGATCCGCGTGAGCTCAAGCGGCAAATGCTGGGCGCGGCGATTATGGGTCCAGGAGCGATCATCGCGGTTGGTTGCAGCGTCGGACAAGGCATATCTGCCTTCTCACTTCTGACCTACAGCGCGCCTGTAACCTTCGCTGCGATATTTGTAGGTGCAGCCCTTGGATTGAGACAACTCGTGTCTGGACTGTCTTTCATAACTGAGCGTTGAGTTCACTGTCCAAGTCAGTCAGGATCGGGCTTCGCGCCGGCGCAGTACACGCGCTGCACAGAAGCTTAATAGAATATGGTTAGGTTGCTATGGTGCTGGCATTTCTGCCATCATCATAACTAATCAGAGTTTTTTTCCTTCTGACTTCATCCTTGATCACCCCGCAAAGGACACGCCAAAGCTTGCCGTACCGTCGCGTCAGCGCCTCCAGATTCTGTAACCGGAAATAACAGCCATGGTTTTAGGACGGACGAAGCTTTGGGATGTAACGTCATTTTTTCACCGATCCGCTGGCTTCTTTTGCATTCGTAGCGAACGGCAGAAGCGACGGGCTGCACCCCGGCACAGAACTCCGGTTGGTTGCATCAAACGGCCTAGGAAGTATTGACAAAAGGGATACACATTGTGGGACAGGCGTGATTCAAGCTGGTATCTACGATGGAGACCAGCTTGGCATGAGACCTGATGACCGATGCCCGAAAGTCTTTCTGTCCGCAATCGCCGTCGCGGCTCTCGTCATCTACTGGCTATGTGTCCTGAGCGTAGGGTCAATCGCTACAACTTCCGTCTCCAGCCGTATCGAGTCGCCAGCAGTAAGCTCTGCGCGGAAATCGCTTTGGGCGTTGACAACAGCGAATGAAACTCGGCGGCCCATTCGTATATCATTTGCAGTTAAACCCAATTCAGATTGAATGGCGATTACACCGTCGAAACATGCGGCGAAGTACTTCGAAACATTCATATGTCCAAGAAAATCGCAATCCGTTGGATCAACAACCGAGCGAAATGAAACCATTGCTGACATGTGGTTACTCCTCTCGAACTGCATAGAATTCTTACAAGAAAGGGCATTGCATGTCATCTTGTCGAACAATCGGCCAAGTACAGACCAGCATTTTGGTAAGTCTAAAGAAATGGAGTGTGCGATGCCCTCAATTGAAATTCAGGTGCTTGAAAGTGTGTTTTCGGCAGAAGAAAAAAGCAAGATAATACAAAATGTCACCAAGGCCTTCGGTGAAGTCACCGGGCAAACGATACAGAATGGAACGTCTGTCCGGTTGCTAGAAGTGAGCAGCGGTTCCTGGGGTTACGCGGGTAACATTCTAACTACACAAGACGCTTTGGAGATGCGCGCCCGTGGTTGACAAAACATCTTAGGACCGGGTCAGTTTTCGGCAGCTTTGGCCCACAGCGGTCATTTTCCGCGGGTTGCATACTTGGCTGATTGCAGCCCGAAGCGGACATTCACAAGTAGACTTTGCAGGTTCTAGGATGCGCAATAGACTGAACCTTGGGCCGATGTCCGCTCCGAAATGAGTTGTTGCTTTCTTCACCTTTGCTCTTTAGAGGAGTCGTAACGCTGCGTGTGGATGACCAAATCAGCGGCAAAGTATTCTCGCCCGTGATCCCCAGATCGTTGTCTTGAATAGCTCCTTGAGAGCAACGAAACGACGGCGGCTATTTCATACGAGCTTCCCAGTAGATTAGAGAGACCAAGTGCCGATAGCGGTGAACCGCGTTTATGGCACGAGACCAAACGCTTTTGACGACATTTGACACCCTCGGCCTTGCCGAGCCCATCCTGAAGGCCATCAAGGCTCAGGGATATTCGACCCCTACGCCCATTCAGGCCAAGGTCATTCCGCTGCTGCAATCTAAGCGCGACGTGATCGGCATTGCCCAGACCGGCACAGGAAAAACCGCCTCATTCGTATTGCCCCTGTTGCATCGGATTGAGCGTGATAGATCAAAACCCGCTCCGAAACAGTGCACGACATTGATCCTGACGCCGACGCGCGAGCTTGCGGCGCAGATCGTGGACAACATCCGCGCTTACAGCAAGTTTAGCCAGATCACGGCGACACTTGTCGTCGGTGGCGTACGCCCCGGCGGGCAGATCAAGACTCTCAGCGGCGGTGTGGACATTGTGGTGGCAACACCCGGACGCCTGCTCGACCACCTTGGCACAGGCGTTATCAACCTGTCCGCAACCAAAGCCATTGTGGTGGATGAGGCCGATCAGATGCTGGATTTGGGCTTTCTGCCCAGCATTCGCAAGATCATGGCCAAACTGCCCGAGAAACGCCTGACGGCGCTGCTTTCGGCAACAATGCCGGGGCAGATCAGAAAGCTTGCCGATGACTTTCTGAGCGATCCGGCAGAGGTTCAGGTGGCGGCTGTTTCAACGCCGATTGAACGGATCGCGCAAAGCGTCAAGCATGTGGCCAAGCAGGACAAACGCCGTGTTCTGGCAGATATTCTGTCGGACAAGGACGTGCATCGTGCGGTCGTGTTTACACGCACCAAACGCGGTGCCGATAACGTCTGCAAGCACTTGATTGCAGCCGGGATCAACTCCGCCGCCATTCACGGGAACAAAAGCCAGCCTCAACGCGAACGCGCTATGGCGGGTTTTCGGTCAGGGGCAACCACTGTCCTTGTAGCCACCGATATTGCCGCACGCGGGATAGACATCGACGATGTATCCCATGTGGTAAATTATGAGCTTCCAAATGTGCCAGAATCCTACGTGCATCGCATTGGTCGGACAGCACGTGCAGGCAGAACTGGCACCGCGATTTCACTGTGTGATCGCGAAGAGATACCGCTCCTGCGGGATATTGAAAAGTTAATTGGCAACCAGTTGCCAAGTGACCTAAATCCGCCAGCCGCGCCTGTGAAACGCGATCGCAATGCAAAACCGCAAAGGCTCAGCGTTGCCAATCTTACACCTCCGCCAAAGCCGCGAACGGTTAGCCACGCAACGCGCCAGCGAAACGGACACCAACAACACCAGATCGTCCCCTCCCAAGCGCAGGACGGTCTTATGCGAATGCTCTCCAACATTGGTGAGTTTACCCAACCTGCTGCCTGAGCGCAGCTAGCAGCCCGGCCAATCCCGGCGGGGCACATGTCATTGAAAGGATAACCTCATGACGACCGGAACAGTAAAATGGTTCAACGAAACTAAAGGCTACGGCTTCATCGAATTGGATAACGGCAGCGGTGACGCGTTCGTACACATCAGTGCGGTTCAGCGCTCTGGCCTCGACAGCCTGAAAGAAGGCGCAAAGGTCGGCTTCGATCTGAAAGAAGACCGGATGCGTGGCAAGACATCCGCCGAAAACCTGCAATTGCAGTAGGCAATTCACAAACGATACCAGACTGCGGCTGCAATTGTCGCTGTCTGGAACCCTAGGCATTCAGAACCAGCCATTTGCTGCGCAGCGACTAACCGACATGTTGGGTTCAGTGCTGCCGTTCCCTGCGGTAAGCATGATTGGCTGGTCGCAGTCCAAAGCGGAAGTGTCGTTCCAAAAGGAGATATTGGCTGCTTGCCCGCAATGAATGCGTGGCAATGAAAGATCGACCAAGTTGACGACGGGTCCGTTTAAGCTGCCAAGTCCTTTCTTGAAAAACGCCTCGACAAAGAGGCGCGTGAAGAGGGTCGGTCATTCCGGCCTATTATTCCGCCTTGTTCAAATCGCCGGTTGTCAGGATCGCGCCAGCCTGAAGGTCTTCGGCGTCTAGCATCGTTGCAACCCTTTCGAGCGCGGCAACAAGCATTGCTTGCTCCCAGTCCTGCATTTGCTTGAACCGCCGCACATAGAGCTGTTGCAGCGGATCTGGGGCGTCCTCCAGGATCTGCCGCCCGCGATCCGTGATCAGAATATTGGTCTGCCGTCGGTCGGTCAGGGATTTCTCGCGCACAACCATGCCGCCCGAAACCAGCTTGTCCACCAGCGCAGTGACTGTTGCCTGGCTGACATGCATGCGCATTGAAATTGCTTTGGCCGTGGTTTGCCCCGTCTCGCCAATCACTTGCAGCACACGAAGCTGGACCGCGGTCAGCCCGGCGGATTGCGCCAGTTCCCGGCCGGACATCTCGGTGGCGCGCAGGATTTGTCGCAGGGCGACAAGGCTGCTGTCGATACGATCCATGTATCTACTCCGCATTCGATTGGAGTGAGATTGTCAAATTTGTATTGATTGCTCAAGTGTTAGCGGAATGTAAAATGATTAGTTTTGCAAATTAAAATATCGTAAAAAGAGATGAATTCATCGCGGATTTGTAAATTTTATCATTGCATTTTGAGTTTGAACTTTCGTGTGTTACTTAGCTAATTAAAGTTTATTGATGGAGTGGTACATGCAGCATGCTTTGGAGCTGTTCGAACAAGCTATTCCGTTGTTGCGTCCAGCTTTGTCGGAAGATGGCGCAGCGGTGTCTTCGCTGTCCAGAACCGCGGATCAGGAAGCCATTGGTTATTTGCTTGGCGACCTGGCGACGTTTGATGACTACAAAGAATTCTCCATCATTGCGGAACTGGATGGAGACCTGGTCGCCGCGATGCTGGCTTATGTTCTGCCATGTGACCCTGAGACCCTGTTTGTCTGGCTGGTTGGCGTTTCAGAGGGTGAGGCTGACAAGGGCGTTGCGTCGCTGATGCTGGCGCAGGTGATGCGTCGGGACGTCTGCGCCGATGTCACCCGTGTCCAGACTGTGACTACGTCCAACAACGAGTGCACCTGGGCGTTGTTCCGTCGTTTTGCGCGTTGGCAGCGGTCCCGGATGGACATTCAACCCTTCATCAAACAGGCGCTGACCCCATATCGCCGCCATGAAAACAGCAACCTTGTGACGATCCGTCTTGAGGATCGTAGCGAATTCGCGGCCTGACCGCGCCATGACATTTTCAATCAAAGTGAGAAAGCAGAATGAACGTAGCTACGACCATATCAAACGACACCTCATACTATGGTGATGAAGCGGCAACTCTGGGTGATCGGATTGTCGCTGCGCGCGAAGCCGTGGGATACTCTCAAAAGAAGCTTGCCAGTCGCCTAGGCGTCAAATTGAAGACCATTCAGGGATGGGAAGAGGATCGCACAGAGCCGCGTGCAAACAAGGCGCAGATGGTGTCCGGCATACTTGGGGTCTCGCTGGTTTGGCTTCTGAGCGGTGAAGGAGAAGGTGTGCTTGATCCAACCGATACCACTTCCGGGTCGGAGGATATTCAAGGTATCCTTGATGAAATCCGGACCCTCCGAACGGATATGGCACAGACGACCCGCAGATTGAGCGCTGTCGAAAAACGCCTGCGCACCAGACTTTGACATCTGCGCAATCGCGAACTTCGGGCATGACTTTTGCACATGCCTCAAACGACAATAATAGGGAGCAGATGATGACAGGACCGGACCCCAGCCTTGTGCCCGTTGATCTGGCGCACGGCGCCCGCTCGGACACCAATTCCGAGCCCGTCGCTACACCGCTTGAGGTCCGCGAAAAGGCGGGCTTGACCGCGGTCGAAATGGCCGAACTTATCGGGATGAGCGAGTTTGGTTACAAGTTGTGGGAGAGCGGCGCTCGCCGCCCCGGAGGGCCTGCGTATAAGCTCCTTGCGCTACTGGATGCTCATCCAAAAGAAACAGTTACTCGTCTTCGAGAACAGATTTGAACGATACCCATGCAGATCGCTTCGTTTTGCTTGCCAGCCGTGGACACGATTGGTCTCGCTGTCAGGCCAGGAACAGAACTCAAATTTACTTTGGCAATGGGCCGATCACACTGCGGTATCAATGTGCCCAGAATTCCTGTCTCACCATTTTGCCTTAGTACCCGAAATTGGCCTGGAAGCAGACTTTCAACGCAATGCGTTCGTGAAGCTGCACTGAGCATCACAGAACTCAGTTTGTGCAAGTTCGTCATTAACTCGGTTTCAAAGGTGGTATCACGCTGAATTTTTCCTCTCAGTTGTTCTCTAAGCCACCTAGTCACTCATCGGTCTCAAAAATAGCCATCTCCGTAGCACACGCTTCGTGACGAGGATGCATCCTTGACTCTTCACAGACTAAGAACCACAAGAGTGTATTGGGAAGATTTATTCGTCGCCGCGATGCTGCCGGCTTCGATGACCCAATGGCCTTCAGACTAACTGTAGCATGTGCCCCAGCATAGGAACGGGTTTCGCTGGGGTTTTCGTTATGAGCTCGTTTCTCGCAAGCATTCGCAACTGTCACCTGACAAGCCCCAGTCAACGCGTGACCCATGAAAGAAGGCGCCGTATGAACAGCACATTGCTCATAAATTGCGTGCTTGATGCCCGATAGATCAGGTCTCAGGCTTCGTTTAAATCAATCATTTACCGTGTCTGCGCGATGCATTCTTTGTTTGATACCGACACTCTTGGTGTTGCTCTCAGGAACGCAGCTTCCTGCCCAAGTCGCAGACAATGCCGACGGTTCGGTTTGTGACGAAGGTTTCGAAAACAAGAATGGATCCTGCCAAAGAACAGACGTACCAGAAAACGCTTATTTGACAGGCAGTTCCTATGGCAGTGGCTGGGAATGCAATCACGGTTTTAAGCATGTCGGGGCGTTTTGCCAGGAAATCAATGTTCCTGAGAATGCCTATCTTGCATCGACCGGAGATCGATGGGAGTGCAAACGGCTCTTCCAGCGAGTCGGGGACGAATGTGAAGAGGTGATTTCACCTCAAAATGGTTACGTCGGAACCCGGTTTGGAGCACAGGAAACGCACTGTAACTGGGGTTTTCAAAAGGAGGGTCAGGAGTGTGTTGCGATTAGTGTCCCTAGCAACGGTCGCCTGACTGACAAAAACAGCGCGGAAGGTTGGGTGTGCCTCAGAGGCTACAGAGCAACGGAGAGCGGCTGTGTGCCTGTGGCAATTCCACAGCATGCATATCTTGCACCTGAAACATATTCCGGATGGAAATGCGATCGTGGGTTTCGTGCAAACCGGGACAGGTGCGTTGCGATCCTTGTGCCTTCAAACGCTCATTTGAATCGAAGAGGTGATGGTTGGGAGTGTAATCGGCCGTTCACAAGGCAGAACGATAAGTGCACCGAAAACGTGCCGCGACAATAGGTTGGTCGGAGTCAATACCGCCTGACAAATCCGGAAGGACGAAGCCGTGAACCATAACTCGATAGACGAAAACCTGGGCAAAAGGCTCAAAGCCGAAAGGGCGCATCGCTGGTCCTACAGAGTTAAAATGTTTATCGCGTCAGCGGTGTTTGTTGCGGCGATAATAGTAGTGGTGTTTCTCTGATGCGCAAAAATGCCCCTCGAATAACCCTTCAGGACTCAATGATGTCAGCTCATAGTCTGCAACAAAAATCATTTCAGGACCGTAGTGTTCGAAAGTCGCGGAACGCTGACGTATCAGGAGTGATTGAAGTCGAATTTGGAAAGTACTTGATTAAGGCTGGCATTCTGAGCGGTAACTGCGTTGCGCGCGCTTTCCCCAAGCCACCAGCAAAAACGCAGGCAGTGATTGCCGATGCAGTTGGCGAAACACCGGCATTGGCCATTGAAGCCTTGAAAGAATTTCTCGAAGAACGCGACAGGAAACGAAGCGATCAACGCCGTTTGGAAGGAAACTCCGGCACCTTCGTTCCCAGTGAAAGAGAATACGCGGAGGCATTGCGACAGATCAGGCTCACCCCTGCGCAGGTTACAATGCTCAAAGCACTTACTATCGCAGGCAAGGACGGTCTGACCATTGGTCACTTGTCTCAGGCGGCCGGTTACAAATCGCGCGAGGCCTCCATCAAAGTTTTCAAGAAAATCGGGCTATTGATCGCAGAATATCTGGAACTGGACCTGCCCGAAGCCGGATCGGTACAGAATGATGGCGCCGCTCAGGTCCTGGCATTTTCTCACATTGAAAGTGACGATGAGCCAGCAACTTGGATTATGCATCAGGAACTGCGCGACGCTGTTCGTTCGGTTCTATGACGTATGTTCCTGCCCCCACCTTTGTAGCGAACTCTGAACCGGAATAAATGCACGAAAGGTTGCTAACCTAGCTTATGTTGGAGAAAAGACCATATCCGCTCGATCTGATCTATGTACCTGTGAAACGGGCGAAAACGCTTGATCAACAAAAAGTTCTGACGCTGGCCGAAGATATCCTGAAGAACGGTCAGAAGACCCCGATCCAGATACGCTCGGACAACAAGAGGTTCGTGCTGATTGAAGGCCTTCACCGATTAGAGGCCATTCGCGCCTTGGGTGGTGATACGGTCGAAGCCTATCTGGTACGCGCCAGGCTACACTAAATGCCTATTGGAATTGGTGTTCGACAAGGCCTCGGAAAAGGTCAGCAGGCGCTGACTTTTTTCATCCCAAAGATGCAATCGCGCGCAATGAAGGCTTTCATATAGAGTAATACGCTGGCAGTTTTCCAACTCAGAATGGTCACGCAAAACCTCGTTTAGCCGGTAAAACGGTATGCGGCTGGCAAGGTGGTGAACATGGTGCACACCGATGTTGCCAGAGAACCAACGCAGGATGCCTGGCAGGGCATAGTGAGAACTGCCATAGAACGCGGCGTTCTGGAGATTCCATCCCTCTTCCCGATCCCAGGTTGTATGTTCAAACTGGTGTTGAATGTAGAACAGCCAAATACCAATTGACGATGCGACAATCACGGTTGGCAGGAAAACACTCGCCAACACCTCTAAGCCTCCGGCCCATAAAATCAGAGCCAATAACCCTGCAATTGCGGCGTTTGTTCCCATCGCACTTGCCCAGTACAGCCAGCCCGACCGCATGAAACCAACAGGTAAGCGGTATTGAAGAAAGAACGTATAGATCGGCGCAACACCGAACAGGAAGACGGGGTTCCGGGTTAGACGATACGCGGCACGCCCGAACCACTTCCGTTTCAGGTATTCCTCAATGGTCAAAGTAGGGATGTCACCCATACCACGCCGATCAAGGTTACCGGTTGAGGCATGGTGAATCGCATGGCTTTGCCGCCAAACGTCATAGGGTGTCACGGTAAGAACACCTAGAACCCGACCGGTCCAATTGCATGCGATGCGGCTTCTAAAGAAAGATCCATGACCACAATCATGCATAATGATGAAGATACGGACCAGAAATGCGGCATTCAGGACGGCCAGCAATATTGCCATCCAGACGCTAAATGACAACGCAAACCACGCTAGGGCCCATAGCGCGAATAAGGGGACAACAGTGATCGCAAGTTCAAAAACACTGCGCTTCGCATCGGGCACACGGTATTGTGCGAGCACCCGCGTCCAGTCTTTAGGTTGCAACTTACTTGTTCTCCAACGGCTCTTAGTTGCCCACTGTTCAAACGGGCACCCCATAAGGGTGCCCGTGGAAAGTCAAGCGAGTGCCAGATTGGCGGCGCTTTCGCGTCCGTCACGGCCAGCTTCGATGTCGAAAGTAACTTTCTGACCGTCTTTCAATTCGCTAAGGCCGGAACGTTCAAGTGCTGAGATATGTACGAACACGTCGCGCTTGCCATCTTCAGGCTCAATAAAGCCAAAACCTTTGGTCGAGTTGAACCATTTTACTGTGCCATTTGCCATGGTGGAGGTCTCCTAATACTTGCCGCCCGCATCATTGCGGCGACTCGGCGTGGTAGGTCTGAATCGAAAGACTGAACGCCGAATTGGGGAGACAGCAGGTCGAAAAAGAAAAACGTAAGCCTTGTGTATATGGACTTCGAGTACACACGATACAAGCCTTGATGCTTTGGCGGACAACAGATAATTTGAGCCTGTCTGGCCTACGCTCAGGACTCATAGCCAGTAGATGACGAGAGCCGCGAGGGCGATTTCGGACAGAAAGACTTTCGGGCATCG